>JAJZAC010000041.1 GCA_021799615.1 Actinomycetes bacterium
ACCCCCGCTGTCCCCCACGGTCCGCAACCGCCTGTTCGGCACCCCCCAGGCGTCCCCTCCACCCGGGCACACGGGACCATCCGGGCACACGGGACCACCCGGGTCCGAGCCCGGCGGGCCCCGACCTCCCACACCCGGGGGCGACCCGAGCGCCCAGGCCGGCCCCACCGGGGCACACCCACCAGTCGGTGACCCCCCGGAGCACGGACCGCCGCCGGCCGCCTGACCGGGGCCGGGGGCACCGGGGGGCACGCCGTCGGCGAGATCGTCGGTCCGACGTCGACGTGGATCGCATCGCGGTCCCCGAGCGTGGGGTCAGGGGGACGACGGCCTCAGCGCGTCCGCGATCTCCTGACGCAGTCGATCGGCATGGGAGCGCAGGGATCCCACCTCCGGTCCGCCGTCGAGGAGCGACCGCGACACGTTCGCCAGGACGGTTCCCGGATCGCAATCGGCGAACAGACGGGCCAGTCCGGACGCCGTTCCGCCCTGGGCGCCGTACCCCGGAGTGAGCACGATCCCTCCCAGGGATGCCAGCGGGAACGCCGACGGCGTGAGCGTGGCCCCGACCACAGCGCCCACGTGCCCGACGCCGCCGGATGCCGCATTGAGGTCGGCGATGGCCGCGAGCAGCGTGTCCTCGACCGTCTTCGCACCTTCGGCCGGAGCCGCGGCGCCAATGTCCGGAGCGCCAGCACCCGTGACTCCGGAGGCCGCCGCAGCGTCCGGTACGAGCGCCGTCTGTAGCCACCGACCGCCGGGGTTCGAGCTCCGCACGACGACGAACACGCCGGCGCCGACCGCGCGCGCGAGATCGCACACGGGCCCCAGAGCCTCCAATCCGAAGTACGGGACAACGGTGACCGCGTCCGATCGCAGTGTGCTGTCCGGGGCCAGCCATGCCGAGGCGTACGCGGCGACCGTCGAGCCGATGTCGGAGCGCTTGGCATCGGCGATGACGATCGAGCCCGCTGACCGTGCCGACGTGATCGCCTCTTCGAGCACCCGGAGGCCAGCGGCGCCATGCCGCTCGAAGAACGCGACCTGGAACTTGAGCACCGGGACCACGCCGTCGAATGCCTCGATGCACCGAAAGGCGAACTCGCGCATGCCGGACGCGTCGTCAGGCAGGCCCCAGCGTGCCATCAGCTGCTCCGAGGGGTCGATCCCGGCGCACAACGGCCCGGCACGTTCCACGGCGGCAATCACCCGCGTCCTGAAGTCCCGGGGGCCGGGCTGTCGCACGCCGAGACCGGGTCCGGATCCGGGTCCGGGTCCGGATCCGCCACCGCCTGGCTCACCCATGCGCACCCCCTACGAGCTCACGTACCGATGCCACTCCACGTGCAGCGCACCATGCGCCGATCTCCTCCTGGATCCGGAGCGGCGCACGCGGATCGCGAAAGGTGGCCGTCCCGACCTGAACCGCGGAAGCACCCGCCAGGAGGAGCTCGACGGCGCCGAGGCCGGACGCGATACCGCCAGTGCCGACGATGGGCAGGTCCGGGAGCGCAGCATGCACGTCGTAGACGGACCTCACGGCGACGGGGTGCATGGCCGGCCCCGACAGGCCTCCGCCGATGCCGCCGAGGAGCGGGCGACGTCGCTCGACGTCAATCACCATTCCGAGCACGGTGTTGACGAGCGTGACCGCCTCGGCACCCGCCTGGTGGGCGGCAGCCGCGATCTCGGGCAGGTCGGCTGCGTTCGGGCTCAGCTTGGCCCACACCGGCAGTTCGCACGCGTCGACGACCGCGCGGATCGCCCGGCCTGTGCTCTCGGCGGAGTGGGCGAACATCCTCCGACGGTCCTCGACGTTCGGGCAGCTCACGTTGACCTCGACGGCCGAGAGACCCTGGATCCGGGCGACCAGCGCGGCCGCGCGTGCGTAGTCGTCGATGCGGCGTCCCCAGATACTCACCACCACCCGAGCTCCGGTAGCCGCCAGAGGCGGTAGATCGTGTCGGGCCCATTCGTCGACCCCGGGCCCCTGCAGGCCCACGCTGTTCAGCATGCCCGACGGGGTCTCGTGCACTCGGGGCGGAGGATTGCCGGGCCACGGCTCGGCCGACAACGACTTGACGACCACCGCCCCCAGCCGTTCCAGTGGGAAGTACGCGTCGAGCTCGTCACCGTGTCCGGACGTGCCCGAGGCCGTCATGACGGGTGCGGGGAGGACGAGGGAACCGATGGTCGTCGTCAGGTCGACCGTCGGACGGGACCGCTGCCCTGAGGGTCCGGCGTTCCGGTCCCGCGCCGTCACGACCGGTGCGTGTCGCGGTGCCACGCCGCAGGCAGCGCCCGGCCGGGCCGACTGACGCCGTGGCGGGCCGGCTCACGGTGAGCGCCGGGAGCACCCGATCCCACGGGCGATACCACGGGCGATCCCACGCCTGAACGCGCACGGCGCCTCGCGGTGGGGCCTGCACCGGGCGAGGTCCTCATTGGTGGTGGTACTCCTGGAGCGACCGCACGCTCAGCGGGTGCCTGATCCAGTCGGCGATCCCGGCGGCTGCGGCACGGGCGGCGGCCATGGTGGTGAGACAGGGGACCTGGTGTTCGAGCGCGGTCGCCCGGATGTGGAGGCCGTCTGCCCGAGGGCCGCGCCCACGTGGGGTGTTCACCACGAGCTGCACCTTCCCGCTGGCGATGAGCTCGACGGCGTCGACACCGGCTCCGTCGCCGACCTTCCCCACCACGTCGGCGACCGGGACGCCGGCCCGTTGGAGCGCATCCGCCGTGCCCGCCGTAGCCACCATTTCGAACCCGAGCTGCGCGAACCGCTGCGCGACCTCGACGCCGGCCGGTTTGTCCCGGTCGGCAAGCGAGAAGAACACCGTCCCCGACGTCGGAAGGCGGCTTCCTGCGGCCATCTGGCTCTTGGCGAAGGCCAGACCGAACGTCGAATCGATGCCCATGACCTCGCCAGTGGACCGCATCTCCGGACCGAGGATCGTGTCGACTCCCGGGAACCGGTTGAACGGGAGAACGGCCTCCTTCACCGCCACGTGCTCGGAGGTGGTCGGCTCGACGAGAAGCCCTTCGGCGCGGAGCTCGGCCAGTGTGGCGCCGACGATGACCCGGGCCGCGACCATGGCCACCGGAACCCCGGTCGCTTTCGCGACGAACGGGACCGTCCGGCTCGCTCTCGGGTTCGCCTCCAGCACGAAGACCTGTTCGTCCTTGACCGCGAACTGGACGTTGCAGAGACCTTTCACGTCGAGCGCATCGGCGATGAGGCGGACCAGCCGCTCGAGCTCCCTCAGCACATCGGGTGAAAGGGTCTGGGGCGGCAGGGCGCATGCGGAGTCGCCCGAGTGCACGCCAGCCTCCTCCACGTGCTCCATCACGCCGCAGATCAGGAGCTCACCAGCCGCATCGCGCACAGCGTCGACGTCGACTTCGACCGCGTCCTCCAGGAACCGGTCGACGAGCACCGGTCGTTCAGCCGTCACTCCGCCTTCTCGGTGAAGCTGCGCCGCCATGGCATCGACTGCCTCCGCCAGGCGCTCGTCGTCGTAGACGATCTCCATCGCTCGACCGCCGAGCACGTAGGACGGCCGCACCAGGACCGGGTAACCCACCACGTGGGCGACGTCCAATGCCTCCGCAGTCGTGACCGCCGTCCCACCCGGTGGCTGGGGGATGTCCAGCCTTTCGCAGAGGGCGTTCCAGCGCTCCCGGTCCTCGGCGAGGTCGATCGAGGCCGGTGACGTGCCGAGGACGAGCTGGGGATCCAGGTCACCCGCCAACTTGAGCGGTGTCTGCCCGCCGAGGCTCACGATCACCCCCACCAGTTCACCTGCGCCCACCGACGCCGACCGTTCCGAGTCGACGATCGCTGCCAGGTCCTCCGACGTCAGCGGCTCGAAGTACAGCCGGTCCGACGTGTCGTAGTCGGTCGATACCGTCTCTGGATTGCAGTTCACCATCACCGTCTCGTAGCCGGCGGCCCGCAACGCGAGGGATGCGTGGACACAGCAGTAGTCGAACTCGACACCCTGGCCGATGCGATTCGGGCCCGACCCCAGGATGATCACGCGGGGCACCGACGACGGGGCGACCTCGTCCTCGTCCTCGGTCGTGCCGTAGTGGTACGGCGTGTGGGCTTCGAACTCGGCGGCGCAGGTGTCCACCGTCTTGAACGTCGTCGTGACCCCGTGGGCGACTCTCGCGGCCGCGATCCGGTCGATGGTGATATCGGCGGAACGCGAGCCGAACACGTGGGCCACCTGTGCGTCGACGAAGCCGAGATGCCGGAGCCTTCGCCACGTCCGCCGGTCGATCTCCTCGGGCCTGACCCCCAAGTCTGCCTGCAGCTCGAGGGCCATGCGGGCATCGGCGATCTCGGCGATCTTCGAGACGAACCAGGGATCGATCCCCGTCGCTGCACTGATCCGCTCGATCTCGACGCCCCGGCGCAGGAGTGATTCGACGCCGAAGATCCGATCGGGCGTCGCCCGGCGGGCCTGCTCGAGAAGCTGCTCGGCGTCGACGGCGTCGACGGCGTCGACGGCCTCTTCGGCCGGGTCCGCGTTGAGCCCGAGCCGTCCCTGTTCGAGCGAGCGCACCGCTTTCTGCAGGGATTCGGGAAACGTCCGGCCGATCGCCATCACCTCGCCGACCGACTGCATGCGAGTGCCCAATTCGGCTGAAGCGCCCGGCAGCTTCTCGAACGCCCAGCGCGGGATCTTCGTCACCACGTAGTCGATGACCGGCTCGAACGACGCCGGCGTCACGCCGGTGATGTCGTTCATGATCTCGTCGAGGCGATAGCCGACGGCCAGCCGTGCCGCGATCTTGGCGATCGGGAAGCCGGTCGCCTTGGACGCAAGGGCAGACGAACGCGAGACCCGCGGGTTCATTTCGATCACGACCTGCCGTCCCGACGAGGGGTCGACGGCGAACTGGACGTTCGAGCCACCCGTCTCGACGCCCACGCGCCGGATGCACGCGAACGCCGCGTCCCGCATCTGCTGGTACTCGACGTCCGTCAGGGTCTGGGCAGGAGCGACCGTGATGGAATCGCCGGTGTGCACGCCCATGGCGTCGACGTTCTCGATGGAGCAGATGATCACGCAGTTGTCCGCGTTGTCACGCATGACCTCGAGCTCGAATTCCTTCCAGCCGGCGATCGACTGCTCGATCAGGACCTCGGAGACGGGGCTGGCAGCCAGCCCCTCTCCGGCAAGCCTCGTCAACGCTGCACGGTCCGGGGCGATACCGGTGCCGGCTCCGCCGAGGATGTAGCTGGGACGCACCATGATCGGGTAGCCGATGGTCTCGGCGATGGTCAGGGCCTCGTCGAGGGAGTGTGCGAACCCGGCGCGGGGAACCTCGAGCCCGATCTCCTCCATCGCGTGCTTGAAACGCTCCCGGTTCTCGGCCGTCGCGATGGCTTCGGCATTCGCGCCGATCACCTCGACTCCGGCGGCGGCGAGCACGCCTGACTCGGCCAGCTCCATCGTCAGGTTCAATGCCGTCTGCCCCCCGAGGGTCGGCAGGAGGGCATCGGGTCGCTCGCGTTCGATGACCGCGGCCACCACATCTGCCGTGAGCGGCTCGACGTAGGTGCGGTCGGCCATCGAGGGATCGGTCATGATGGTCGCCGGGTTCGAGTTGACGAGCACGACCCGGAAGCCCTCCTCGGCCAGCACCCGGCACGCCTGGGTTCCCGAGTAGTCGAATTCGCACGCCTGGCCGATCACGATCGGTCCGGACCCGATCACCAGGATTGTCTCGATGTCCGTCCGGCGCGGCATCAGCAGCGCCCTCCGTGGTCACCTGGCATCAGCTGTGTCTCCGTCCAGGTCGGCGGCCGACCCTGTCCATCAGATCCCGGAATTCGGCGAAGAGGTACCGAGCGTCGTGCGGTCCAGGACCCGCCTCCGGGTGGTACTGCACGCTGAACGCCGGGACCTCACCGCTGCGGATCCCTTCGATGACCCCGTCGTTGAGATTGACGTGCGTGACCTCCGCCGATGCCAGCGACCCCTCCTCGACGGCGAAGTTGTGGTTCTGCGACGTGATCTCGACCCTCCCGCTGCCCACGTTGCGCACCGGATGGTTCCCGCCGTGGTGACCGAAGGGCAGTTTGTAGGTGCGGCCACCGAGCGCGGAGGCCAGGAGCTGGTGTCCGAGGCAGATACCGAACACGGGGACCGATGCCTCGGCCAGGAGCCGGGCGACGGTCGCCGTCGCCCACGGGACGGCGGCGGGATCACCCGGACCGTTCGACAGGAAGACGCCGTCGGGCTCCATTGCCAGTACCTCGTCGGCCGCCGTGGACGCGGGGACCACGGTGACCGTCGCCATCTCGCCGAGCAGGCGCAGCATGGTCTCCTTGATCCCGAAGTCGTACGCCACCACCCGGTAGGGGCCGTCACCCCGCGTGTAGGAGCCCGCCGTCGTCACTTCGGTGACCAGATCGATCCCCTCGGTGGTGGTCGCCGATCGCGCCGCGTCGGCCAGGTCGCGCTCGGGGGCCGTGCCGAACGCGCACGGCATCGAACCGGCCGATCTCAGATGCCGGGTAAGCCTCCTCGTGTCGATGCCGGTCATGCCCGGGACACCGCGGGAGACCAGATAGTCGTCGAGCGACCCCTCGGCACGCCAGTTGCTGAACCGTGCCGAGAGATCACGCACCAGGATGCCCCGGCAGTGCACCACCGGCGCTTCGGCGTCGGTCGCGTTCACCCCGTAATTCCCGATATGGGTGGACGTGAACGAGATGACCTGGCCGGCGTAGGACGGATCGGTGAGGACCTCCTGGTAGCCGCTGAGCACCGTGTTGAACACCGCCTCGCCGGCGACGACTGCCGGCCCTCCGACAGCCAGCGATCCGATCGCCTCGCCTTCGAAGACCTCACCGTCGGCGAGCACCAGGAGCGCGCTCGGTCGTGCCACCGTCGACGCTCGGGAGCCGCCTCCAGGCGGGCGTGCCCGCACGTCCGCCTCCGGGTCGTGGTCTTCCTCGTGCCCCGGGGCGTCCGTAGCGGAGGTTCCGGTCATCGCAGCGCCTCCCCGTCGACGACGACGGGCTCGCCGTGGAGCACCGTGTGACGCACGCGCCCCCGGAGCTTGTGGCCCGCATAGGGCGAGTTCGTGCTCCGGCTGGCAAGGCGTGTCCGATCGACCACCCACGACGCCTCGGGATCGACGATGCAGAGGTTGGCCGCGCTCCCGACCTCGACCGTTCCCCCGTGGGCACCGCCCCCTCGGGCGTCGATCCCGGCGATCGACGCCGGTCCGGAGCTCATCACCTCGATCAGTCGCGCCGGCGGGAGGTCCGGCATCATGGTGAGCACCACGGCGAGCGCCGTCTCCAGGCCGAGCATCCCCGGAGGCGCCTGGTCGAACGGAAGATCCTTGGTCTCGGAACGATGGGGTGCGTGGTCGGTGGCGACAGCGTCGACCGTGCCGTCGGCCACGCCGTCGCGAACGGCTCGGAGGTCGTCGTCGGTCCGCAACGGCGGGTTCACCTTGAAGAGCGGATCGTAGGTGGCGACGCTGGCGTCGGTGAGCGCGATGTGATGCGGAGCCGCCTCGGCCGTGACCGGGACGCCGGCGCGCTTCGCGTCGCGGACGAGACCGATCGAACCCCGGGTGGACAGGTGGAGCAGGTGGAGGCGTGCGCCGGTTTCGGCCGCCAGGATCAGGTCACGAGCGACCATCGCCTCTTCCGCACTCGCCGGGATCCCAGGCAACCCGAGTCGCGACGACCACTCGCCTTCGTGCATCGCACCGCCCCGTGCAAGCGAGTCGACCTCACAATGCTGCGCGACGGTGACGCCGAGCCCTCGCGCGTACTGCATCGCCCGACGCATCATGCCGGCCGACTGGACCCCGTTCCCGTCGTCGGTGAACAGGCGCACGCCCAACCGGGCCAGCTCGGCCATGGGGGCCAGCCGCTCCCCGGATCGGGCCACCGTGATGGCGCCGGCGACGTGCACGTCGACGGGAGCTCCCCGAGCGAGCGACAGCACGTCGCGGACGGCCGACGCCGAATCGAGGGGTGGGTCCGTGTTGGGCATGGCTACCACGGCCGTGAACCCGCCGAGGGCCGCGGCTCGAGCGCCAGACTCGATCGTCTCCGCCTCCTCGTCGCCTGGCTGACGAAGGTGGGTGTGGATGTCGACGAGGCCCGGCAGGACGAGACAGCCGCTCGCGTCGAGGATGGTCGCTCCCACCGGAGCGTCGAGTGTCCCGCCGCGCCCGTCGTCGTGGCCCACCTGGACGATCCGACCGCCCGAGAGCAGCAGGTCCGCCTGGCGCACCACGGCCGGTGCACCGTTCGAGGTGCTCGCCGATCGCCGGGACCGCCCAGTCGCACCGACCAGGCCAGCAGGACGACCGGCGGCATCGCGCACGACGAGGCTGCCCCCCCGGACCAGCACCACCGGGGTATCCGTCACGCTGGCCCCGTGCCAGGACGCTCCCGGATCACCCCCCATCTCGCCCCCCGGCGCGAAGCTCGGGGCCGGATGACGCCCCGGGTGGCGGCGCACCGGCAGCGCTCACAGCCCTGCCGGAATCGGCGCTGCCGGGCACACCGGCGCTGCCGGGCACACCCAGCAGGAGGAACAACACGGCCATCCTGACGGCCACGCCGTTCGCCACCTGTCGGGTCACGTGGACCTGGGGCAGCTCGGCGGCGTCCGAGGAGATCTCGACTCCCCTGACCATCGGACCCGGATGCAGGACGATGCTCGTCGATGGGAGGCACCTCGCCCGTTCCATGGTCAAGCCGAATTCGCTCGTGTACTCGCGCAACGAGGGAAGGAATGCACCGCTACCCCGCTCTGCCTGGATTCGCAACAGCGACACCACGTCTGCGGCGGGCAGCACGTCGTCGATGACGCTGGTCACCGACTCGACTCCCCAGCCCTCCACCGAAGGCGGCAGAAGCGTCGCCGGCCCCACCAGGGTCACCTTCGCCCCCATCGCCGTGTAGGCAGCCACCTGGGAGCGGGCGACACGACTGTGCCGGATGTCCCCGACGATGGCGATCCTCAGCCCCTCGAAGCACCTGCTGTCACCCCCGAGGAGCTCGCGGACCGTGTACAGGTCCAGCAGCGCCTGCGTCGGATGGGCATGCCAGCCGTCACCGGCGTTCACGACGACCGGACCCGTCAGCCAGCGCGTGGCCTGGAGGGCAACGCCGGACGACGGGTGTCGGATGACCACCGCGTCGATCCCCATCGCCTCGATCGTCTCGATCGTGTCCCGCAGCGATTCGCCCTTCTTGAGCGACGATGCGCCGGCGGCAAACGAGAGCACATCGGCCGACATCCGCTTCGCGGCTGTCTCGAACGAGATCCGGGTGCGGGTCGAATCCTCGAAGAACAGGGTTGCGACCGTCTTCCCCCTGAGCGTCGGCACCTTGGGGATGGCCCGTCGGGCCACTTCGGCAAACGAATCGGTGACCTCCAGCACCTCGGCGATGCCGTCGGCGCCGAGGTCGTCGATCGAGAGGAGGTGCCGGGTCACTTCGACACCAGCCCGCCGAGCACGACGCCGTCGCCGGACACGTCGACGAGCTCGTCGCGCTTGGTCGGGAGGTTCTTGCCGACATAGTCGGGGCGGATGGGTAGCTCCCGGTGCCCTCGGTCGACCATCACCGCCAGCTGGACCATCTGCGCCCTGCCGAACTCGCCCAGGGCATTCAACGCCGCCCGCACCGTCCGGCCCGTGAACAGGACGTCGTCGACCAGTACCACCGTCCGCCCGGTGAGGTCCATGGCGATATCGGTTACTGCTTCGGGCAGGACGGGCCGGAGGCCGATGTCGTCGCGGTAGAAGGCGACGTCGAGGGACCCGACCGGGACGTCGGTGTGCTCGAGCTCCACCAACGTGGCAGCCAGGCGCTTCGCGATCGGCACCCCGCCGGTCTGGAGACCGACGAGGACCAGGTCATCGACACCGTGGTTCCGCTCGACGATCTCGTGGGCCATGCGCGTCACGGCGCGATTGACGTCTGCGGCCGACATGACCTGGACCCGGGGAAGGAACACGACACCACGCGGACGTGCATGGTTGCGCTCGCGTTCAGCCACGGTCTCCTCCTGGCCGTGCGAGCCTCACAGGACCCGCTTCACGGTCGGGACCCGACTATATCGCGCTCCCTTCGGGCCTCCGACGCCTCGTACCCGAGCCGTACGGCCCGAGGGTCACTCCCCGAGCGGGACGGCCGGTGCCCGCGCGCCGGGCCCACCCCCGGGCCCGGACCCGGAACCTGCCCCCCTACCCGTCGCCGGGTGGCGGGGCAGGACGATCGCCGGCAGGAGTGCCGCGACCGTCATGCCCACGGCCCACCAGAAGGTGTTCCCGAAGGCCACCGAGAGCTTCGGGGCGACCTGGTGGAGGATCCTCGGCGGGATCGTCGCCACGCTCGACAGTGACGATGCCGCATGGAACTGCGTCGAGATCTGGTGCTCGAGGACGACGGCCAGCACCGCCGTGCCGACCGAACCCCCGACACGTTGCACGATGTTGATGGCGGTCGTCGCCCGGGCAACCTGCCCGACGGTGAGCGTCTGGTAGGCGGCCGCCATCGCCGGCATCATCACGAAGCCGAACCCGATGCCGCGGATCAGCAACGAGAACGCCAGCCATGCGTAGTTTGTTGCCGGTCCCACCTGGGTGTAGGCCACGGTTCCGAGGACGGCGACGACGAGTCCCACCGGAACGATCCGGCCGGCACCGAGGCGGTCGGTGAGACGCCCCGCCAGCGGCATCACCAGAGCCGCTCCGATGCCCTGGGGCGCCATGAGGAGCCCGGCGCTCAACGCACTGTCGCCCCGGACGACCTGGTAATAGAGCGGGAGCAGGAGCATCGCGCCGAAGAGGGCGGCACCGAAGAGGAACGTCGTGGCCGCCGACGAGGCGAAGCTGCGGTCGTAGAACAACCGGACGTCGATGAGGGGCGTACGGCTGGTACGAAGGGCATGGAGGGCGAACGCGCCGACCAGCCCAGCGCCGATCGCCAGGGGCGCGGCAACCGACAGCGTCGAGCCCTGACCGGCCTGGGAGAGGCCGTAGACGATGGCGGCGAGCCCGGGTGAGAGCAGCACCAGGCTGACGGCGTCGAGATGGACGGGGTGGGTGGGCCCGTGGTCACGCGGGAGCATCCGCACGGCGGCCGCGATGGCGACGATGCCGATCGGCAGGTTCACGTAGAAGATCCACCGCCACGAGAACGAATCGACGATGAACCCGCCGATCACCGGTCCGAGGACCGGGCCCAGCAGCATGGGAACGCCCAGGACGCTCATGACCCGCCCCATACGCTCCGGTCCAGCAGCGCGGGCCATGATCGCCTGGCCGATCGGCATGATCATGCCGCCGCCGAGACCCTGGAGGATCCGGAAGACGATGAGGGCGCTCGCCGACCACGCTGCGCCCGACAGGACCGATCCACCGAGGAAGAGGACGAGGGAGAGGATCCACATCCTCTTCGCTCCGAACCGCTCCATCGCCCAGCCGGTCAGCGGGATGACGGTGGCAAGGGCAAGGAGGTAACCGGTGAGCACCCACTGGATGGTGGAGAGCGGTGACCGGAAGTCCCGGGACAGCGTGTCGATGGCCACGTTGACGATCGTCGTGTCGAGGATCGACATGATGGCGCCGAGGATGACGACCGTCGCCAGCCGGCGCAGGGCCGGATCGATGTCCGCTCTCGCCGAGGTCTTGTCCGGGCCGCTCACCGTCGCCTCACGACGGCCGCACCCGTGCCGCGATCGTCGAGAGCACGCCATTCACGAACCGGCCCGAGTCTTCGGTCGAGTACTCGGTCGCCAACTCGATCGCCTCGTTCATCACGACGGCCGGCGGGGGGCCGTCGGGATCGAGGAGCTCGCCCACGGCCATCCGGAGCACGTTCCGGTCGACGGCCGCCATGCGGGCGACATCCCACCCGATGGCGGCGTCGGCGAGGAGGCGGTCGATCTCGGCCAGATGTGCGGCGACGGAGGTCACCAGTCGCACGGTGAACCCGTCGGGCTCGACCGGCTGGCCGGCCAGGACTGCCTCGATGGACTCGCCCTTCACATCGGACTCGTAGAGGAGCGCCAGGGCGCGCTCGCGGGACTGGTGCCGGGCAGCTTGCTCGAGGGGGGGCACGATGGCGCCGGCTTTCAGGTGGTGCGACGACGGGCGGGCAGTCGGGCGACGAGGTCGGGCGCTGCCGTCAGGCCCGGGTGAGGTACTCGCCGGAACGGGTGTCGACCTTGATCTTCTCGCCCGGATTCACGAAGAGGGGCACCTGGACGACCAGGCCGGTCTCCAGGGTGGCTGGCTTGCGAGCCCCCGAGACCCGGTCGCCCTGGACGCCCGGCTCGGTGTCGGCAACCGTGAGCTCGACGGCAGCGGGAAGGTCGACCCCGACGATCTCCGTACCGAAGAACTGCACCACGGCGTCGTCGCCCTCCTTCAGGAAGCTGGCGGCATCGCCGAGCGAGCCCACGGGCACCGAGAGCTGGTCGTAGGACTGGGTGTCCATGAAGACGTAATCGGCGCCGTCCCGGTACAGGAACTGCATCTCCCGCTTGTCGATCATCGCCTGTTCGAGCTTCTCGTCGGCCCGGAACGTCCGTTCGATCACCGCGCCGGATCGCACGTTCTTCAATTTGGTCCTCACGAACGCCCCGCCCTTTCCCGGCTTGACGTGTTGGAACTCGACGACGGAGAAGAGACCCTCGGTGAGGTCGAGCGTCATCCCGTTGCGCAGGTCATTCGTCGAAACTGCCATCAGACGGCGACATCCTTCGTGAAATTGGTCAACGGACGGCTCCCATCGGCAGTGACGACGAGCGTGTCCTCGATCCGCACCCCTCCCACGCCGGCCAGGTACACGCCCGGTTCCACGGTGGCGACGGTGCCTTCCTCGAGGATAGCAGTCGACCCGGGACCCACCGAGGGAGCTTCGTGGATGTCCAACCCGACTCCGTGCCCCGTCCCGTGCTCGAACCGCTCGCCCCAACCGGCAGCGGTGATCACCTCCCGACATGCCTCGTCGACCCGGCCGGCGACGACCCCGGGGGCAACGGCGCCCACACCCGTGCGCTGCGCGTCGAGGACCACGTCGAACACCCGGGCCAGCTCTCCGGTGGGGGCTCCGCCAACCGAAAACGTCCGGGTCATGTCCGACCGGTAGCCGTCGAAGGTCGCCCCGAAGTCCACGACCACGGCATCTCCCGGCATGATCAGCCGATCCCCCGGCCGGGCATGCGGTTTGGCGGAATTCTCGCCTGACGCCACGATCGTCTCGAACGCGGGCTCCTCGGAGCCGAGCTCACGCATGGCGTTGTCGAGCGCAGCGGCGAAGCGACGTTCGCTCAGCGGCCCCCCTCCCATGCCGTCGGGAACCGGTTCGCCCCGCCCCGCCCCAGCGAGCAGTCCGACGACCCGGGCAAGCGCCTCGTCGGCGATCGCCGCGGCCCGCTCCATGCGGGCCAGCTCACCCGTGTCCTTGACGGTCCGTTCCGTCTCCACCAACGCCTGGGTGGGCACCAGCTCGTGGTGCTCCAGCGCTTCGGCCCACCGGCGCTGATCGGACCACGAGACGGAGTCGGCTTCGAGCCCCACCGTCTGCCCCGGTCCGAGCGCGGCGGCGATCGCCTCGCGCTGCGCGACGACGCCGCCGATGACCACCTCGACGACGTCGTCCACTTCCGCCGAGCGCACCTGCTCGGCCGCTTGGGTCCGGTACCGCCCATCGCTGGTCAGGACCGCACGTTCCCCGGTGACCAGCAGCATGCCGGCCGAGCCCGAGAAGCCGGTCAACCAGCGGATGTTCGAAAGGTTGGTCACCAAGAGCGCAGCGACGGACGCGTCCGACGCGCGACGGCGCACCCGCTCGAGCCGCCCGGTCGCCACCAAGGGCGGGAGGTCGCCCGCGTGCGGCGATCGGTCGGGCCGGCGCGATGGGCGCGGCGTCACTGCGGTCCACCGGCACGCCGATCGTCCCCGGATGCGCCGAGGACGCGTGCTTCGAGGAGACGGTGGGCGGCGACGACGGCGAGGGGATAGCCGAGCCCGCCGAACCCGGCGATGGCGCCATCCACCACCGGAGCCAGCACCGAGGTGTGGCGGAAGGGCTCCCTCGCCGCAGGGTTCGACAGGTGGAGCTCCACGACCACGCCCGCGAACGAAGCCAACGCGTCGTGGAGCGCCCACGACGTATGGGTGAGAGCACCGGCATTGACGATGATCGCGTCGGGGACCTGCCCACCGCCGTTCGCGCTGCCGGCCCGATCACCGCTGCCGGCCCGATCACCGCTGCCGGCTCGATCACCGCTGCCGGCTCGATCACCGGTGGTGGCCTGCAGCTTGCCGGTGGCAGCCTGGACGGCATCGATCAGGTCGCCCTCGTGGTTCGACTGGAGGTGATCGAGCTCGTAGCCGAGCTGTGCCGCCTGCCGGCGCGCCGCGTCGACGTGTTCGCCCAGGGTCGCGGTGCCGTAGACCTCCGGTTGGCGCCGGCCGAGGGCCGCCAGGTTGGGACCCGACAGGAGGAGCATGCTGCGTGGACCGCCCGCCGCCCGGTCCTTCTCGTCCACTGCGTCGCTCATCGACGAACCTCCCTGTCGCCCGGGTGGACGTCCATGTCGACGTCCATCGCTCACGGCCGTGGCCGGCAAGCCATCGGCGCCCCAGCCCCGGGATCACCCGGCATCACGGCACCAGCCCGGAGGATGGTGTCTCCGCCAGGGTAGCCAGCACCGCGTCGGGATCGACCCCGTACACCGGTTCGACCCCGTGAGGGCCGTCGAGGACGAAGGTCAAGCCGTGGAGCGCCTTCTTGTCCCGGGCCATGAACTCGAGGAGGTCGGCATGCGTGATGCCCGGCCGGAGGGGGGGGATCGCCTCCGACAGCCCGAACCCAGCGACGACAGTCCGGTGGAGCTCGACACGGCTGCCGTCGATCCGACCGAGCCGGCGGGCCAGCCGGGCGGCGAACACCAGTCCGACGGCGACAGCTTCGCCATGGCGCAGCGACGTTCCGCCGGACGGAGAGCCGGGGCCGGCGAATGCAGCGGCCTCCAGCGCGTGGGCAAGGGTATGCCCGTAGTTCAGGATCATCCGCCGGCCTGATTCGAGCTCGTCGCTACCGACCACGTCGGCCTTGATGGCAGCACACGTGGCCACCTGCAGGTCGACAGGCATCTCGAGGAGCGACGTATCGGGCGCAGCGGTGCCCTTCGATCGGAGAAAGGCGTACTTCGCCATCTCGCCCCGTCCGGATGCCAGTTCCCGGGCCGGCAGCGTGGCGAGAACGTCCGTGTCGCAGATCACCGCGTGCGGCTGCCAGAACGCACCGACCAGGTTCTTGCCCTCGGGGATGTTGACGCCCGTTTTGCCGCCGATGGCCGCGTCGACCTGCCCCAGGAGGGACGTGGCCACGTTGACCAGTGCCACACCACGATGAAACGTCGCCGCAGCGAAACCCGCCACGTCGGTCACCACACCGCCACCGACGGCGATCACCACGTCGTTCCGGTGGATGCCGGCCCGCGCGAACGAACGGCACAGCGATTCCACCGTCGCCATCGACTTCGCTTCCTCGCCGTCGGGAACGATGAAGCGTTGGGTGGGGATCCCCACGTCGACCGATACGGGGATACCCGCCTGCGTCACGACCGCCGCCCGCTCTGCCCCGGGTACGGTCGCCGCGACCTCGGAAGGCAGGTCGCCGATCGCACCCGGCCCGACGATCACGTCGTAGGTCCGGGCGCCGACCGGCACCGGGATCCGGTGCCTCGGGGCCCGATCGGACGTCATCGACGACCGATCGCCTGCAGGCGGCGTTGGACGGCGTCGACCACGTCGACCACTCCCAGTCCGTCGACGTCCACGATCAGGTCAGCCACGTCGGCATAGTACGGCGCACGCACGGCCACGAGCTTCTCCACGGCCAGCCCCACGTCGCCGGCCCGAGCCAGCAACGGCCGCCCGTCGCCACCCTCGAGCCGCGCCCGCAACGTGGACGGCGCCGCCCTCAGCCAGACGACGGTCCCGGTCCCGGCCAGGACGCGGCGATTGGCCTCGGCCAGTACGGCGCCGCCCCCGACCGCCACCACCGCGGGTTCGGGCCCCTGTCCCACCGTCGACAACACGTCCGCCTCGAGGCGGCGGAAGTGCTCCTCCCCCTCGGCGAACAGCTCGGGGATCGAACGTCCGGCCTCCCCTTCGACCATCGTGTCGACGTCGACGAACGGCAGACCGATCCGCGTAGCGAGGGCTCGCCCCACCGTCGACTTCCCCGCACCCATCATTCCCACCAGGTAGAGATGGTCCGGTCCTGAGGATTCGGTCACTCGCGCTCCGAAGACCTGTTCACGTGCCCCGCGCGGCCGAAGCTTCGTTCCCCAGTGCGCCGACGTAGGAATCGTGGTTCCGCACGAATTCGGCAACCGAGTCACCGCCGAACTTCCGCAGGGATTCGGATGCCAGGACGAGGAGGGTCATCGTCTCGGCCACGACGCCCATGGCCGGCACCGCGGTCACGTCCGTCCGCTCCTTGAACGAGACTGTCGACTCGCCCGTCGCAACGTCGACCGTGCCGAGCGTCGGCCGGTTGAGGGTCGCCAGCGGCTTCATCGAGACGCGGGCGACGACAGGTCCGCCTGTCGACATGCCCCCCTCGATGCCGCCGGCTCGCCACGTGTCACGGACGTAGCCGCCGGAGCCGGCCGCATCGGATCGTTCCGAGGCGTCGGCGAACCTGATGGCGTCGTGCGCCACCGATCCCCGCACACCGGCGACGTCGGAGCCGGCGCCGATCTCCACTGATTTGACGGCCTGGATGCTCATCAGCGCCTGGGCGAGCAACGCGTCGAGACGCCGGTCCCAGTGCACGTGACTGCCGATCCCGACCGGCACGCCGTAGGCGATGACTTCGGCGACGCCTCCGAGCGAGTCCCCGTCCTTCGCCGCCGCCTTCACCTGCGCGATCATCGCCGCCTCCGCGACGGGATCGAGGCAGCGGACCGGCGATCCGTCGATCTGCTCGAGCTCGGCGGGCTCGGGCAGCCGGTCGGTGGTCGACCGGGCCTCGCCCAACTGGACCACGTGGCTGAGCACCTGGACACCGATCCGCGAGAGGAGGAGGCGGGCAAGGCTCCCCGCCGCCACCCTCGCCGCCGTCTCGCGGGCCGACGCCCGTTCGAGCACGTCACGTGCGTCGGCAAGCCCGTACTTCAGCATTCCCGAGAGGTCCGCATGCCCGGGCCGGGGCTGCGTCAGCACCTTCGTCGGGATGCCCGGGTCCGGGGACATCTCCTGTTCCCACTTGGGCCATTCGGTGTTCCCGATCTCGATGGCGACGGGTGACCCGAGGGTCCGGCCGTGGCGAACCCCACCGACGAGCGTGACCTCGTCGGCCTCGAAGCGCATCCGTGGACCCCGGCCGAACCCGAGGCGCCGCCTGGCCAGTTCCTGCTGGACGTCTGCCGCGACCACGGGCAACCCGGCAGGGAGTCCCTCGATGATGACCACCAGGGCCTTGCCGTGGGACTCGCCGGCGGTCAGGAAACGGAGCATGGCGCAAATCTACCCGTGGCCGTGGGAGCGCTGGCTGTGCCGGCCCGGTCCCGATCCCGGTCAGACCGCTGGGCCGAAGACGGCACGGGCGATCGGCCCGCCCCAGAAGACCCCGATCACCGCGCCCAGTGCGAGGGCCGGGGCGAACGGGATCCTGGTCCGCCGCCCGCCTCCAGATGCAGCGATGGACGCGACACCGAACGCGAGCCCGGCGACGAATCCGGCCAAGAACGCCACGTAGGCGTGGAGCAGGCTCAACCAGCCGGTGGCGATGCCGATGAAGCCCGCCAGCCGCACGTCGCCGAACCCCATTCCCCGGGGGACGAACCACCACACGGCGAAGAAGGCCGAGAAGGCAGCGGCGCCAGCGATCCCGGCGCCGGGCAGGTGGCCAGCCGTGTGATCGACCGGGGCGGCGGCCACGAAGAACGCCACCATAAGCGCAGCGCCCGGATAGACGAGACGCCGAGGTACGAGGCGCGTCGAAAGATCGGTGAGCGCGACCGCGGCAAGCACGGCGAAGCATGCGAGAAATGCTCCGAGGGCGACGTGCCCGCCGAACCGGGCGGCCGCCCCTGCCCACAGCGCACCGGTGAGGACAGCAGCTGCCACCGTGCGGGGTACGGACCGGCCTGCAGGCACCAGGTGCCGGAGGGCGGGCTGCTTCTCGTCCGGTGGGCCGGATGGAGGACCCGGTGCGGCGGGGTCCCCCGGAACATCCCCCGGACCGTCATCGGAGGTGACCTCGCTCTCGCGCCGCCGGGCTTCCTCGTCGACGCGACTGCGTTCGGCGAGCCGTTGGCTCACGGGGTCGAGCACGGCGCCCACGAGCAGGCCGCCGCACCCAACGAGCGAGGTCAGAGCTGCGTCCACCTCCGGCACGGTACTGGACTCTGCAACGGCGGTCGGGCATGGTGTCGCACATGGACACACGGACCGTGCAACTCGAGACGCCCGACGGCACGATGGCCACGTACGAGGCGGTACCCGGACCGACCGAACGTCCGAAGCGGGGCGCCGTCATCGTGATCCAGGAGGCGTTCGGCGTCAACGCGCACATCGAGGACGTCACCCGACGATGCGCCAGCGCCGGCTACCACGCGGTGGCGCCGCACCTCTTCCACCGGACCGGCGACCCGTCGTTCGGCTACGACGACTTCAGCCTGGTGCTCGAGCATGTCGGCGCACTCGACGACGACGCCATACGCTCCGACCTGCAGGCCACCCTCGGCCACCTCCAGGCGGCGAGTTGGTCTCTCGACCAGATAGGTGTCGTCGGTTTCTGCATGGGAGGCCGAGCCAGCTTCCTCGCAGCCGGTTCGTTCGAGCTCGGCGCAGCCGTCGGCTTCTACGGTGCGGGCATCGTCACGCCGCGCAGCGAGCGCGTCGGATCGCTCCTCCACCTGATCCCCACCATGCGCACTCCGTGGCTCGGGCTCTTCGGGGACGAGGACCAGAGCATCCCCGTCGCAGACGTGGAACGCCTCAGGAGCGAGCTTGCCGGAGCCCCGGTCGGCACCGACGTGGTCCGCTACCCAGGGGCCGAGCACGGCTTCCACTGCGACGCCCGGCCGTCGTATGCCCCGACTGCGGCTGCGGACGGCTGGCGACGCACGCTGGACTGGCTCGATCATCACCTTGCCCCGGTAGCGCCACCTGAGGCGTAGGCGCCACCTGAGGCGTCGCGGTCCCCCGACCGAGCGTTCGGCCACCACCTAACGGAACATCATGTTCACTCAACGTGGTTCCACCCCGGCGTCAGCACTCGTTTCACCACACTTGGTGACAAAACCTTGACGCACACTTCAAAACGTGACAATTCTTCGTACTTCATGGCGACCCCGGTGGACGACGTACATGCGCTGGACGACGGCGCAGGACCCGATCGGTGGGTCATCGCGCGCCTGCCGGTCGGACGATGGACGGTCGACTCGGAGCGATCCTCGGTCTCGTTCACGGCACGACACCTCCTCGTGACCAAGGTCCGCGGCTACTTCCTGCGGGTCAGCGGCACCATCGACGTCCCCCCCGACCCCTTCGGCTCTCGGGTCGAAGCCGTCGCCGAAGTTGCCTCGATCTCCACCGGCGATACCGCCCGGGACGACCATCTTCGCTCACCCGACTTCTTCGACGCCGAGCGGTGGCCGCTCATGACGCTGGTCGGGTCCGGGATCCGCTCGTCCGGTGAGCGCTACCTGCTCGATGCCGTCATGACCATCCGGAACGTCTCGCGAGTCGTGCCGTTCGTCGTCACGGCATCGGCCCCGCCTCGGTTGCCCGACGAGAACGAGGACCCGGGTGAGTTCGCACGGTTCACCGCGATGGCCACCGTCAACCGCAAGGACTTCGGCCTCCGCTGGAACTCGGCCATCGAGACCGGCGGGGTCGTCGTGGGCGACACGATCGAGCTGCACCTCGATGTCGTCGCCACTCGCTACCGCTGACACCAGCGCAGCCAGCTCCGCCTGCCCTCGCCCCGTCCCCAGCCGAGCTGTCGACTGGTCCTGGACCTGCCGGCCCTCCACGACATGCCGAGCTCGGGACGACCCGGGATCTCGACGCCCTACCGGTCCCTACCGGTCCCTACCGGTCCCTACCGGTCCCTACCGGTCCCTACCGGTCCCTACCGGTCCCTACCGGTCCCTACCGGTCCCTACCCGGCGGACGGCGCACGGCCCTCGTCACCCACCCGGCGATCGACGCCACTGGAGCAGTGGAACACCGCCGGTAGGGGGCCGATCACGCCGGCTCGTAGTAGGGGTTCATCCCGTGCGCATGGTCGGTGACGTCCACGACGCCGGTCAGCTCGGGGACGGCTTCGCGGAGGATCACCTCGATCCCCTGCGAGAGCGTCGCCTTGGCCATCCCACAACCCTGGCATCCCCCCGACAGGCGGAGGTAGACCGTCGTGTCCTCGACGGCGACGAGGTCGGCCCTACCTCCGTGGGAGGCGATCGAGGGATTGACCTGTTCGTCGAGGGCCGTGACGATCCGGAGGGTGAGCGGGTCCTCCAGGTCGATCCCCTCACCTGCGCCCGCAGACCTCGAAACCTCGATCGTGGGCGCGTTCGGGTTGACGACCACCAGTCCCGGCTCGCCGCCCTCGTCCGACACGTCGAGCGTGGCTCCCCGGAGCTCGCCCACGCTCGCCTCGGGGACGATGAGCGTCAACCCGTCGCTGACATGGACGACGTCGCCGGGATGCGCGTCCGACGCCGCTTGGAAGTAGAGGTCGTACGCGTAGGCGTTCCCGCGAACACCGCTCACTTCGAGCCACAGTGCAAGTGAGCCCGCGTCGGTCTCGTCGGCGAGCGCACCTTGGACGATCTGCCGGGCTCGGTCGGTGACCGTCACCACGGCGCTCGCGCCTGCGTTCCCGACCGGTGCGTCAGCTCCGGCTGTTCCGTGGGTCTCCAGGGTCTCCGTCGTGTCACGAGGCGCGGACATGCCTGCCATCATAAGGCGGTGCCCGCCAGAATCGAACCGGACCGCTCGCACCCGCGGGAGTGGGTCACCATCGACGATCCCCACGAGGAGCGAACCTGGCTCTTCGACGTGACCTTTCTGGTCAGCCCGTGGACCTGCATCTACGGGCATGGCTGCCAGGGGGTGCTCACGGGACCGGCACCGGAGCTCGAACAGGGCTGCTGCTCGTACGGAGCACACTTCACTGGCAAGGAGGATGCCCGCCGCGTGGAGCGGGTCGCCGCCGACCTCGGTCCGGAGCTGTGGCAATTCCACGACCAGGGACGGAAGAAGGGTGTCGTCGTCACCCTCGATGACGGGGACCTCGGCACCCGGATGGTGAAGGGGGCATGCATCTTCCTCAACCGTCCCGGGTTCGCCGGCGGCGCAGGGTGCGCGCTGCACAAGGCGGCCGAGGCACGGGGCGTCAGCCACGTCGAGACGAAGCCGGACGTCTGCTGGCAGGTACCCCTCCGCCGCGAGGACGCCACCGGGGACGACGGAAGGGTCACCTCGACCGTCAAGGAATGGGGGCGGCAGCACTGGGGCGACGGGGGGCTGGACTTCCACTGGTGGTGCACGGAGGCCCCCGAGGCATTCGTCGGCCAGCAGCCCGTCTACGTGTCGATGCGGGCCGAGCTCGAGGCGATGGCCGGCTCCGTGGTGTACCGGCAGCTGGCCGACTACCTGGACCAGCGCACGACCTCAGATCCGGTGCCCGTCCCCCTGCCGCACCCCACGGTCAAGGCCACGGCTCGACCATAGGCATCGCCGAGAGGACCGGCGCGCCTGACCCCGGAGGCCCGAGCTCGGACCCCGGAGGTGCCGAACCCGATCAGCACGGCGCCGGCTCCGGATCGACCGCGACGCCGGTCCCAGCAACGTGTGGGCCCCTCCGGCGGTTCGCCTTCCCGCGAACGCCGGGCGCCTCGTGCAGGCGTCACTCAGCCAGCGGATCGTCCTCGTGCAGGTCCCGCACCGGGGACGACGTTCCGAGGATCTCGTCGAACTCGTCCTCACCCGCCAGGCACCACGATGCGTGCTGATCTTCCGGCTCGGCACCACATTCCGGGCAACGACGGCCGGCGGTCGCAACCGACCGCTTGAGGCTCCGAGCTTCCTCGAAGCGACGATGACGTCCCTTCTTCACCGAACCAACTCCTCGCCCCCACCATCACGTCGTCCCGAACTGGGACGGCAACGTCCTCCATCGCGTCCCTCATCCCGACGACGATGCCATACCCTGCCGACGTGCGTCACGGTGCCGAAAGCACCGGCAGTGGCACGCCACCACCGGACATTCTAGTGGCAGCGCCCCCGAGACGCGGACCGCCCGGCCAGCCATGGCGAGCCAGGCTCACGAGGTCCGCTGATGACGACGGGGTCGCCGGCGGCGGCCGGTCCCGAGGGTAGCCTGGCGGCGTGCCGCCCGAATTCGATCCCGACACGATGCTCCTGCGCTTTCGCGAGCGAGCCGAAGCTGTCCGGCGGCGGGGGCTCCCCCCGATCGAAGGAGCGGAGCGGCGCCGGTTCGCCGAACAGGCGCAGCTCGACTTCATGGACTTCGCCATGATCGCCGATGCCCAGGCTGCCCTGGAGGACGGGATCCTCACGCTCCGCATCGACCTTCGCCCCCGCCCCGACGGGAACTGAGCGTTCCCGGCCGCGGCCGGCCCGTCGGGGCGACGCGACCCCGCCCCTACCGGCGACCGCCGGCGAGAGCAGCGGGTCGCTCACCCCCCGTAGCTCATCCTGGTGTCCTCCATGCGGAGCACGCCCTCGATCCCCGCCCCGCCGGCATCGGCCGCCCCGCCGGCATCGGCCGCCCCGCCGGCCTCACCGACTGCGACGATCTCACCCACCACGAGGTCGTGGCTGCCCAGTGCCACCCGGTTGCGCACCTCGCAGTCCAGCCATCCGGCATGCCGGCGGAGGATCGCCCGGCCCGATGCCAGCTCGGTGACCGGCACTCCGGCCATGGCCACCACCCGTCCGGCGCCGTCGAGCACGACATCGGTCACCGGCTTGACGAAGCGGCGCACGACGGCACGGTCGGCCCGGTCGACCAGCGACACCGCAAACCCACCGCCCAGCCGGACCAGGCGGGCGGTGACCGACGTCGCGTCCAGGCCCACCGCCACCAACTTGGGATCCGTCGCCACCTGCATCACCCAATTGCACGTCATGAGGTTGCGCTCGCCGCCGGCACGACTCCCGACGACGTAGAGACCCTGAGGCATGGACCACAGCACTCGCCGCCTGGCCCGGTCGTACTCCTCCGGGTCCACGCCGGCCGGCACCGGCCCGATCACCTGCGGTCCCGATCGCATCGGGCCAGGGTAGCGAGCGACGGATCAGCTCGGGGCGAACGGATCGCCCGATCCGGCGTTCGGGTTCGTGGTCGTCGTGGTGGAAGGAACCTTGCCCGTCAACTGGACCACCCGCGAGATCGCCGCCGACAACAGTTCGGCACTCCGCGCCCGCTCGGCCGCAGACCTGGACAGGAGGGCCGCATTCCCGGCCGCGCCGTCGTAGCAGTCGGTCCCGGCCGACAGTGCCGCGGCGTAGGCGTCGGACAACGTGGTGGTCAGGGTCTGATCGGGCGTCGGCAGGTCGGTGTTCGCCGCCTCCGCCGCCTGGGCGAGCGCCGCGCACACGGTGCGGACGACGCCGCTCGGCTGGTGCTGGGCGAGCGCCTCGTCCACCGACACGAAGGCCGCCTGGAGCGCGCCGATCGCCGAGCCGCTTCCGGACCCGGTCATCCAGACCTCGACCCGATGGGCCGGCGATCCGAGCTGGTCCGAACCGGCGCACGCCGTCGCCGACAGACCGAGCCCCACCATCGCCACAACGACGCCGATCCGCAGGCGCCTGCCGGTACGGCGACCGTTCACGACGTCATGCGCCGGTGGCGCCCCGGCGCACGGCGCCGTCGGGATCGAGTTGCGCCAGGAACACCCGGCACCGCTCCGCCTCGTCCTGCTCGCCGATCCGACCGGCCTGCTCCCCCAGCCCGGCAAGGCAGCGCAGGAAGCCGAGGTTGGAGGCGTGCGATCCGCGGACGAACCCTGAGCCCCGCCAACCGGCGGCGCGAAGGGCGTCGAGGCCCCGGTGGTACCCCACCCGGTAGCAGGCGTACGCCTCGACGTCGTCCCGGGCCACGTCCCCGAGCGCTGCCCACGCCAGGGGCGATCGGGGGTGGTCCCGCACGACGTCGGCGATCGCCTGGTGGCGGCCAGGCGAGGGGAGGTCCGCCATCTCGCCCAAGCGACGGACGAGATCGGGCGGCTCGTCCGGCAGCACGGTTTCGCCGAGGCCGGACGTCATGCTCACCGATGACGCAGGGGACGCGGGCGACACAGAGCCCGACCCCGCGGCCACCCCGATCTTCGGCGTCGCACCGCCCTCATCCGATGACGGCTCGGGCCGATCATCCACGAGCTCGGACCGATCTCCCATTGGTAGTCAGGGGCGCAGTACTCGCAGTGCGAGCCTGGTTCCCCATTCCCCTTTCAATCCGTGCGTGCGGTTTTCCCGCACACGGCTTACCGACGGTCGTCTGGACATGGTTACGCGGCCTTC
>JAJZAC010000138.1 GCA_021799615.1 Actinomycetes bacterium
GAGCTTCATGGAGCAGACGCCGGCGATCGAAGGGTCCCTCACCCGCCGGGCGGCTCGTGAGATCTGCCGTCGGGTCGGCGAGGACGGCCACGCAGTCGCCCAGGTGGCCCGGGAGTTCGGCGTGGGGTGGGCGTGCGCCATGGCCTGCGTCCGCCGCCACGGGAAGCCCCTCGTCGACGACCCCGGCCGCATCGGGGCCACGGCAGCCCTCGGCATCGACGAGCACAAGGTGCTCGCTGCCACGAAGGACCGCCACACCCTCTACGCCACGAGCTTCGTCGACGTGGTGACCGGCCAGCTCCTCGACGTGGTGCGGGGACGGAGCGCAGACGACGTGGCCTACTGGCTCGCCCAGGGACCTCCCGCCTGGCGCCAGCGGATCGATGCCGTCGCCATCGACCCCCATGCCGGCTACCTGCGAGGGATCCTCTCGGTCCTCCCCGACGTCACTGTCACCGTGGACCACTTCCACGCGATACGACTCGCCAACGCCGCGGTCGACGACGTGCGCCGGCGAACGCAGCAGTCCACGCTCGGGCGCCGTGGGCACAAGGACGACCCGCTGTATCGGACCCGGCGCCTCATGACCCGGGGATGGGAGCGCCTCTCGGAACGCCAACGAGAGAAGCTCTTCTGTGCACTGGCTGAAGGGGATCCCGACGGGGAGACCGGGGCGACCATCCTCGGCAAGGAGCTCCTCCGCGAGGTGTACGCAGCACCGAACCTCCAGAGGGCCCGCTGGTGCCTCGTGCGCTTCTACGAGCACGCCGCCTGGGCCGAGGTCCCCGAGCTCACCCGCCTCGCCACCACGGTCTCCCGCTGGGAGACCGAGATCCTGAACTTCCACGTGACCCGCATCTCGACAGGCCCCGTCGAGGCCCAGAACCTCGTCACCGAGAAGATCCGTCGCATCGCCCACGGGATACGGAATTTCGAGAACTACCGGCTCCGTCTGTTGCTCCACTCAGTGACGATGGAACGGCTGGCGCCGTTCAGCAAAGGTTGATCCAACGTGGGTCACCGTGAAGGGCGGTGCCACATACTGAAGGAGCCAGCCGTGTCCCATCGTCTTTCCCAGTCTTCCACGACGTTCGTCGGCCTCGACGTCCACAAGAGCTCGATCACCTCGGCGGTCCTCACCCCTGGCGCTGAGTCCTCGGTCATTGACCGGTTCTTCCCCGACGAGCCCTCGATCAAGCGGCTGGTGAAGGGTCTCGGTGACCTCAGGAAGGTGGCGGTCTGCTACGAAGCGGGCCCCACCGGCTACGCCCTGGCCCGCCTGCTCGAGCAGATGGGTGTGTCCTGCGAGGTGATCGCGCCGTCGCTCATCCCCATGGCGGCCGGCGCCCGGGTGAAGACCGATCGCCGGGACGCCTGTCGCGTGGCCGAGCTGTATCGAGCGGGCCAGCTCACCGCGGTGCGGATCCCGAGTGTGGCCGAAGAGGCCATCCGGGACCTGTGCCGGACGAGGAGCGACCTCGTCACCGATCGCACCCGGGCCCGCCATCGGCTCGTCAAGTTCCTGCTCCGCCACAACGTGGTCTTCCGGGACGGCACCCACTGGACGATGCGCCACGAGACGTGGTTGGCCAAGGTCCGCTTCGACGACGAGGCGTTGACGCGCACCTACACCCGCTACCGCTCGGTGCTCTCGGCCCTCGACGCCGAGCTGGCCGCGGTCGAGTCCGACCTCAAGTGCTACCTCGAGCACGGTCCCTTCGCCGGGGCCGTGGCCCGGCTCGGCTGCTACCGGGGCGTGACCGAGCTCGGCGCGCTGGCCCTGGCCGCCGAGGTGGGCGACTGGACCCGCTTCCCCCGGGCCACCTCGTTCATGGGGTTCTGCGGGCTCACGCCCGCCGAGTACTCCTCGGGTGAGCGGACCAAGCGGGGCCGGATCACCAAGACGGGCAACGTCCACCTGCGCACCGCCCTCGTCGAGTCGGCCTGGTCCTACCAGCACCGACCGGCCACCGGAGCGGTCATTCGTCAACGCCAGGCCCGGGCTTCGGACGAGACGATCGCCCGGGCCTGGGCGGCCCAGGTCCACCTGACGGCCAAGTTCCGCCGCCTGTCGGCCACCAAGAGTTCCCGCAACATCGTCGTCACCGCCGTGGCCAGAGAGCTCGCCGGCTTCCTCTGGGCCGAGATGACGGCCGCCTGAGATGTCTCCCGTCCAGCTCGCCCGACCCTCGGCGGGGCCGTGAGCGAGGCCTCCACCATGCACCGGGCCGCCGCCGCGGCAGAGAAGATCCCCGTTACGCCTGTGCGACCCCGGACACCCGTGCCCGGACGCGATCTCAGTGAGGGGCACCGTTCTGCGCATCGTCATCTTGCGGTCCAAATCCGCGAACATCAGAGTGGCGGTTCGTCGAACCGCACCCGTGTCCCGGTGCATGGTCGAGTGCTCGACCGTTCCCCGCCGAAGATCAAGGGGAGGACGTAGCAGCCGCCACCCCGGGGTCAAGACCGTCCGTCCTCGCTTCGTTGCGGGCGCTCCGTCTTGACCCCGGGGACCCCGTCGCCTGCAAGTGAGCAGTCACGCGCTGAACCTTTGGTTCAGCGCGTCCGAAAACTGCTCCACACGAGTCCAACGCGGGGGGTTGACATTCCGTTCCACATCAGGCGTTCAATGGAACACTCGGCCAACTGCTCGAATCAGGGGACGCTCCCCACGGCTGATCGCGTAGAACCCGTAAACGCTCTTGGTCGCGCCGTGGCTCGACTCGCCGGTGAAGGCGCCGGCCTCGAGGAGGGCCGCCCGCGCTTCGACCAGCTCGTCGACGGTGTCGACCTGCCAGGCCAGGTGGTAGAGGCCGACGGCCCCTCGACGTCGGGGCTCTCCGGTGGCGCCCACGCCGAAGAGGCCGAGGTCGTGGTGGTTGCCCGAGCGCGGCAGGCGGAGGAACGCGGCGTCGGCCCGTGGCTCGCGAGCCATGACCTCCATGCCGAACGTCTCCGTGTAGAAGCGTTCGGCACGGGGCAGGTCGGCGACGAACAGGACGGCGTGGTTCAGCCGGACGGGTGAGAAGGTCACAGGAGGCTCCGATCGCCGACGACGGCGGGTGGGTCGGTGGCAGGGCCCGTGCTGGCTTGCCGTTCGTGGTGCACGGGCCGCAGGGTGGTCACGGGAGGGGGGCGGTCACGGGAGGCAGGCGGTCACGGGACGCTCGGGGCCGAACGGGGGCCGTCGAGGGCGTCCACCACGACTCGGGCGATACCGGCCATGGCGGCCAACTGGTCCGGATCGAGGAGGTCGATGAACGAACGGCGCACGGCGGCCACGTGGCTGGGTGCCGCTGCCGCCTGCACCTGCCTGCCGTGGCTGGTGAGGGACACGAAGAGCCCCCGCCGGTCGCTCGGGCATCGCACCCGCTCGACCAGTCCCCGGTCCGCCATGCGAGCGACGTGGTGGGAGAGCCGGCTCTTCTCCCACCCGAGCTCCCGGCCCAGCTCGCCGGCGCGCATCCGGGCGTCAGGTTGATCGCAGAGCACGGCGATCACCTGGTAGTCCTGCATCGACAGCTCGCTGTGGGCGGCCAGGTCGTGGGCAAGCGCACCGGTCAGGTGGGCGTGCATCCGCTGGAAGCCCTTCCACGCGGCCAGTTCGGGTTCGGTGAGCCAGCGGGCGCCCGACGCGCCCGATGCCGGTTCCGTCACCTTGGTCCTCCCGTCCTCTCCGGCGTGGGGATCGCACGGGGGCCGCCCGCCGGGCAGGCGGCCCCCGGCGACGTCATGCGCTCTTGATGGCCGAGACCTCGAACTCGAGGGTGACGTTCTCGCTGACGAGCACGCCACCGGCTTCGAGGGCGGCGTTCCAGTTGACGCCCCAGTCCTTGCGGTTGACGGCGACCGTGCCCTCGAGGCCGATGCGGTGGTTGCCGTACGGGTCGACGGCGGCGCCGGTGAACTCGAAGTCGATGGTGACGGGCTTGGTGACACCCTTGATCGCGAGGTCGCCGGTGACCCGGTACGTGGTGGCATCGACGGCCTCGACCGAGGTGCTTGTGTAGGTGATCTCCGGGTAGGTCTCCATGTCGAAGAAGTCGTTGCTCCGGAGGTGGTTGTCACGGTCGGCGTTGCGGGTGTCGATGCTGGTGGCCTGGATCGTGATCGACAGGCTCGAATTGGAGGGCTCGGCCGCGTCGAAGTGGCCGGTCCCGGCGAAGTCGTTGAACGCGCCGCGGACCTTGGTCACCATGGCGTGGCGGGCGACGAAGCCGATGCGGCTGTGGGTCGGGTCGATGGCGTAGTCGCCGCTCAGGTCGGGGGTTGGGACAGTGGTGGTCACGGTCGGTTCCTCACTTTCGTGGATGTAGTTGCGGGATCAACTACATCCTAGCGCCTTCCGTTGAAATGTCAACTAGTGCCGTTCGCGTGCCGCGGATGACCGATCCGCGCAGACGCAACGAAATCGTGCGGACTGCCACGGAGCCTGATGGGGCACACAGGGCGAATGGGGAGGCTCGATGGGGAGGCTCGGGCCCCGGGTCGCTGCGGGCGGTGGTCGCCTCGGCGTCCGCCGGCGGCACGATCGACTTCTCGGTGCGCTGCCTGTCGATGGCTCCCGTCGTCCTGCCCCCGACGCTGTCGATCGCCGAGAACCTCACCATCGTGGGCCCCGGCGCGGCCGGCCTGTACGTGAGCGGGGGCGGCAGTGCACAGGTGGTGGACGTCGCCCCGGGCGAGACCGTCACCATCTCGGGATTGACGATCGAGGACGGCCAGGCACCGATCGGTGTGAGCGGCGGCGGGATCGACAACGTCGGCGCGGCCACCCTTGAGGCGGACATCGTGGCCAACGGGCCGGCGACCGACTGCGCAGGGGCACCTCCCACCGACGGTGGCTACAACGTGGCCGATGATGGCACGTGCTCGTTGTCGGCGTCGGGTGCGTCAGGGAGCCTGCCGGGAGAAGCCGACGCTGCCATCGGGCGGGGACCTCTGGCCGCGAACGGCGGGCCCACCCAGACGCAGGCGGTCGGCGCGTCCAGTGTCGCCTACCACCTGGTCCCCCAGGCCTCGTGCGGCACGGCCGACCAGCGCGGTGAACCCCGCTTCGAACCGCCCTCGGCGACCGCGTGCGACGCGGGCGCCTTCGGATTCGCTCCCCCCGAGATCACCGGGTCGCACCCGTCCCCCGGACCGGTCGGCGCGTCGGTGACGCTCAGCGGCTACGGCTTCACCCTCGCCACCACCGTGGACGTGGACGGGACCGCCACGCCGTTCACGGTGGTCTCCGACACGACGATCACCTTCGTCGCGCCACGCGGTTCCGGTACCGTCCCCGCCGAGGTCGTGAACCCCGATGGCACCAGCAACGCCGCCGACGTCACCGACGCTGCCTATCCGGCTGTCACCGGCCAACCTGCCGGGCGGGCGGTCGCCGCCGGCCAATCCGCCTCGTTCACCGTCGCCTGTCCGGGGGTGCCCACACCGACCGTCCAGTGGCAGGTGGCCGCCGACGGCGGGGTCTTCGCCTTCGGCGACGCCCGGTTCGCCGGGTCGGCCGCCGGCATCCACCCGCGTGCGCCGGTGGTGGGCATGGCCGCCAACCCGTGATCGCGACCTCACCCGATATGCCCGGTGACGGGGCCCCGCCGCAACCGACTGCGGCCTTGTAACTCGACTTTCGCAGTTTTGAGGGCTCCGGCCTACTCCTGACCCGTGGTCCCTTTGCGGGTCCGGGGCCGGCTGGTCGTGGATGAACTCGTTTTGGTTGCCGTGGCCGCCTTGGCTTTCGGTTTGGGT
>JAJZAC010000139.1 GCA_021799615.1 Actinomycetes bacterium
GAGTCGCCGCCCGGCCGCACCGGGTCAGGGTCGTGCGGCACCGACGAGGCCGTAGTACCAGAGCGGGTCGAACGAGACCACGGTCCCCGTGTGGGCGGCCTGGATGATGGTGTCGACGCCGTAGGGCGTGCTGGTGCCGTCGATGGTCGGGCCGACGTACATCACCACGTGGTCGATCCCCGTTCCGTCGAGGTCGTAGAAGAGGAGGTCACCCGGCTGGAGGTCCGACAGGCTGACATGGGGCGAGTCCGCGTACTGCAGGGCGGCCGAGTGGAGGAGCGTCACGCCCGCCTGGGCCCAGGCAACCATGGTCAGACCGGAGCAGTCGACGCCTGCGCTGCTCGCCCCGCCCCACACGTAGGGAACGCCCAGGTACTGCATGGCGGCGTGGACGGCGACGAGACCGGCGGCCGAGCTCGACCCGGTCGTGCCCACGGTGCCCACCGGGGCGTCGCCGGCAGCGCCGGCGGCCTGGTTGGCCGCGTTGGTGGCTGCCGAGGCGGCCGATCCCGACCCGAGAGAACTGGCGACCTGAGCCGCTGCGGCCGCCTGGGCTGCGGCCGCCTGGGCTGCGGCACGCGACTGGGCGGCCCGGGCCGCAGCCGCCTCGGCCGCCGCCTGCTCCGCCTGCTGGGCCGCCTGGAGGGCCAGCTCCTGGGCGAGCCGTCCTTTGACCGTCGACAGGGTGGCCTGCGACTGGGTGACGGCATCGGCGACCTGCTGGCGGGTAGCCGCCTCGCGGGCGACGGCCTGGGTGATGGCCTGCTCGTCCGCCTGCACCCGGGCCTTCGTGGCCTGGAGCGCCTGAGACTCGCGATGGACGGCAGCCAGGTCCTGGTTGATGTTCCCCACGGCGATGCCCGTGTAGGTGGCGGCTGCCGCCGACCGGTTGGACGGTGTGTCGAAGACGGTGGGAAGCGACGATGTGGCGCTCCCCAACATGTAGGTGCGCAACGCGTCGGCCTGGAGCCTGGCGTGCCCAGCCGCCAGGTCGGCGGCCGCTCTGGCGAGCGCTGCGTTCGTCGACGCCAGCGAGGCCTGATCGGCGTGGAGACGCACGACGCTCTGGTTGTAGAGCTCGTCGGTCCTGGCCAGCTGCTGGTCCTGGCTGGCGATCGTCGCCTCGAGGGCGGCGACGCGGGACTGGTCCGCGCCGGTGGACGAGGCGCCGGTGGACGAGGCGCCGGTGGACGAGGCGCCGGTGGACGTTGGTGACGGGGCGGCCGCAGCCACTGGCACGGCCAGCATGGTGGCGATCACGATGGCGGCGACGGCGGAGGCCAGCGTGCTGAACGCGGCACCGGCGACGCGACGAGTCCGGCGTTCTCCGGCACTCCCCGCACGGCGAGTGCTCGTTGCCCCCCGACGGGCCGTGCGTCCGACACTCACAGCAGCCACGCACGAAGGTTACCGGGCACCTGGCGTAAAGCCAATAGCCTCGTTGGGCGAGGGCCCGCCACTCCGGCGGTCCGGGACTCCGGGGGGAGCCATGACCGACGGCGTCGTCGAGCTGGATTCGGGCAGGGTCGGCGGGGTGATCCGCAACGGAGTCCTCACGTTCAGCGGCATCCCCTACGCAGGATCGGTGTCAGGCTCACGGCGCTGGCGGGTGGCCGGACCTGCGACCCCGTGGGGCGGCATCCTGATGGCCGACCGCTTCGGCCCGCTGGCTCCACAGGCACCGCCGGTCGCCGGGATGTCCATCCCCGGCGAGCCCGAGGAACGGGACGAGGACTGTCTCACAGTGAACGTGTGGACGCCGGGAACGATCGGGCGGCGCCCGGTGCTGGTGTGGATCCACGGGGGTGGCTTCACCTCGGGCTCCGGCGCCGGCGCCCTCTACCGGGGAGGCGTCCTGGCGCGCGAGCACGACGTCGTGGTGGTCACCTGCAACTACCGATTGGGGGCACTCGGCTGGTTGGCGCACCCGGCTCTCGAGTGCGGCGACGAGCGGGACGATAGCGACGGAACCCCGGCAGACCTCGCGGGCGTGGGTCGCCGCTTCGGCAACTGGGGCCTGTCCGACCAGATCGCCGCCCTGCGATGGGTGCAGCGGAACATCGCCGGTTTCGGGGGGGATCCGGGCAACGTGATGGTGTTCGGGGAGTCCGCCGGCGGCATGAGCATCAGCGCCCTCCTGGGATCGCCCGCCGCCCGCGGCGTGTTCCAGCGGGCGGTGGTCCAGAGCGGTCCGCCATACTGGCACACGCCGGAGCAGGCGGCGGCAGCGACGGAGCGGCTGGCGGCCGAGCTCGGCGTTCCTGTGGAGCGTTCCGCCCTGGAGCGGGTCTCCGCCGAGGCCCTGGTATCGGCCTCGGAGGCCGTCGCCGCCGCCGCCCGGGTGGGGACCCAGCTCCCGCTGCCCTTCCTGCCGGTGGTGGGAGACGGAGTCCTACCGGTCGATCCCCTCGCCGCCGTCCGGCGAGGCTCGGCATCGGACGTGCCGCTCATCGTCGGTGCCACCCGGGACGAGGCGGCGTTCTTCGCCGTGGGCGCTCCGGCATTCGCACGTCTCGACGACGAGCAATTGCTCCGCTGGGTTCGCCGAGCCCTGCCCACCTGTGAGGACCCGGCGAGCCTGATCGAGGGCTACCGCCAGGCTCGGGCCGGGCGGGGCGATCCGGTCGAGCCCCGGCACCTGTGGGTGGCCATCTCGACCGACGCCGTCTTCCGGCTGCCGTCGGTGCGCCTGGCCGACGCCCATGCGGGGGCCTGGTCCGGTCCGGCTGGGCAGGGCACCCATGGGTACCTCTTCACCTGGGAGTCCCCCGCCTTCGGCGGCCTGCTCGGGTCGTGCCATGCCCTGGACATTCCCTTCGTGTTCGGTTCGGTGGCCCGCCCCGAGGTCCAGGTGTTCTCCGGAGGCGGCGACGACGCTCTGGCCCTGTCGTCGCGCATGCGGACCGACTGGGCGGCGTTCGCCGCGCAGGGATCACCGGGTCCGCACTGGCCGGCCTGGGACCCGGCGGGCCGGCCCACGATGGTCTTCGGTCCGTGGCCGGGATCGGCCGGTCCCGCTCGGCTGGTCGCCGCTCCCCGGGACCAAGAGCTGGCGCTGCTCACCCGGGCCCTGGCGACGGGATGACGGCGACGGGGTGACGACGACGGGGTGACGGCGACGGGGTGCGATGACGTTCGGCCCTACCTGGGGCGGCCTGTGGCGAGCACCATGCTCGGGGGGCCAGTGGGGAACGGTGCCCGGAATCGAGGTGCAGGTCGACGTGGACGAGCGCAGCGCAGCTCCGGTCGGCGAGCGTCGCCAGTGGGAGCGGCCCCGTGCCGCGGGTCGGGCGGCCTACGGGTCGATGAGCGATGCCGACACGCTGTTGTGGACGATCGGCAGGGATCCGAGGCTCCGGTCGCCGATCACCGCCGTCGTCCGGCTGGCGTCGATGCCCGACATGGACCGCCTGGTCGACCGGATCGAGCGCTTGACCAGGCGGGAGCCCCGGCTTCGTTCCACGGTCGTCGAGAACGGTCATCGTCCGGGCAACCCGCGCTGGGAGGAGGACCCGGAGTTCGAACTGGCCCGCCACCTCACCCGGGTGGCCGCTCCCTCGCCGGCGACGTTCGGGACCGTGCTCGACCTCGCCGCACGCATGGCGATGGTGGACTTCGACGTCCAGTTCCCCCTGTGGGAAGCGGCGGTGGTCGAAGGGGTCGACGGTGACGGCGCCGCCGTCATCATCAAGGTGCATCACGCTGTCATCGACGGTGTGGCCGGTATCGGGCTGATCAGCACGCTGCTCGACGACGAACCGGACCCGCCGGCCCGTCCTGTCGGTGACGCGGTCCGTGATGGGGGGGGACCGCCCACGACCGGCAGGCCGGAACCTGGCGATGGGCCGCCCGGCGCCACGACGGGCGTTCGGGCACCTGCGGGGCCGCCCGATCGGATCGTGCGAGCCGTCACCGGTCGGCTGGCCGAGGTGTTCGTCCCGCTCGAGCGGGCGGCCACGGCCTTCGGCGCGTACCCCCGTGCCTCCCTCCGCAGTGCCCTGGCCATGGCGAAGGGAGCGATCCGCCTGGTGGCACCCGCACCCACGCCGGTGTCACCACTACTCGGGGCGCGGGGCCTCGGCCGGCAGTTCGGTGCGTTCGACGTACCGTTCGCCGATCTCCACGACGCTGCCAAGTCCAACGACTGCACCGTCAACGACGTCTTCGTCGCCGCCGTGCTCGGTGGCCTCCGGCGCTACCACGAACGCCACGGCATGCGGGTGGGACGCCTGCGGATCCTGATGCCGATCAGTATCCGCACGGAAGGCGATGGGGGCACCGGGAACCGCTTCGTGCCGGCACGGGTCCTGCTCCCGCTGGAGATCGTCGATCCCCGGCACCGCATCCGCCGGGTGCGGGAGCTGACCGGCACCTTCAAGCGGGATCCGGCACTCGGGCTCTCCGACCTGGTGGCACGCGTCCTGAGCAGGCTGCCGGCCGCTGCCACCATCGCCACCTTCGGTTCCATGCTGCTCGGCGTGGACGCGGTGGCCACGAACGTGCCCGGGCCTCCGTCCGCCACGTGGCTGGCCGGCGCCGAGGTGGAGCGGTTCTTCGCCTTCGCTCCCACCTCGGGGGCGGCGGCCAACATCGCGCTCACGACCGTGGGCCCGGCTGCCTGCTTCGGCGTCAACATGGACAACGCGTCCATTCCCGATGGGCAGGTCTTCATGTCGTGCTTGGAGGCAGGCGTCGAGGAGGTCCTGGCGACCGCCGGCGTGGGACGCCAACCCCGTGCGGCGGCGCCGGTCACGTCGGCCGAGGGCGACGAGCGGCTCCGGTCCGGAGCCCGGCACAGGACACCGGCCGGCTGAGCGGTGGACGAGCTCTTCGGCCCCCTGTCGGCGTTCGACGCGTTCTTCCTGTCGCTCGAACGTGCGCGGACGCCGATGCACCTGGGGGCGGTGGGGATCATCGAGCCCGGCGTGCTGCGGGCCGAGGACGGCAGCGTCGACCTTGCTCGCCTCCGCCGGCATGTCGACCGGCGGTTCGCCGGTATCCCGAAGATGCACCGCAGGGTGGCGACCGGGTTCCATCCGTTCGCCGCGCCCCGCTGGGTGCTCGACCAGTCGTTCGATGTGGAGCGTCACGTCCGCCTGGCTACGGTGCCGCCGCCCGGCGACCGTGAGGCGTTCCTCCGAACCGTCGGCGAGCTGATGGCCCGGCCCCTCGACGTCGGGCAACCGCTGTGGGAACTGTGGGCGTTGGACGGGCTGGCCGACGGCCGGATCGGCCTCCTGGAGAAGCTGCACCACGCGCTGGCCGACGGGTTGGCCGGCATCGGGACGGCGGCGGTGCTCTTCGACGTCGATCCCGATGCCGGCACCGGCGCCGATGGTGACGATCGGGTGCGCGGCCGGGCTTCGGCCGGCGCGCCGGGAACGCCGGGGGAGGTGCCGGGGGAGGTGCCGGGGGAGGTGCCGGGGGAGGTCGGACCGGACGCTGGGGCTGGCGTCCGCGTGTACCGGACCGTGCGGTCTGCGGTGAGCTCCGTCGTCGGCTCCGCCATGATCCCGCTGGTCGGGTCGGCCGTAGGGACGGCCCGCTCGCTCGCCGGAGACGCTCGCGCCGCGGTGGAGCTGGCGCTGCACCCACAGGACATCCTGGCGCGGGTCGACCGGGTACTGGCGGTGGACGCTCCCGAACTGGCCCGGCGCAGCGTGCGAGACGCTGCCGGCCTGGCCGGCCTGCTGGCTCCGGGCGTGCGGAGCTCGGGC
>JAJZAC010000140.1 GCA_021799615.1 Actinomycetes bacterium
GGAGCCGGTCGGCCAGGTACCGGTCGACGGATGCGGCGGGTCCCAGGCGCTGGGCGGCCACCGCCGAGAGGAGGTTGGTGGTGCCGCTCGAATACGAGAACCGCTCGCCGGGCGGCGCGGCCAGCGCCCGGGCGGCGGCGTAGCCGGCCACGTCACGGTGCCCGGACCCGAACAGCATGGCGATGGCGTCGGAGTTGTCGCCGTCCACGTAGTCCTCGGCGAAGTCGAGCCCGTCCCGCATGCGCAGGAGGTCGGCGACGGTGATGGCCGACCGGGGGTCGCCGGTGGAGGACCACGGTGCGAGCCCGGCGGGGCCGTCGGGGTCGAGGAGGCCGTCGCCGACGAGCACGCCGAGGAGGAGCTGGAGGACCGATTTCGCCATCGACCACGACGGCAGCAACGTCCCGGGCCCGTCACCCGGCGCGTACCGTTCCGCTACCGGGCGTCCGGCGTGGACGACGACCACGGCGCGGGTCCGCGCCAGCACGCCCGAGAAGGCACGGTCGAGGAGGGCCCCGAGGCCCGGGGGGTCGGCCTCGGCCCCGGGCCACGCGGCGGTCGGCCAGGGGACGCCCGGGGGCTGGCCCGGGAGGGGCACGAGGGGATCGACCCCGGCACTCACGGCTCGACGATGGGGAACGCGGCGGCCGGCTGGGTGAACAGCCCGGCCAGGGTGAGGAGCACCTCGGCGTCGCCGTCGACGGCGATGTCCCCCGAGGCGATGCCCGGACCGAAGCCCTCGCCGCCGGCCAGCGCGGTGCGCAGGACGGCCGAGGTCATGGTCAGGGTGGCCTGGGGCTCCAGGTCGGTCCGGTCCTGCCAGTGGTTCAGCACGCCGTGGCGGACCCGGAGCACGTGCCGGCCGCCGTCGGTCAGGTCGAAGGCCACGATGAGGTCGAGCCCCGCGGCGCGGGGACCGTCGAGGCGGACGGCCATCCCGTCGAGGAGGGTGTCGACGGGGATGGAGGCGATGATGTCGCCGACGGCCTGGGCCATCGCCGCCGAACGCGGTGGGCCGTCACGCAGCTCCTTCGCCCCCGTCAGGTAGAAGTTGCGCCACACGGCGTTCTCGGTCTGGTAGGCGAGCTGCTCCATGGCCGCGGCGGACAGCTCCCGGGCCCCGGTGTGGGTGGGGTCGGCGAAGACGACGTGGTCGAGCACCTGGGCCACCCACCGGTACTCGCCGGCGTCGAACGAGGCCCGGGCCCGCTCGACCACCGCGTCGGCGCCCCCCATGAGCTCGACGGTGCGGACGGCCGTCTCCTCCGGGGGCAGGGGGTGGAGGTGGGCGGGATTGCCGTCGAAATAGCCCAGGTAGAAGTTGTAGACGGCCTTCACGTTGTGGCTCACGCTGCCGTAGTAGCCGCGGGTGTGCCAGGCGGGGCCGAGGGCGCCGGGGACGTCGAGCATCTCGGCGATCTCGAGCATGGTGTAGCCCTCGTTGGCCAGCCGCAGCGTCTGGTCGTGGAGGTACCTGTAGGCGTCGCGCTGGACCTCGAGGAAGTCCACGACCCGCTCGGTTCCCCACACGGGCCAGTGGTGCTGGGCGAAGACGACGTCGCTGGTGTCGCCGAACCGGAGGATGGCCTGGTCGAGGTAGTGGGCCCACCGCTTGGCGTCGCGGGTGCGCGCCCCCCGGGGCGTGTAGAGGTTGTGGAGGGTGTGGGTGGCGTCCTCCGCCGAGCACAGGGCCCGGTGGTCGGGGAGGTGGAAGAGCATCTCGGCGGGGGCCTCGGTGTCGGGGGCGAGCATGAACGTGAAGCGCACCCCGTCGATCACCACCTCCTCGACGTCCCCGGTGATCTCCTCGGTGGGGGCCACGAAACCGACGGACCCCGAGGAGGTGGCGAGCCCGAGACCCGACGTCATGGTGCCCCGGGGGCCGGGTTGGAGATGCATGCCGTACATGTAGCCGGCCCGGCGGCCCATGGCCGGCCCGGCGATCACGTTCTCGGACAGGGCGGCCTCGGTGAAGCCCGCCGGAGCGACGATGCGCACCGTCCCGGCGGCCAGCTGGTCGTCGGTGACCACCCCTCGCACCCCGCCGAAGTGGTCGATGTGGCTGTGGGTGTAGATGACGGCCACCACCTCGCGCCCGGGGCGGTGGGCCCGGTACAGGTCGAGGGCGGCCCGGGCCGGCTCCGCCGACACCAGGGGATCGACGACGATCACGCCGGTCTCGCCCTCGATGAAGTCGACGTTGGACAGGTCGGCACTGCGCACCTGGTACACGCCTCCGGTCACCTCGAACAGTCCGGAGAGGTTCATCACCTGAGCCAGCCGCCACAGGCCGGGGTGGACGGTGTCGGGAGCGTCCTGCCCCTCGGCGAAGGCGTAGGAGCCGGCGTCCCACACCACCCGGCCCTCGGCGTTGCGGACGACGCCGCCCTCGGGCAGTGGTGCGATGAAGCCCCGCCGGGCGTCGTCGACGTCGGCGGCGTCGGTGAGGTCGAGAGCCCGGGCGGCGGCGGCGAGCGCCTGTCGGGTGTGGTCGGTTGCATCGGCGGGGGACGTCACGGGTGCCTCGCTTCCTCGGGCTCGACCTGCTGCCGGTCGTCGCGTGGGGACGTTACCGGCAGGCTTCCCCGGCCGGGGAATCGGGGTCGGCCCCGTCGGGGGTGCCCGTGCCGGTGCCGAGGGCCGGTCCCATGCCCCGCCACAGCAGCGACGTGAGCTGGTCGACCAGGGAGGCGCGGGGCACGGCTCGGGTGTCGACCCACCAGTCCGCGGCCATGAACACCGCGCCCATCACCGCGTACCCCCACACCGGTGCCGGCCCCGGGTCGGAGCCGGCGGTCCGGAGGCCGGCGGCGAGCAGGTCGGCCATGGCCCCGCCCACCGCACCGGGCAGCCGACGCTCGGCGAAGGATCGCCCGAACCCGGCAGCGCCCTGCACCAAGAACCGGAACACCGCCGTCTCGCGCTCGGCGAACCGGCAGAAGGCGTCGATGGCCAGGCGCAGCCCCGCCTCGGGGGAGGGTGCCGTGGCGACGCCGACCGCGATCGCCGCTCGCAGCTCGTCGGCGACGAGGGTCCCGAGCCCGGTCGCCAGTGCCGCCTTGTCGGCGAAGGCGGCGTAGAGCGTCGGCTTGGCGAAGCCGGCACGCTCGGCGATGTCCGCCATGGTGGCGTCAGGACCGAGCTCGACGATGGCCGACCGGGCAGCGGCCAGGAGCAGCGCCCGGCGTTCGGCGGGATCGGGTCGGGGGCCGGCCGGCCTGCCGGGCCTGGCCGCCTCGCTGGCACGCCGACTGGAAACTACCATCGGTATATTATGACCCCCGCCGGTGCCCGCCGCAGGAGCTGACACCGGGAGGAGGACCGCATGGTGACGCTCGACCCGCTGGCCCCGGTCCGGGCCGCGCTGGCTGCACCGCTTCGGCGGGCCCTCGGCGAGGCGGACCTGGACATCGAGGACGTGCCCGGCGACCCCGGGCTGTTCGGTCCGGGCTCGGTGACCTGGCGGGTCCACGCCGACACTCCTGCCATGCTGGTCGGCGGGGTCTCGTCCCTCCTCCTCCAGGCCCTCCATCCGGGGGCCATGGCCGGAGTGGCCGACCACTCCGCCTACGAGGACGACCCCGACGGCCGGCTCCGCCGTACGGGTACGTTCGTGGCCGGCACCACCTTCGGCTCGACGGCGACGGCCGAGCGGTTGATCGGCATCGTCCGGTCGGTCCACCGCTCCGTGGTCGGCGTCCGTCCCGACGGCCTGCCCTACGACGCGTCCGACCCGGCCCTTCTGCGGTGGGTGCACGTCGCCGAGCACGCGCAGTTCGCCCGGGCGTACCAGTGCTTCGGCGGCCGACCGCTCCGGTCCGACGAGCTCGACCGGTACTTCGCCGAGGTGGCCGAGGTGGCCCGGCGGCTGGGGGCGGACGACGTGCCGGCGTCGGCGGCCGAGGTGGAGGACTACCTGACGTCCATGCGGCCCGAGCTGGTCGCCGGCGATCAGGCCATGGGTGCGGTGCGGTTCGTCCTCACGCCGCGCTCCTCCCGGCCGGCCGACCGGGCCGGCTACCTGGCCTTCACCCGGGCCTCGGTGTCGATCCTCCCGGATTGGGCGGCGCGGATGCTGGGGGTGCGCCAGCCCTGGCCCGAGCTGGCCGTGGCTCGCACCGTCGCCTTCGGGCTGTGCCGCGCACTGCGGTGGTCCCTCGGTCCGAGCCCCGTGGTCGACGCCGCGCGCCGACGGGCAGCCGCACCGCCGCCTGGGCGATGATGTCGCCATGCCAGACCTGAGCGCCATCGACACTGTCCGGGCCATCGCCGACCCCGTGCACGACGTGGGCACGGCCATCTACCTCAGTCCGGACGTCGCCGCCCGGGCCGAGACGGGCGGCTACGCCAACCCGTTCGCCTTCTACTTCGCCGGGCGAGGGGGCATGTTGGGCGATGTCGACGCCGACGTGGTGGCGGCGGTGTTCGGGTGGTTCAACCCCGACGTCGTCTCCGCGCTCTATGCCGAGGGCCGCGACGTCCACGGCGCCCGCGGCGCCGGGGAGCGGATGATGGAGGCCACCGCCCTGTGGGGCGACGACCACCTGGCCGGCGTGGACGCCGACGTCCTGGCCCGCTTCGTCGAGTTGGCCGAGCGGCTGGTCGACGGGGCCGAGGCGTCGGGGCTCCCGCTGTTCGCCGCCTGGCGGTCGCGACCCCGGGCGTCGTCCGTGCCGGGGCGGGCGGCCCAGCTGTGCCAGATCCTGCGCGAATGGCGGGGGGCGGTCCACCTGGTGGCCACCACGGCGGTGGGGCTGTCGCCCCTCGAGGCCATCCTCACCAACGAGGGGCCGGGCCAGGCGGCCTTCTTCGGTTGGCCCGAGCCCTTCCCCGACTGCGGTGCCATCTCCCACCGCCACGCCGAAGCCGAGGAGATCACCGACCGACTCTGCGCTGTGCAGGTCGAGCGCCTGCTCAGCCGGGGGGAACGGGCCGAGCTCGTCGCCGGGGTGGTGGAGATCGCCGGGGTGGCCCTGGCCGGCTGACCAGGGTCCGGCCGGGCGGCACCCCGGCGTCCCGTGGTGCGCCGGGGTGCGTGCGCTCCGGCGTCAGCTGCCGGCTGACGTGGTGGTGGTCGAGCTCCCGCCCTGGTTGGACACGATCAGCTCCATCATGGACTGCCCGGGCTTGAGGCCGGACGAGCCCGAGCTGTCGACACCCCCGGCACTGTTGTCGACGTTCGCCTCCACGGCCCACGTGGGGCCCTGGGCGCCGACCATGTACGACCCGTTGGTGGAGGTGGTGCCGCTGATCTGGTACCCGGCGTTCTGGAGCTGGGACTGGTAGGCGTTGGCGATGGTCTGCGGGTCGCCGTTGATCGTGAAGTACACCATGTACTCCATCTGGCCACCCGACCCGGCCGACTGCGAACCGGTGACCTGTCCGCCGGAAGGCAGGGGCACGTCCTTCGGGAACCCGGACGGGAGCTGCTGGGCGCCGCTCATCGAGTAGCTGCCTTTCCCGTTCGAGTACGTGAAGGTCTTGCCGTTGCCGCTCTGCTTGACGGTCCCCACGCCGGGGACCGAGACGGAGGACCCGCCGCAGGCGGCGACGGTGCCCGCCAGCGCGATGGCGGCGGCGGCAGGCAGCGCCCGCGCCAGGCCGCGCCGCACCGGCCTGGCGACCGCGGCATGGCCGCCGCTGCCCGCCGGCC
>JAJZAC010000141.1 GCA_021799615.1 Actinomycetes bacterium
GACGTCGTCGACGGTCACCACGTCGCGGTACTGGGCCTTCGGGTTGAGGGAGGCGTGCCGGTGGTTCTTCACCGAGATCTGGGCCAGGTCGGCGGGAGTGCCGCCGCTGTTCTGCAGGTACATGCGGGTCATCGCCGCGTAGACGTCCATGAACGGCGAGCTGCTCATGGCGCCCCCGGACCCGGACCCGCTGCCGGACCCGCCCCCGGACCCGCCCCCGGACCCACCCCCGGCCGCCTCGCCACCACCGCCCCCGGACCCGGCCGCCTCGCCACCGGCCGCGTCGCCACCGGCGGGCGCCCCCGGCGGCGGCCAGCCGAGGAGCACGGAGGACAGCAGGTCACGGATGGCCGGCATCTCCTCGAGGTCGAGGGCGGTGCCGATGGCGGCGAACGACCGGATCTTGTCGGCGTGCGTGAGCTTCTCCGCGCCGACGGCCAGCGCGATCTCGGCCGAGCCCGAGGCGATGGCCTGCCAGGCCAAGTGGAAGGCGCTGGAGGCCGAGGCGCAGGCGTTCTCGACGTTGACGATGGGCGAGCCGAGGATGCCGGTGTGGTGGAGCGCCGACTGGCCCCGGATCATCTCCTGGCCCTGGAGGATCCCGCCCACCGCGTTGCCGAAGGCCGTGAACTCGACCTGGTCCGGACGCACGCCGGCATCGGCCATGGCGTCGCCGACGGCCTCCTCGGCCAGCGACCGGACGCTCCGGTCGAAGAACTTGCCGAACCGGGTCATCCCGGCTCCGACGACCATCACGTCACGCATGCTGCTCCTTCGCGGTTGCGCCGGCAGGGGATCCGGCAGTGCCGTCGGTGTCCAGGCGGTCCCACGTCGCCGGAGTGATGCCCCGTTCCTTCAACACGCCGTACTGCACCCGCTGGGTCCCCGTCTTCGGGAGCTCGTCGACGATCTCCACGTAGCGGGGCACGGCGTAGCGGGCCACCTTGCCCTCGCAGAACTCGGTGAGGGCCTCGGGCGAGACGCGTGCACCGGGCTTGGGCACGACGACGAGCTTCACCTCGTCCTCGCCCAACTCGGAGGGCACGGCGTGGGCGGCCGACTCCTGGACGGCCGGGTGGGCGTTCACGACGGTCTCGATCTCCCACGCCGAGATGTTCTCCCCGAGCCGCCGGATGGACTCCTTCTTCCGGCCCTTGTAGTAGTAGAAGCCGTCGGCGTCCTGGCTGGCCAGGTCGCCGGTGTGGAACCACCCGCCGCGATAGGCGGTCTCGGTGGCGTCGGGGAGCCCGTGGTAGTGGGTGAGCTGGCCCTGGGGATGGCGGAAGACCAGCTGGCCGGTGTGCCCGACCGGCACCGGCTCGTCGTCGTCGTCGACCACCGCGAACTCGACCCCGGCGATGGGCGTGCCCATGGAGCCGACGCGGCCTTCGGTGTTGAGGAGGATGCCGGGCGCGTCCACCATCCCGAACCACTCGACGAGGCGGAGGCCGAAGCGCCGCTCGAATTCCTCCCACCGGTCGGGCGGGCAGCCGGCGGAGAGGACGGTGCGCACCGGGTTGTCGGCGTCGTCCGGGCGGACCGGCTGCTTCAACAGGATGGAGATCATGCCGCCCAGGGCGTTGAACTCGACGGCGTCGAAGCGCCGGCAGTCGTCGAAGAAGCGCGACGCGCTGAACCGCTCGGCCAGGGCGAAGCGGGCGTCGAGGACCATGGAGCCGATCATCGAGACGTAGAGGGCGTTGCCGTGGAAGAGGGGCAGCGGCGTGTACATGGTCTCGCCGGGCTGCACGCCGGCGGCGCCGAGGAGCACCCCGATGGGGCTGGCGTCGTAGCTGCTCGTCACCACGCCCTTGGGCGGACCGGTCGTCCCCGACGTGTAGAGCATGGCCGCCGCCGCCGGGGCGTCGGCCACGTCGATCACGGGGTCGGTGTCGGGCGCCGACAGCAGCCGGTCGATGTCCCAGTCGATCCCGCCGCCGGCCGGGCCCCCGACGACCACGGCGTGCTCGAGGTCGGGGCAGTCGGCACGGGCCTGGTCGAAGGTGGAGCGCAACGAGTCGGCGACGACGGCGGCCCGGGCGCCGGAGTCGGCCAGGATGTGGTGGAGGGTCACGCCCCGTTGGGCGGTGTTGACCGGCACCGGCCCGGCCCCCATGAACAGCAGGCCGAGGTAGGACCAGATGAATTCCGGGCAGTTGCCGAGCAGGATGGCCACCCGGTCGGCGGGCCGGACGCCCAGCTCCAGCCAGCCGTTGGCCGCCCGGTTGGCGTAGCTGAGCACCTCGGCCCACGTGACGGTCTGGTCCTCGTAGGCCAGCCAGACGGCGTCGGGGTGGACCCGCGCCCGCTCGCGCACCACCATCTCGATGGCCGATTGGGCCCGGGTCACCGGCCGGCTCCCGTCGGCGCCACACCGCCGGTGGCGGATCGGGCGGCGCCCGTAACGGGATCGACGGCGCCCGCAACGGGATCGGCGGCGCCGGTGGCGGGATCAGCAGACATAGGAGTCCACCAGCTGCCGGGCGGCCACCAGGCCGAGGAAGTCGTTCACGCCGTCCTCGATGAGCGACGCCCGGGCATCGCGCAGGAGCTTCTCGACGAGGAGCCCGCGCACCATGCCGGTGCCGCCGTAGACCTGGACGGCGTCGCTGGCCACCGAGAAGGCGGCGTCGGTGCAGGTGACCTTGGAGCTGATGGCGTGGGCCAGGCCGCCGATGCCCCCCAGCTCGGAGATGCCGACCATGACCGAGCGCGACAGGGCGAGGGCCTGCCGGTAGCGGGCGAACATGCCGAAGAGCTTGGACTGGACGAGCTGGTGCTCGGCGATGGGCTTGGTCCCCTGGACCCGCTCCCGTGCGTAGGTGAGCGCCTCCTCGAAGGCGGCCCGGGCCAGACCGGTGAAGACGGCGCCCATGCCGGAGTTGGCATGGGACAGGGTGAGCTCGAGGGCCGTCGGGTACAGGTCGGGTTCGGCCAGCAGGCAGAAGCCGGGGACCCGTACCTCGTCGAAGAAGATCTCGCCCTGGTTGAGGGCCCGCTGGCCGTGCTTGTCGAGCGGCGCCCCCCGGCTGACGCCGGGGAGGTCGAGGGGGACCATGACCACGGCGCCCCCGGCCATGCCCCGCTGCTCCTCCATGGTGCAGAACAGCAGGGCGTGGGTGGCGATGGAGCCGTTGGAGACCCAGGCCGACTTCTGGCCGCTCACGATGACGTCGTCACCGTGGCGGCGGGCCCGGCAGGCCCCGGCGGCGGCCGGGTCGTGGAACTCGGCCCGTCCCACCCCGAGGGTGTCCGACCCGTGGCCGGGCTCGGTGATGGCCCAGCAGCCCACGTAGCGGGCTTCGCGGTCCTCCACGAAGGGGCGGATCATCTCGTCGACCAACCGGTCGTTGCCGGACAGCATGGCCACCTGGGCCGCCAGCTGGAACGGCATGGCCGCCACGCCGAGGCTGATGGCCAGATCGGCGGCGGCCCAGCCCATCTCGACGAAGACGGCGTGGGAGGTGGCCGGGTCGAGCTCGAGCCCGCCGTAGGCGGCGGGCAGCGAGGCGGCGTGGTTCCCCATCTCGTACCAGGCCCGGTAGACCTTCCACAGCTCGGAGCCGCGGTCGATCACCTCGGCGGGGGGGAGCGCATCGAGCTGGAGGCTGGCCGGGCGGAGCACGTCGGCGCCGAAGCGGTGCACCTCCGAGCGAAGGGCCTCGTGCTCCTCCGCCAGACCTGACGGGATCTCCGCGTACATGTCATCCCCCCTTCGACCGCACCACCGGCTCCAGCAGCCGGCGACGGCACCGTGGGGCGGCCGGGCCGGACGTGCGCGGGCCGGTGGTGGGCCCGCATCCGCACGGCACGGTCCTCGGGAGCCCCGGCGGTGTCGACTCCCGAACCTTGCACCTTCTTGACTAGCCCGTCAAGTAGGTCCATATATGTAGAGCAGGCAACTTGGGATTGGGGGAGCCGGATGGGGCGTTGCCCGGCGATTCGGCGAGAACATCCAGGTCAGCGGGGTACAGGCCTCCCACGGCGGGGGGAAGGAGCTGGTGTGTGGTCGCCGGTCGGGCGGTCCGGTACGTGGCGGACGTACCGGTGACCGGTGGCCGCACCGTGCTCCTCACCGGGGGGCTGGGCGGGGCCCACCTGGCACCGGCCTTGGCCCGTGCGCTCGGGCCCGGGAACCTCACGGTGGTGGCGAACGTCGGGGACGACCTCGACTGGCACGGGCTGCGCATCTGCCCCGACGTCGACACCGTCCTCTACGCCCTCGGTGGCCAGCTCGACCGGGAACGGGGCTGGGGGATCGCCGGGGACACCTTCACGGTGCGGGCGGCGCTCGCGGGGCTGGGCGGACCGTCGGCGTTCGGGGTCGGCGACCGGGACCTGGCCACCCACCTGGTGCGTGCCGAGCTGCTGCGCACCGGCCGGACCCTGACGGAGGCGACGGCGGAGGTGGCCCGGCGCCTCGGCGTGGACGGGCCCGCGGTCCTGCCGGCCTCGGACGAGCCGTGCCCGACCCGGCTGGAGCTGGCCGACGGGCGGTGGGTCGGCTTCCAGGAGTGGTACGTGGGCGCGGGGGCCGAACCCCCCGTGCGCAGCGTGGCGCCCGGCTCCGGCCCGGCGGCGCCCGCCGTGCTCGCCGCTCTGGCGCGGGCGGACGCGGTGGTGCTCGGCCCCAGCAACCCGGTCTCGAGCATCGGCACGGTCCTGGCCCTCGACGGGCTGGCGGAGGCGGTGGCGCGCGTCCCGACGGTGGTGGCGGTGTCGCCGGTGGTGCTGGCGAGCCCGCCGCCGGGACCCGTCGCCCACCATGCGCTGGCCCGCCGGCGCCTGCTCGCTGTCACCGGCGACGAGGACACCCCGGCCGGCGTCGCCCGCCACTACGCCCGCCGTCATCCCGGCCTGGTCGACGCGTACCTGGTCGACGAGCGCGACGGTGGGGAGGTGCCGGGCGTGGTGCGGGCGGGACTGTGCCCGGAGCCGGCACGGCTCCTCGATCCCGGCGCCCTGGCCGGCGCCCTGGCCGGACTGCTCGGGGCCCGCGCCGCGGCGGCGGGGGCGCGGGGCCGGGACCGGGGTGCACCGGCAGCCTGACCGGCACCCCGACCACCGGCGCCCCGACCACCGGCGCCCACCGGCCCGGCACCCACCGGCCCGGGACCCGGCGCCCGGCGCCTGTTACCGTGGCTCCGGGCCGTCCAGGCCGCGCAGGTGCCAGGGGTCCCCGGCACGTCCGGGATCCTGCGCCGTGCGACCGGGGCGCGGGTGCGGGAGATCTCGGAGGCTGCAGCACGGTGAACGACGGCCCGACGGGTGGGCAGGGCGGCCGGGCACCGGTCGGGCGGGTCCGGGCGTGGGTGGGCCGCCGCCCCCGGACGGTGGCCGTGTCGGTGCTCTCGCTGGTGACGGTGGCCGCCGTGGTCGCCGCCGTGGTCGTGCTGGGTGCACCCATCACCGCCGCCGGGCGGCCGCTCATGCCCCCCGGCGGGCGGCTGCTGGCCGGCCAGTCGCTGGACGACGGGGGCTACACGCTCGCCCTCGCCCCCGACGGCAGGCTGACCGCCCGTGACCCTGGCGGCGCCGTGCTGTGGACGGGGGGTGCGCCGGGACCGTCCGGTGCCACCCTGACCATGCAGCGCAACGGGGAGCTGGTCGAGCGCGACGCCG
>JAJZAC010000142.1 GCA_021799615.1 Actinomycetes bacterium
TCGACCGGATCGTCGATCTCGTCCGGAGTGCGTGGGACCTTCCCGCGCGGCCCGTCGACGAGGTCGAAGCGTGCGTGGCCCGGTTCGAGAAGGTGGGCCTGGTGGTCGACACCTCGGTGACCGCGAGCGCCGGCGGGGGTGAGCACCAGCCGGACGGCCGGTAGTGACGGGTGAGGAGGCGCCGGGTCCGGCCTCGATCGAGGTGCGGGTGCTCGGCGCGGCTTCCCGGGTGACCCTCGACCCACCGGCGGCCGGTGCCCTGGGACCCACGCTCGGACTGGCCGCACACCACGCCCGCCAGCCCGACGCAGATCCCGAGTGGGTGGAGCTCCGGGCGCGGTCCGCCAGGCCCGGTGGCGGCGGGGCGGTCGTCCTTCCGTTGTTCGCGCTCGCAGGGGAGGAGGGCACGCCGCTCGCCACCGGCGATTCCATGACCCTCTTGCACGCACTCCTCGCGGACACCGAGGCCCGGGCCGCCGCCTTGGAGCGGTCCACGGCCACCCTCCGGGCCGGCTGCGTCCGCATCGGGGGCCGGCGCGTCGTCCTCACCGGCTGGGGGGCACCGGGGGTGACCACCGTGCTGCTCGCCCTCGGACGGCGCGGCCACGTGCTGGAGACCGACAGCCACCTGTTACTGGCGGGCGGTGGGGTCAGCGCGGTGGCCCGGCGGTTCCTGGTCCGGCGGCACGCCATCGAGGTGCTCGACTGGCTGGAGCCGGCACTGGCGTCGGTCCCATGGCTCGAGAACCGGTCCGGTGAGATCGTCCACGCTCTGGATCCGACCGAGCTCGGGATGGACTGGCACGCCGGACGGGGTCCTGTCGACACCGTCGTCGAGTTGGAGGGCAACCACGGTGGCTCCAACCGGCTCCGCCCGGCGTCCGGACGGGAGACCGTGCGGGCCCTCGCCGAACGGGCCCGGGTGTCGACAAGTTCACCGGGCGCGTCTCCGACGCGGTGGCTCCGCGAGCTGTGCTCGGTGGTCGAACCGGCCCGTTGCCTGCGGCTCCGGGTGGGTGATCCCGACGGTGCCGCATCGCTGCTTGAGGAGGAGGTGTCCGGACCGCAGCTGTTCTGGGGCAGTTCCGGATGCTCCCTCCTCCCACCCCGGCGCGACAGGGGCCGATCCACTAGCCTCCGTTCAGGCGACGAGGGGGTGTAGGTGTCCGACGACGAGCTCGACAGGGAAATTCTGAAACGAGTGCCGATGGACCGTAGGGCGTTCATCCGGCGCGCCGTGATCGGGGCGGCGTTTGCCGCTCCGGTGGTGGCGTCGTTCGCCGCAGGCGAGCTCGCCGGCGGCGACCGTGCATCCGCCACCTCGGAACCTGCGTTCGTGTCGAACCAGGAGATCCCTCCGGTCGACATGCCCGTCCTCGGCCATCGGGGTTACGTGCCGTACGCGTACCACCCGTACCAGGTCGGGCTGGATGACTGAACCGGTCGGATCGGTACTGCTGAGCGCGGCGCTGATTGTCCGGGACGAGGCCGACCACCTGCGGGCCTGCCTCGACTCGCTTGACGGTCTGGTCGACGAGGTCGTCGTCGTCGACACCGGGTCGACCGACGGATCGGCGACCATCGCCGCGTCCGCCGGCGCCCGGGTGGCCGAGCACCGCTGGCACGGCGACTTCTCCGCTGCCCGCAACGCCGCGCTCGACCTCTGCCGGGGCCGGTGGATCCTCTACGTCGACGCCGACGAGCGGGTGCGCGCCGGTACGGCTGCCGCCACGCGGGCGGTGCTCGAGACGAGCGACGCCCTCGGCCTGCTGGTCGAGTTCACCCCGGCGACCGGGTTCACCTGGTACCGGGAGTGCCGGCTGTTCCGCAACGATCCGGCCATCCGGTTCGAGCGCCCCATCCACGAGCGCGTGGTGCCGGCCATCGAGCGTCTCGGGCGCGCCCGGTCGACCGGGGGCGCCACCGGACCGGGCAGCGTGCCGGGCACCGGCCTCACCGGCGGGGCGGTGTGGGGGCGGGTCCCCCTCCACCTCCACCATCTCGGCTACGACGACGACCGGCCGTCCCGGCACCGGCGGGACCTTCCGTTGCTCGAGGGCGAGCTGGCACGCCGGACCGGTGACGAGTCCACCTGGTACCGGCTGGGCGTGGCCCGGGCCGGGCTCGGCGACGACCGCGGTGCCGAAGAGGCATGGCGCGAGGGCGCCCGGGCGTCGGCGGCCGAGGGCGACACGCACCCGCTGGGCGGCATGAGCCTGGTCGAGCTGGTGCGGATCAGCGAGGAGCAGGGTGAGGATCCCGGCGACCTCCTGACCGGCGCGCTCGACCGGTTCCCGCGCAACCGTCTCCTGGTCTGGCACCAGGCCCGACGGCTGCTGGCAACCGGCGCTCCCCGAAGTGCGGCGGCGCTTTTCGCCGGCCTCGCCGCTACCGATCTGGAGGCGCTCGCCAACGAGGGACTCGCCTACGATGGCCGGCTGTTCGGGTCGTGGGCGCATGACGGCGCCGGTGCCGCGGCGTTCGCCCTTGGCAACTACGAGGCGGCCGCGGCTGAGTACGCCGCGGCGGAGGCGGCAGAGCCCGGGGTGCTCGGCTACCGGGTGAAGCGGGTGGCCGCGACCCGCCGGGCCGAGGGCGTCCGATCGTGCACGGAAGACGCAGCAACCGTTCCGACGAGGAGGGCAGGCTGATGGGATCAGGTACCGGACGCGTCCCGGAGGGCGGCGTCAGTCCGCCGTTCCTGCGCCGGGTGATGGTTGCCGCGGTGATCGGGTCGGTCGTCGGCGCCGCCGTCTTCGCCACCGTCTCCACCACGGCGCACGGCCCGGCGGCGACGGCACCCGGATCGGGCACGCCGCCGGGCGTGACCCACGCCACCACGACCAGTGTCACCACCCGCCTGGCCGCGCTCCCGCTGGCCTTCGCCCGGGGTACCACCCCGGCGCCCAGCTACGTGGCCGGAGCCCCCGGCACCGACGTGCAGGTCACGTCGGACCAGGTCGACCTGACGATGGTCCGGGGATCCGGATCGGGCCCACGGGCGGTGGGAACCGCCTCCTCGGCGCCCACCCACGCCACCTCCTCCCGGATCGGCCTTGATCTGGTCGGGGCCGACCCGACGGCCCCGCTGTCCACCCAGGGCGCACTGCCCGGCCACGTCAACATGTTCGTGGGACCGCGCCAGTCGTGGCGGTCGGACCTCCCGACCTACCAGGCGGTCGTGGCCCACGACGCCTGGCCGGGCGTCGACGTGCGCTACGGCGGCAGGAGCGGCAGTCTCGAGTACACGCTGACGGTGGCTCCCGGCACCAACCCGTCGGTCGCCCGCCTGCGCCTTACCGGGGTTACCGGCCTGCACGTCGACAGCCGAGGCGACCTGGTGGGCCGGTCGGCAGCCGGGACCGTCTCCGAGCAGGCCCTGCGTGCTTGGCAGGTGATCGGTGGCCGCCGCCGTGCGGTGCCGGCCGCCTACCGTCTCCAGGGAACGACCGTCTCGTTCCAGGTGGGCTCCTACGACCGGAGCCGGCCCCTCGTCATCGACCCGACGGTGGTGACGGGCTACGCCACCTACCTGTCGGGCAGCCCGTTGTCCGAGGTCCTCGGCCTGGCCACCGACCAGGCCGGGAACACCTACGCCGTCGGGTTCACCGGAGGCACCGGGTTCCCGACCACCGGCTCGCCGGCCTACGGGGGCGGCCTCACCGACGCCTTCGTAACCGAGCTCAACCCGGCCGGGACCTCTGCCCTCTTCTCCACGTACCTCGGGGGCGTGGGCGAGGACGTGGCCACCGCCGTCGCCCTCGGGCCTTCGGGCTCCATCTACGTCGCCGGTTACACCGACTCCCCCGACTTCCCCATCGTCGGCGGCACGCGCAACACCAACGACAACAACACCATCTTCGGCGCCGAGAACGACGGCTTCCTCACCGTGCTGGCCACCGGCGGGGGCAGCATCAAAGCCTCCACCCTGATCGGCGGTTCAGGCGAGGACGAGATCGAGGCCCTCGCCGTCGACGCCGCCGGCAACGCCCACATCGCCGGGCTGACCACGTGGGACGACTTCCCCGGCCTGGGTGGCACGGCGGGCACGCTCCAAGACTTCGACGAGGCGGAGCGCTACGTGAACGGCGGATACTCCAACCCGAACTCGGACGCCTTCGTGGCCACCGTGGACGACACCTCGGGCCAGCTCGTCCTCGGCCCGGTGACCTCCCTGGGCGTCGGGCAAGGCGCACAGGTCGACGCCCTCACCCTCGACAGTGCAGGCAATGCCTTCGTGGCCGGCGGGGACTCCAATCCTCTGGCGACGGTCGGGGGTGCGTATTCGGGCGAGGCCAGCTACACCGAACACGACGGCGGGTTCGTGGCCGAGGTGTCCCCCGCCGGCAGCGTCACCTGGCTGGCGTGGATGGGCTCGAACATGCAGCTCTACGGCATCGCCCTCGACGCGGCCGGCAACGTCGACGTGGTCGGGGCGGCGTACCCCGGCCTGGCCACCACCGCGGGCGTCGTCGACCCAACGGACCCCGGTGGCGGACCTCAGGCCATGGCCGCCTCGCTCTCCCCGAACGGTGCCACCCTCCGGTGGGCCACCTACCTTGGTGGCACCAATGGCACCTCCGAAGCCGACGCCGTCGCGGTGGCACCCGACGGCTCGCTCCTTGTGACCGGCGGTACGGCGTCCACCAGCGGCGTGGCCACCGCCGGGGCGCCGCAGGCCGCCTACGGCGGAGGAGCTTCCGACGCCTTCCTCGTCGACCTGGCCGCGGACGCCACCGCCGTCGACTGGGGAACCTACCTTGGCGGGCCCGGTGCGGATTGGGCCATGACGATGAGCCTCGTCCCCGGAGGGGTGGCCATCGGTGGCCTGGCCACGCCGCCGTCGTTCCCGGTCAGCGCCGGCAGCCTGCAGACGACACCCGCTGCCGCCGGCACCCAGGCCGGGTTCGTCGCCGACGTGCTGGTGGTGCCGACGGTGACCGCGGTGTCGCCGGCCTTCGGGTCGGTCGCCGGTGGCACCACCGTGACCGTGACCGGGACCGGGTTCACCGGTGCCACCGCCGTTCACGTGGGTGCGACCGCCGCTTCCTTCACGGTGGTGTCGGACTCGCAGCTGACCGTCATCACTCCCTCCGGGACACCCGGAACCGTGCACGTGACCGTCACCGGGCCCGGCGGCACCAGCGCCGCCACCACCGCGGACCTCTTCGACTACCAGGCCACCCAGGCCGCCCTCACCATCACCTCCACCGCCGTCACCTACGGCCACGCCCTCACCCTCGCCACCTCGGGTGGCACGACGGGTGGGGCGGTCACCTACCAGGTGACCTCGGCCGGCACCGCCGGCTGTGCCGTAAGCGGTGCGAGCCTCACCGCCACCAGTGCCGGCACCTGCACGGTCACCGCCACCATGGCCGGCGATACCGACTACCAGGCAGTGTCGTCGGCGCCCACCGTCATCACGGTGGGCCAGGCCACCCAGGCCGCCCTCACCATCACCTCCACCGCCGTCACCTACGGCCACGCCCTCACCCTCGCCACCTCGGGTGGCACGACGGGTGGGGCGGTCACCTACCAGGTGACCTCGGCCGGCACC
>JAJZAC010000143.1 GCA_021799615.1 Actinomycetes bacterium
TGGTGCTTGGCGACGTAGCTGGCGGCCTTGCCGCCGGTGTCGTTCCAGGCTTGGGTGGCGTCTGAGATGGGGTTCCAGCCCCAAAGCCCGAGTGGGTCGACGACGTTCACCGGATCGTTGCCGGCATATGTGTAGCGGTCTCCGGCCATGAGGACCGCCGGCCCGATCGGCAGAACCTGTGAGTTCGTCGGCTCGCAGAAGCACGGGTGCGTGAAGTGTGTCGGAGGCTCGGGCGCGGAGAACCTGGCGGCGATGCGGTGCCGGGTCGAACGGGGGTCGTAGACATGCTGGCCGCAGCGCCGGAGCGGCCGGATTGGTCGACGACGACGTCGTAGCTGCATGAGCAGGTCGCCAGTGTCGTCGTGGAGCCGTCGTATGTCCTCGTACACACTGGTCACGCCAACCGCGCGCTGGTCGTAGGTGTAGTCCGGACGAGGTGACGCGTCGTAGGCGGATGTCGCCAGGCTCGACCGTGGATCGGGCCGTAGGGACGTGGACGGGTGGACGTTCGGCGGGCAGGAAGTTGTAGCGGAACGGACGGGCGCAAGAGCGGGGCTGATGTCGAAGTGCCGGCGGATGCTCCAGCGGGATCGGGTGCAGGCCGGAGCAGGGGCGTTGGCAATCGCCTCCCGCTCACCGTCAGCGCGCACGACGTCCAAGGTGATGGGCCCGCCTCGACCTGTTCCGGTCACATGGCAAGTCTGCATGATGTCGGTGTCCCGGCCAAGGACGTGCCCGTGGCCTGCCGCGTGTGGCCGGCGAGGTCCATGCGTCGGGGATCGGGGGCGGGAGAGCGAGGTGAGGGTGACGTGTGGGGTGACGTACGTCCGGGACAGTCGCCCGTGCGGGGGCAAGGCGCCCCCTCACGGACAATGGACACGGAGGTCTCGGATGGTTGACGACCGCAGGCGGAGCGGACCCGGCCGATCATGAGCCCCTATCCGCACCTCTCGGACTCCCTGCCTCAGCTCGCCACGCCGGACGAGGTGGCACCGCTCCTGTCGATGACTGCCCTCGGCGTCGTCCGCCAGTGCCGGGCCGGCAAGCTGCCGGGGATCAAGGTCGCCGGACGATGGCTGGTCCACGTCGGCCGGTTGGCTGCCCTGCTCGACGCCGAGCCCGGAGCGGCCGGCCCGCGGCCGAGGGGTGCTACCCCGGGGTGAGGACCCGGCCGAGGACGTCGGCGGCCTGGCGCTGGCGGTCGGCGGTGGCGTGGGCGTAGACGCTCAGGGTGAGCGACGGGTTGGCGTGGCCGAGGATCTCGGCCGCGTTGCGGGCGTCGATCCCCCCTGCCAACAGCTCGGTTGCGGCGAAGTGCCGGAGGGAGTGCAGGTGGACGTGAGCCATTCCCAGCTCTCCACACATCCGGTGAACGGCCGAGGAGAAGCTGTCGGGGTTGACCGGCCGGCTGGCATCGGGGAAGGGGGAGACCACGAAGCCGTCGGCCGCCAGCTCGACCCCGGCGGCCGCGGCCCGGTCCTCGCAGCTGTGACGCCACTTCCCGAGGAGTTCGACCCCCGCCTCGCCCACGCTGACCTGGCGCTCCCGGCCGCCCTTCGTCCCCTTCTCCCCCCGGTCCCGTCCGGCCCGGTAGATCGACCGCCGGAACCGGATCGCCGATCCCTCGATGTCGGTCCACCGCAGGGCGCACAGCTCCCCCCGCCGCGCCCCGGTGAGGACGGCCAGCACGACGAGCATCCCCCACCGGTCGCTCTCGGCCCGCGCCCGGGCCAGTAGCGCCCTCACCTCGGTTGGGGTCGGCACCTGCAGGTTGGCCGGGCCCAACTCGGGGGGTTGGGCCCGCGCCGCCGGATTCTGCTCCAGCCACCCCCACCGCACCGCCTGGCCAAGGGCGGCCGACAGCACGGCGTGGTGCCGGCGGATGCTGGTGGCCTTCAACGGCCGGGCCCGGCCCTCCCCGGTGGCGAGCTTCCGGTACAGCTCGTCGAGGTGCCGGGCCGTCAGGTCCCGGAGGGGAACGTCCCCGAGGACCGGGAAGATGACCGTCTCGGCCGACCGCCGGGCCTCGTGGAGGGTCTTCGGGGCGCGCCCACGCGCCTTGGAGTGGGCCAGCCATTCCTCGAGCAGGGTGCGGACCGTCGCCGTGGAACCCGAGGGCTCGACGGCGGCCACCTCGTCCCGGAGGCGGTCCAGCGCCTTGCGGGCCTCGGTCTGGTTCTTCGCCTGCACGGTCCGGGTCACCTGGCGGGGATTGCCGGTCACCGGGTCGGTCCCGACGAAGACCCGGAGTCGGTACCGACCCCCGTCGAGCTTCTGGATCGATCCGCTACCCTTGGGCCGACGCCGCTGACCGACCCCGGTCTCTTGCTCTCCGACCAGGAGGGGAACAGGGACAGGATATAGGCAGGGGCGGCACGGAGAGGTGCGAGAGCGGCCGAATCGGACTCACTGCTAATGAGTTGACCTGGGAGACCGGGTCCGAGGGTTCAAATCCCTCCCTCTCCGCTCGTGTGATGCAATCGGGTGCCGGAGCCGGGTTTCGCCCGGCCGCACCTGCCCGTGTCCTGGTCGCCGCCGGGCGGTCATCCTGAACCGCCGTGGTCCCCGGATGCGCCACGGCACGGCGGGGCGTCGGCGCTCTCGGTGGTCGCACCGCCGTTGCCGGTAGATTGTCCTGGTGGGTCGACGGTACTGGTTGGAGACGCTGGGCTGCCCGAAGAACCAGGTGGACTCGGACAAGCTGGTCGGGACCCTTGCTGCCGAGGGTATGGAGCCGGCCCGCTCGGTGGGAGATGCCGACCTGGTGGTGGTCAACACCTGCGCGTTCATCGAGGCTGCCCGGCAGGAGTCGATCGACACCATCCTCGCCCTGGCCGACGAGCGGGCGCCGGGAGCGCGGCTGGTGGTGACCGGCTGCCTGGCCGAACGGCACGGCGACGAACTGGCCACCGAGCTGCCCGAGATCGACCTGGTCGCACCGTTCGGCCACTCGCTGACCGGGACGGCTCCCGGGGTCGCCGCTGGGGACCGGCGCGTGCCCGTCAGGCTCGGTGCCACCCGTGTCGCACCGGCGTTCGACCTGCTCAACCTGCCCCGGCCGCCGTCACGTTCCCCCTGGGCCTACGTGAAGGTGGCCGAGGGGTGCGATCGCAACTGCGGCTTCTGCGCCATTCCCTCCTTTCGGGGAGCCCAGCGCTCACGCCACCGAGCCTCGATCCTGGCCGAGGTGGACGCCCTCGCGGCAGGCGACGTTCCGTTGGGCGAGGTGGTCCTGGTCGCGCAGGACCTGGCCTCCTACGGGATCGACCGCAGTCAGGGCGCCGACGGGTCGGGCGCAGGGTCGGCCTCGGCGGTGGCTCCCGGCCCGAGGACTGGCACTCGTCGGCCCATCGTCGACCTGGTCCGGTCCCTGTCGGCGACCGTCCCCCGCGTCCGGCTCCTGTACCTGTACCCGTCGTCGTTGGATGGTGCGCTGGTGGACGCCATCCTCGAGACCGGTGTGCCGTACTTCGACCTCTCGCTCCAGCACGTGTCGCGGCCGCTGCTCGCCGCCATGCGGCGTTGGGGGGACGGTGACCGGTTTCTGGAGCGGATCGCCGAGATCCGGTCGGAAGCACCCGGGGCCGCCTTCCGCTCGTCGTTCATCGTGGGCTACCCGGGCGAGACGGAGGACGACCACGATCGCCTGCTGGCCTGGCTGGAAGATGCCCAGCTCGACTGGGTCGGCTTCTTCCCCTACAGCAGGGAGGAGGGGACGCACGCCGCCACCCTCGACGGAGGGGTGCCCGACGCCCTGGTGGCAGAGCGGATCCGCGAGTGCACCGCCCTACAAGACGCCATCACCGCCCGCCGGCGGGACGACCTGATCGGAGCGACCGTCGAGGTCCTGGTGGACCGCCCAGGCGAGGGACGGACGTACCGGGAGGCGCCGGAGATCGACGGGATCGTACGCGTCCCGGCCGACCTGGCACCCGGGTCGTTCGTCACCATGCACATCGAGGCCGCCGTCGGCCCGGACCTGGTCGGCGCGGTCGGTCCGGTGGGAGCAGCGCCGGTGGGAGCAGCGCCGGAGCCGGCAGGTGCGCGTTCCCGGCCGGCCCGGGTGGCACGATGAGCGACACGTCGGCCGCCCCCGATCCCCGCCGCACCTTCGGCCCGTCCGCCCTGGCCACACCGGCCAACGCCGTGACGCTGCTGCGGGTGCTGGTGACCCCGGTCCTCATCGCGCTCATCGTCGCCTGGGGCGCCAGCTGGGAGACGATGGTGATCTGGGGGCTGCTGTCCTTCACCGACGGCGTCGACGGCTGGATCGCCCGCCGCCAGGGAACCACCCGCTCGGGGGCGTTCCTCGACCCCATGGCCGACAAGGTGGTCGTCCTCGGAGCCCTCGTCGCACTGGTGGCCAAGCACATCGTGGTCTGGGTGCCCGTGGCCCTCATCGCGGCCCGTGAAGTATGGATGTCCGCCTACCGGAGCGTCGTGGGCCGCCGGGGCGTGTCGATCCCGGCCCGGCGCTCGGCCAAGATCAAGACCCTCGCTCAGGACCTCGCCATCGGGCTGTGCCTGATCCCACCGCTGGCCGGCCACCCGCTGGTCCTGGCCATCGGCATCTGGATCGCCACCGTGCTCACCATCGTCACGGGGGTCCAGTACCTGGTCGACGGCCGCCGAGCGGCGCACCGCGGGGCCTGAGCCGTGCGGGTCGAGATCGTGGCGGTCGGCACCGAGCTCCTACTCGGCCAGATCACCGACACCAACTCGGCATGGCTGGGCGAGCACCTGGCGGCGGCAGGCGTCTCGTCACACTTCCACCAGGCCGTGGGCGACAACCAGGAGCGGATCGTCCTGGCCCTGCGCACCGCACTGGCCCGCAGCGACGCCGTGATCACCTGCGGGGGACTCGGACCCACGCACGACGACATCACCCGTGAGGCCATCGCCGAGGTCATGAACGTGCCGCTCCGACGGGACGACGCCGTGGTGCAGGCGATCCGGGCGATGTTCGCGGCGCGAGGCAGGGACATGCCGGCCACCAACCTGCGCCAGGCCGACGTGCCCGACGGGGCGGCCATCATCCCCCAGACGATGGGCACCGCTCCCGGTCTGATCTGTCCCGTGGGCGCCAAGGTCCTCTACGCGGTGCCCGGCGTCCCCTACGAGATGTCCGACATGTTCACCCGGGCCATCCTTCCCGACCTCGAGGAGCGGATGCGCCGAAACGGCGAGCGGTCGGGTGTCATCGTCAGCCGGGTCCTGCGCACCTGGGGCATGTCCGAGTCCGGACTGGCCGACGCGCTCGCCGGGCGCATCGCCGAGCTCGACGAGGCCGCTGCCGCGATCGAGGAACGGGCGGCGGGCCCGGGTGGCGGCGACGGGTTGGGCGCCACCACGATCGCCTTCCTGGCCAGCGGGATCGAGGGCATCAAGGTCCGGATCACCGTGCGGGGCCCCGACGTCGAGGCCGCCTCGGTGCGTCTCGACGAGGAGGAGGCCGTGATCCGGTCGATCCTGGCCGCTGGCGGCAGGGACGTGGTCTTCGGTGTGGACGACGAGGCCATCGAAGACGCCGTCGCTCGGGAGCTCCGCGC
>JAJZAC010000144.1 GCA_021799615.1 Actinomycetes bacterium
GCCGGCCAGCGACTCGCCCAGGGCGAAGATGACGCCCTCGTCGCCGGCCGCGTGGGTGAAACGGGCCCGGATCAGGTAGTCCCGGTCGGCCACCAGTGGCGCAACCACCGCCTGGGGGATGGTGGGGGTGCCGGGGAAGAAGGTGCGGGGCCTCGACGCCAGCTCCTCCTGGGGCGGCGACACGGCGACGATGCGCCGGGGGCTTCGGTTGTCGAGCGGGTACACCCAGTTGGCCCGGGCCTCCTCGTCGAAGGCCGCCACCAGGCGGGCCAGCACCTCGGGCTCCCGGGCGGCCACGTCGTCGGTCTCGCACGGGTCGGACGCCAGGTCGAACAGCATCCAGTTGTCGAGGTCGATCTCGGTGTCGGGCGGCTGGAGGGAGACGATCTTCCAGGTGCCGTCGATCATGGCCCGGTGGCCCTGGAGCTCGTAGTGCTGGCGACCGCGGGGACGGTCGGGCACGGCCCCTCCGGTCAGGGCCGGGGCGAAGCTCGTGCCGTCGACCGGGCGCGTCGCCTGGCCCCGGAACGCCGCGGGGTAGGGGATGCCGGCCACGTCGAGCAGGGTGGGGGTCACGTCGGTGACGTGGACCCAGTCGTGGCGGATGGCGCCCGGCGTGCCGATGCCCGCCGGCCAGTGGGCCACCATCGGGACCCGGATGCCGCCGTTCATGGGGAACCGCTTGAAGAGGCGGTAGGGCGTGTTGCTCACCTCGGTCCAGCCGACCGGGTAGGCGGGCGCCGACTCCGGCCCCCCCAGGCGGTCCTCGTCCACCATGGCGAGCAACCGGGGGTCGTCGTCGGGCAGCACGAACCCGTAGCGCATGGCCGTGCGGTTCGGGTTGCCGTAGGCACCCCCCACCCCGTTGGCCCCGTTGTCGGAGGTGACGAGGATGAGGGTGTCGTCGAGCTTGCCCGCCGCCTCCAGGAACCCGACGAGCCGCCCCAGGCTGCGGTCGACGGCCTCGACCACGCCGGCGTAGAGCTCCATGTAGCGGGCGCACAGGCGCTTCTGGTCGGCCGTCATCGTCTCCCAGTCGGGCACGGCCGGGGTGTGGGTCGGGATGCGATGCCGCTCGTCGACGATGCCCAGCTCGAGCTGGCGGTCGAACCGGGCCTGGCGGGCCACGTCCCACCCGTCGTCGTAACGGCCGCGGTTGGCCGCCCGGTCCTCCGGGCGCACATGGAGGGGCTGGTGGGGCGCGTTCTCCGACAGGTACAGGAAGAAGGGCCGGTCGGGGTCGGCCGCCAGGTGCTGCTTCAGGTAGCTGATGGCGCGGTCCGCCCACACGTCGGTCGAGTAGAAGTCGTCCGGGTAGTCGTCGATGTCGACGAACTCGTCCCCCTCGACCAGGTGCTCGGGCTCGAAGTAGCTGAACTCGGCGGCCAGCGCGCCGTAGAAGCGGTCGAAGCCGCGGTGGGTCGGCCACGACGACCGGTTGGCGGTGTGGGACACGAGGTGGGTGGGGGTGTTGTGCCACTTGCCCACCGCCATGGTCCCGTACCCGGCACCCTGCAGAAGCTCGGCGATGGTGGGCACGTCGTGGGAGATCTCGCCGGCCTGGTAGCCGGGGTAGCCGGGCAGGTTGGCGGTCAGCCACCCCGCCCCCACCGAGTGCGGGTTCTTGCCGGTCAGCAGAGCGGCACGGGCGGGGGTGCACATGGGGACGGTCGTGTACCCGGTGAAGCGCAGCCCGCCGGCGGCCAGCCGGTCGATGGTCGGGGTGTGGAGCTCGGCTCCGAAGCACCCGAAGTCGGAGAAGCCGAGATCGTCGAGGAGGACGACGACGATGTTGGGGGCGCCGGCCGGCGGGCGGACCGGCTCGGGCCACCACGGTTCCGACTCCTTGATGGTGGTGGCGATCCGCCCGGCGAAACCCGGGTAGGGGCCGCGATCCCGGGGCTCCGTACCCGGTGACGGTGGCGGTGGCGGCACGTGCCCGCTCAATTCCCCTGGCGGGCCGCGGTGCGGGCCGCCCGCCACCGGCCGGCCAGGTTCCACAGCGGAGCGGTGACGACGAGGAGCACGGACAGCCCGAGGAGGGTGGCGCTCACCGGATGTTGGACGAAGGTGGTGATGTCGCCCCGCGACGTGGCCATCGCCTGGCGGAGGTTCACCTCGAGCACCGACCCCAGCACCAACCCGATGACCAGCAGGGCGGCCGGGAACCGGTAGCGGCGCATGACGTAGCCGATCACCCCCATGACGACGACGATCCACATGTCGAACGTCGAGTTCCTGATGGCGTAGGCACCGGTCAGCATGAACACGGTCAGCCCCGCCAGCAGCTCCGGGGTCGGGGTGCGCAGCAGCTGGACCCACACCCCGATGAGGGGGACGTTGATCACGAGCAGGATCACGCTGCCGATGAGGATGCTGATGACGATCCCCCAGAACAGCGACGCGTGCTCCGAGATGAAGAGCGGCCCCGGCTGGATCCCGTGGAGCTCCAGGCCGGCCAGGAGCATGGCCGTCACCGGCGAGAAGGCGAGGCCGAGGGCGATCATCGTCACCAGGTGGCCCGCCACCGCGGCCTCGTCGGCCGCCTTGGGGCCGGCGACGGCGGCGATGGCCGGTCGGTCGTCGCCGTGGCGGCGCCGGCTCCGGGCCCGCTCCAGGGCGTGGGACGCGTAAGTGGCCACGGCCAGGGTCGGCCCCGGGGGCACCCCGAGGGGGAACCCGATGGCGGCCCCCCGGGCCGAGGCCGGAAGTGCCTCCTTCACCTCGGCCCGGTTGGGCCAGATGTCCCTGAAGGGGATGGAGCGCAGCCGCTCTCGCCGGGTCGATCCGGCCGCGATGGCCAGGACCTCGGCCAGCCCGAACACGCCGATGGCCACCGGGGCCACGGGGATCCCCTGGGCCAATTGGAGGTTGCCGAAGGTGAAGCGGTCGATGCCGGCCACCGGGTCGAGCCCGACGGTGGCGAAGGCGACCCCGAGCAGCATGGCCGTCAGGTTCCGCCAGCGGACCCCGGGGCTCACCACGGTGAGGGCGACGATGCCGAAGACGGCGATCGCCGTGTAGTCCGCGGTCGACAGGTAGGTGGCGACATGACCGAGGCTGGGTGCCGCCAGGCCCAGGCCGACCAGGCCGACCAGCGAGCCCACGAACGACCCCATGGCGGCGACAGCCAGGGCCGGTCCGGGCCGGCCCCGGCGGGCGATCTCGTGGCCGTCGAGGGCGAGCATCACCGCGTTCGGCTCGCTGGGCGCCCGCATGAGGATGGCCGAGATCGAGTCGCCGTACTGGGTGCCGAAGTAGATGCCGACCAGCATGATGATGCCGGTGTCGGGCGGCAGGCCCACGGTGAACCCGAGCAGGATGGCGATCAGGGTGGTCGGGCCGAACCCCGGGAAGATCCCGAACGTCGTCCCGATGGTGACGCCGGCCGCCGACGCGGCCACGTTCTGCCACGTGAAGGCCACCTCGATGCCCTGCTGGAGCCCGGCGCCCAGGCTCATCGGGCCCTCCGGGACGCCCGGGCGGTGGCGGTCGCGACGGCGGTCACGGCAGCGCCCCCGGTGCGAACGGCGCCAGCGAGAGGAAGTGGACCTTGCTGAAGAACGTGAGCCCGAGGACGTCGACGAAGAGGAGCTGGGCGACGAAGGCGAGGAGGAGCGAGTAGAGCGCCACCCGGAACGGGTTACGGACACCCATGCCCACCTCCACGACGATGAGGGCCAGCGCCGCCGCGAAGAAGAAGCCGATCGGGTGGATGGTGGAGACGAAGAGGACGGCTCCCACCACCACGGCCACGGGGCGGAACGGGTGGTGGTCCTCGTCACCGCCCTCGGTCGCCGCTGGCGGTGGTGTCCGCCACGTGGTCACGACCGTGCCAACCGCGGCCACGAACATGGCGACCGCGACGATCTGCGGGAAGAGGCCCGGTCCCGGTTGGGCGCTGGTGCCCCGCTGGTAGTGCAGCGCCTCGGCGAAGTAGCCCACCGACGCCAGCGCCACGACCATGGCGAACACCGCCGATCCGTGGACGACCACCCACCCCCGGGCGCCGGGCAGCGGCCCCCGGCGGGTCGTCACGGCCCGGGCGTCCTCGCCGGCCTCACCCGGAGCACCCGGGCTCTCGTCACCGTTCGTCCCGGCGCCCGGCCCGGCCGCTCCGGGGGGCGGTGTGGTGCTCCCCGCCGCGTCCGGGGTGGGACGGCGGGGGTCGGTCACGAGCCGCTCGAGGAGTAGAACTGCTTGATGTAGCTGCCGAGGCTCGAGTACTGGGAGCTGAGCAGGGTGGTGAGAGCGGCGCCGGACACGTACGACACGGTCACGCCGGAGCCGGTGGCGAATTGCTGGAATCCGGAGGAGGTGACGGCCGTGTGGATGGCCGACGCCAGCTGGGAGACGATCGAGGCCGGCAGGTGGGGCGGGCCGATGAGGATGTTCGACACCGCCACCTCGACGTCGTAGCCGGACTCCTTCATGGTGGGCACCGACGGGTAGGCCGGCAGGCGGGACGGCGCCATGACGGCCAGGGCGGCCATCTTGCCGGCCTTGATGTAGGACTGGGCGCTGTTGATGGTGCCCACCACCGCGTCGACGTGTCCACCCACCAGGTCCGTCACCGCGCTGGCGGCGCCGATCCCGGGCACCAGGGTGAACGACACGCCGGCGTCCTTCTCCAGGAGGTGGACGTTGATGTTGGGAACGGAGCCCTTGGGCGCCACCTCGACGGTGACCTTGCCCGGGTTGGCCTTGGCGTAGGAGATGAACTGGGCGAACGTCTTCCACTTGGCGTCGGCGCTGACCGTGAGGGCGTCGAACTCCTCGGTCACCTGGGCGATCGGCGTGTAGGTGGAGGGGCCGCCGTAGGGGAGCTGGCTCAGCTGGGGCTGGAGCAGGGCCACGCCGTTCGGCATCAGGCCGATGGTCGACCCGTCGGGAGCTGCCTGGACGACATGGGTCATGCCGGAGATGCCGGCGCCGCCCGACAGGTCCACCACGCTGACGGTGGCGGGCGGGAGCGAGATCTCCTTGGCCAGCTCCCGGGCGATGAGGTCGCCGTTCGACCCGGCCGTCACCGGGGAGACGAGGGTGACCGAGCCCACCGGGTAGCTCGACGAACCCGACGAGGTGCCCGACGAGCCCGACGAGCCCGACGAGCCCGTGGACGAGCTGCTGCACGCAGCGGCCACGACCGGGACCATGACCAGCGCCGCTCCGACCATCAACGAACGCGCCGAGTGGCGCCGGGTCCTGCCAACCATCCTGATCTCCCTCCCTCGGCGGCTACCTGATCCGCTCGACCGTGCCGGCCAGGTACCCGGTTCACCCGGCACCCGGGTGGGCACCCACGGCGATCCCCCGATGTCCATGCTGGACTATCCCAGCATGATTGGTATAGCCCAGCTGGTCGGGCTTGTCCACCATCCGTGGGTGAGGTGCGCGCCACGCAGACGATGCCCCTGCACCGACCGGGCGCACCCGGACGGTCACGCTCGAGCCGGCTCCACCCCCGGTGGCGCGTCGGCGCCGGGCTGCACGTTCGGGAACTCGACCATCGTCGAGAAGAAGTCGGCG
>JAJZAC010000145.1 GCA_021799615.1 Actinomycetes bacterium
TCTCTCCGACGGACCGGGGTCTGCTACTGGGCTCTCCGGCGATTACCCAGACGGGACTTGCACCCGCAGGCTTGGTCCAGTTTTCAGGACGCAACATGGACCGAGCCTACGCAGGGCCGGGCTGGTAGTATTGGAACACGTTCGCAGTACTGGTGGGATCTCTGGACGAAGGTCGCCTGCGGCCGGCGCGCATCGCGCTGCCCGGACAGGCTGGCGACCCGCGGCCCGAGCCGTTCGCACTCGCCCGGCGGAGGCGATTCCCCGTTCGGTTCCCAGCAGATCCAGGGAGGTGAAGCGCCCCCGATGACCATCGGCACCCCGGGAGGGCAGCGGGCGAGCGCGACACGCCAGGACGTCTCCGGCGCCGTCACGGCGGCGCTGGTCCGATTCGTCCGGGGGCGGATGGGGAGCGACGGGGTGCAGCAGATGCTGGCTTTCGCCGGCGAGCGTCGCCCGGTCGCCGAGCTCGAGGACGTCACCGGGTGGAGCACCCACGACGAGGCGGTGGCGTTGCTCGGGGCGGCCACGCTCGTCACCGGTGACAACGCCATCGGCCTCCACATCGGCGAGGAGATGCTGCTCGAGCGCGACGCGTCGGGCGTGGCCGACCGTTTGCGTGCCCTGGGGTCGCCGACCGCCCTGCTCGAGAACGTGACGGCGGCGATGGCCAAATTCAACACGGTGTCCATCGCCGAACCGCTCGAGGTCGGCGACGCCCATGCCGTGATCCGCGCCGTGACCCGGCCCGGCTTCACCCGCCATGTCCAGCTGTGCGATTTCACCCGGGGCGTCCTCTCCCAGGTCCCGGTCCTGTTCGGGCTGGTGCCGGCGCTCGTCACCGAGTCCGAATGCCAGGCCCGGGGCGGCCGGTTCTGCCTGTACTCGGTGGCGTGGGAGGATCGCCAGTGGCGGTCCTTCGTCGACGAACGGACCAGCCTGTACTCGGCCGCCTGGAGCGACGACCTGGTCGACGCGACCCGCCCCGAGCTCGACGTCGACGGCGACACCCGCATCGCCCAGCTCACCTCGCAGCTCGCCCACATGGGCGAACGGCTGGACGACGTGTTCTCCACCGCGGCCGAGCTCCTCTCCGACCAGGACATCACCACGCTGCTCGGCCGGATCACCGCGCGGGCCGCCCACGCCGTCAGCGCTCCCCGCCACCTCCTGGTCGTCCGGACGGCCCCCGACGCGCCCGTCCAGCTCCACCACCACGGGTTCGAGCCCGCCGAGGCCCAGGCGCTGGCCAACGAGCTCTGGCGGGAGCACCCCGACGATGCCGGCGGCTCCCGGCTGATCGTCGACGTGGCCTCGTCGCGGCGCCGGTACGGCCGGCTGGCGGCGGTCTACCCGCCCGGCTCGCAGTTCTTCGAGTCCGAGCGCCGGATCCTCGGACTGTACGCCGGCTACGCGGCCACGGCCCTCGACGTCGTGACGTCGCTGGAGGAGGCGCGCCGCAGCGACGCCACCGCCCGAGCCCTGCTCGACTTCTCCCGGGCCCTCTCGGGCGCCACCACCACCGTCGGCGTCGCCCAGTACCTGGCCGACGCCGTGCCCCGGGTGCTCGACTGCTCGCACGCCTCCGTGCTCCTGTGGGACGCCGACAGCGAGGAGCTGGTGCTCCGGGCACGTACGGCCGGGGTCGTGACCCCCGGTTCGTGGAGTGGGTCGGCGGCGGTCGCCGGCGTGGCGCTCCGACCTGCAGACACCCCGCTCCTCGACAAGCTGCGCGCCCAGCACGAGATCCTCGAGCTCGACGCGTCGGCCGGCGACCCCGTCGTCAGCGGCCTCCTGCAGCGGAGTGGGATCGCCACGGCCTTCATCGCCCCCCTGCTGGCCGGTGACGAGTTCCTCGGTGCGGTGGCCGCCAACTTCCGGACCGAGTCCGGCGCCGGCCGGGGGACGAGCGCCGACCTCCGGTCCCGGCTCGGCGGCATCGCCGACCTGTCGGTGACGGCCTTCCAGAACACCCGCCTGCTGGAGCGCATCTCCCACATGGCCTGGCACGACGACCTGACGGGTCTCCCCAACCGGCGCCTCCTCGAGGACCGCGTCAGCCAGGAGCTGGTGCGGGCACGGCGCGTCGGCGAGGGCGTGTGCATGTTCTTCGTCGATCTCGACCGGTTCAAGAACGTGAACGACACCTACGGGCACGCCGCTGGCGACCAGCTGATCCGCCAGGTGGCCGAGCGCCTGTGCGCCACCGTCCGGCGGCAGGACACGGTCGCCCGGCTGGGTGGCGACGAGTTCGCCGTGCTGCTGCCCGGGCTCACGGACCGGGACGCGGTGGAGCACCTCGCCCGCCGGTCGCTCGAGGCGCTCCACACCCCGTACCTGATCGCCGGCCAGGAGGTGCTGGCGTCGGCCTCGATCGGCATCGCGCTGACACCCGACCACGGCGACACGTTCGACGAGCTGCTCAGCCGGGCCGACGAGGCCATGTACCGGTCGAAGCGCAAGGGCCGGGACACGTACCAGCTGTTCGACGAGTCGGACCCGCCCGCGCCGGGGCCCGTCGACCTCGCAGTCGAGATCCCCCGGGCGCTCGACCAGGGCGAGTTCTTCGTCCTCTACCAGCCCTACATCGACCTGCAGACCACCCGGGTCGTCGGGGTCGAGGCACTCGTCCGCTGGCGACACCCGACGAAGGGGGTACTCGAGCCGGACGCGTTCATCCCGGCGGTCGAGGGGACCGATGCCATCGTGGCCCTCGACGCCTGGGTCCTGCGTCAGGGGTGCCAGCAGCTGGCCGAGTGGGCGGCGTCGGGCCTCCCCCGCCTGCGCCTGTCGGTCAACGTGGCATCGCGGGACCTGGCCGACCCCACCCTGCTCGACACCGTCCGTGCCACCCTGGAGGCGACGAACGTGGCGCCGTCGTCGATCGAGCTCGAGATCACCGAACGGGTCGTGCTCGACACCGCCGGGGTGGCCCGCGCCAACGTCGAAGGCCTGCGCGCCCTCGGGGTGCGCTTCTCCATCGACGACTTCGGGGCCGGGCGGTCGTCGCTCGACCGCATCGGCTCCTTCCCGGTGAGCACCCTCAAGATCGACCGCTCCTTCGTCCAGGTGCTCGGCCCCGAGGGCGAGAGCAGCGGCCTGGTCTCGGCCATCGTGACCATGGCCCAACGCCTCGGCCTCGACTGCATGGCCGAGGGTGTGGAGACGTCCCACCAGAGCCGGGTCCTGCTCCAGCGTGGCTGCACGACGGCGCAAGGGTTCTTCTTCAGTCCCCCGCTGCTCCCCAACGACGTGGAACGGATGTTGGCCGACCGTGCCGTCGACCTCGGGGAGGGGCCCGGGCTGGCCGCGGGGACCGCGTCGTGACACCCCGGCGCCGGCACTGCGACCGGCCGCGGCCTACGCCGACGACGGGTGCAGCGCGTCGAAGATGGCCCCTTCGCGCAGGCCCCAGTCGCTGACCACCAGGCGTTCCAGGCCCAGCTGGTCGACCAGCGTGGACAGGATCACCGCCCCGACGGGGAGGAGGCCGGCACGGCGTTGCTGGACCCCCGGGAGTGCCAACCGTCCGGCCAGGTCGAGGGAGACCAGCCGGGCGGTGAGCTGGTGGAGCTGACCGGCCGGCAGCTCGACCTGGTTCACCTCCAGGGTGCCGCCGGCCGGTGGCGGGCGATGGAGCCCCATGGCCAGCCGGGCCAGCGCCCGGATCGTGCCGCCGCTGGCGATGGCGCGGTGACGGGCACCGGGATCGCCGTCGACCAGCGCCCGGACCGGTCCCAGCCGTGCGGCGGTGGTGCGGGCGAGCCGGCGGACCTGGCGGGGTGTCGGTGGGTCGGACAGGTCCAGCTCCCCGGCCAGCCGGGCCGTACCCACCGGCACGCTGACCGCGCCACCCACGCGTGCCGCGTCACCCACGCAGGCCTCGAGGCTCCCTCCTCCGAGGTCCACCCCGATCACCGGTCGCCCCCGCTCGGTCCACACGCCGGCGCGTTGGCCGACGAAGCACAGCCGCGCCTCCTCCGCCCCGTCGAGCAGGCGGACCGGCGCCCCGAGGATGTCCTCGAACCGCCCCAGCGCCTCCCCGCCGTTGCCGGCATCACGTAGCGCCGCCGTGGCCAGGGCCACGGTGAGGTCGGGTGACGATCCCGCCGCTGCCGCATGGAGCCGACGCAGCGCCCGCACCGAGGCGGCGAGCCGCTCGGCGCCGAGCGATCCCGTCCGGGCCACCTCGGCGCCGAGGTGCAGGAACGACCGGCGGCGGAGGACCGGTTCGAGGGTCCCGTCCCGACCGGCATCCACCACCATCAGGTGGAACGACGTGCTGCCGAGGTCGTAGACGGCCACTCGCACGGTCGGCACCGCCGGAACGCTATACGGTGGGCCCGCCGGGCGGCGAGCACAGCGCCGGTCCACACGGGGAGTGGCGCAGCTTGGTTAGCGCGCCTGCTTTGGGAGCAGGAGGTCGCCGGTTCGAATCCGGTCTCCCCGACGGCGTCCGGGTCCGCGATCGCGGACCCGGACGCGGGCCGCCGGTACCGTGCGGGATCCGGGCGCGGGAAGAGCTTCCGGGAGCGGGTCCGGAGGCACCGGATGGGCGACGGGGGTTCCACTCCTCGTCGACCGTCTCGAGCCGTACCGACTCCGGCTCGCGACCCGGAGCGTTCAGGCCCCGATCGAGAACCGGGGGTCGACCACCAGCTCGCTGGCCGGCACCGGCCGGGAGAACAGGTAGCCCTGCGCGTAGTCACACTGGAGTTGCTGGAGCACCTCCAGCTGCTGCTCGGTCTCGACGCCCTCGGCCACCACCCGCAGGCCGAGGGCGTGGGCCAGGTTGATGACCGCGGAGACGATCTCGGAGCCCTCCGCGCTCACACCCAGCTCGTCGACGAACGACTTGTCCACCTTCAGCACGTCCAGCGGGAAGCGCTGGAGGTAGCTGAGAGACGAGTACCCGGTGCCAAAGTCGTCGATGGCGAGCGAGACACCGATCCCCTTCAGCGCCCGCAGGACGTCGAGGGCGGAGGCGGCGTCGCGCATGAGGGCGCTCTCGGTGATCTCGAGGGTCAGGTTGGCCGGCGGGAGGCCGGTAGTGGCCAGGATCCGCTCGACCGTCTCGACGATCTCCGGGTGGTCGATCTGGCGGGCCGACAGGTTGACCTCGACGGAGCTCCGTGGCCCCGTACGCCCCCCGTGTTGCCAGTCACGCAGCTGGTGGCAGGCCTCCTCCAGCACCCAGGCACCGATGGGGATGATGAGACCGCTCTCTTCGGCCACCGGGATGAACCGATAGGGCGCCACCAGACCCTGTTCAGGATGCTGCCAGCGGATCAGTGCCTCGACCCCCACGGCGCCGTTGCCGCTGATGTCCACCACCGGCTGGTAGTAGAGCATCAGCTCGCTGCGCTCCAGGGCCCGGTAGAGGGAGTGCTCGGTGGTCATGCGGTCCAGCACCTCGATGCGCATGGCCTCGCCGAAGACCTCGACGCTGGAGCCGCCGCGTTGCTTGGCC
>JAJZAC010000146.1 GCA_021799615.1 Actinomycetes bacterium
GACAGCGGTGCCTCGGTCCACCTGGCCGACTGGCCCGAGGCCGATGCCGGGGCGGTGGACACCACGCTCGAAGCGTCGATGGCCCTGGCCCGCCGGCTCACCTCGCTCGGGCGGGCGGCCAGGGGCGAGGCCGGGCTCAAGGTCCGCCAGCCGCTGGCCCGCGCCCTCGTGCACCTGCCGGCCGGGCACGCCGAGCTGACCGGCGACCTCGAGGCGGTGGTCCGCGACGAGCTGAACGTCGACGTGCTGGAGATGGCGGCCGAGCTGGGCCAGGTCCTCGACTACGAGCTGGTTCCCAACTTCCGGGTGCTGGGTCCCCGCCTGGGGCCCCGCGTCCAGGCGCTGCGGAGCGCGTTGGGAAGCGTTGACGGACCGGTGGCGGCCGAGGCGCTGGGTGCCGGCCGGCCGGTGGTGGTCCCGTTGGAGGACGGCCCTGTCGAGCTGTCCGGCGACGAGGTGGAGCTGCGGGTCCGGGCCCAGCAGGGGTTCAGCGTCTCGCGTGACGGCGCCGAGGTGGTGGCCCTCGACCTCGCTCTCGACGACGGGTTGATCCGCCGGGGCCTGGCTCGCGAGGTGGTCCGCACGGTCCAGGACCTGCGCAAGGCGTCGGGCTTCGAGGTGTCGGACCGCATCCGTCTCTACGTCGCGGGACTCGACGACCTGGGAGGCGCGCTGCTCGACGACGTCGCCGCCGACGTGCTCGCCGTGGCGGTGGAGGGCGGCCCGCCGCCGGGTGGGGCCGCCGGCGACGGCGCCGAGGTCGAGCGCGGTGAAGGGCCGCCGGCCCGGGTGTGGGTGACGAAGGCATGACCGGGGAGCCCGGCGGGGGACCCTCCGGCCGGGACGCGGGTCCCCGTGCACCCGAACGGTGCACCACGGTCGGCGACGTGGGCACTGCCGAGACGACCGGCCCGCCGGCAGGCCCTTCCTCCGGCGGCGGTGGCGGAGCCCGCCGACCGCGGCCACTCGCCGCCGTCGCCATGCGTCGGCTGTGGGTGGTCGGCGCGTCGGTGATCGTGCTGCAGCTGGCGGGCCTGCTCGCCTGGAGCTGGCATCTGTGGACCCGGTTCGACCTGACCGCCGACATGGCGACGTTCTCCCAGGCGTTCCAGCAGATCGGCACCGGCCACCTGGACCCGTACGAGACGACGTTCGTCTTCGGGTACCCGCACTGGGGCTACTCCTTCTACCAGAGCCACTTCGAGCTGTTGATGTGGCCGCTGGCCCTCCTCTTCACCGTCACCCGGAGCACGTTCACCCTGCTGGTGGTGCAGGACCTCGCCCTGGCCGGCTCCGGTGCCGTCGTGTTCCGGTGGGCATGCGAGCTCCTGGACCGGCGGTGGCCGGCGGAGCGCCGGGGCCGGTCGTTGGTGGGCGCCGGCGTACTGCTCGTGGTGGTGGCGAACCCGTGGACCGCCTGGGTCGCCTCCTTCGACTGGCACTTCCAGCCGATCGCCACCTTCTTCGCCCTGGTGGCGGCCAGGGACGTCTGGGCCGGACGTCGCCGGGCATGGATCTGGATCGCCGCCGTCCTCCTGTGCGGCGACGTGGCCACCACGTACGTGATGGCCCTGGGCTTGGCCGCCGTGGTCGCCGGTCGGACGACGCGCCGGTGGGGTGGAGCGATGATCGCCGCCGGCGTCGTCTGGCTGGGGGTGGTGAGCCTCGCCGGTGCCGGCAAAGGGTCGAGCCTGAACGGTGGCTACGGGTACCTGGCCGGCCACCCGGTGAGCGACGGTATCGGCGGGATGGTGGCGATCGTCGTCGGGATGCTGCTGCATCCGTCGCACCCGTTGTCCATGTTGCGAAGCCGGTGGTGAGACGCCGGGCAGTTCCTCGCCGGATCCGGGACGATCGGCGTGCTGAGCCCGATCGGTGCCGCGTTCGCGTTGGTGGTGCTGGTGCCGAACGGGCTGTACTCGAACGGGATCTTCATCAGCCACATCGCCGCGTTCCAGAACTTCGCGGTGGTCATGGCCGCCTCCGCCGGGACCGTGTCGGTGCTCGTGTGGGCGGCGAGGCATCGCAGCCGCCTGGTGTGGTGGGCCTGTGCCGGTCTGGCGGTGGTCGGCCTCGGTCAGGCGATGGTGGTGAGCGCCCGGACCGCTCCCGGGGCCCGGACGACCTTCGCTCGGGTGGGGCCCGCCACGGCGGCGGTCCTCGCCAACGTGGCCGCCCAGGTCCCGCCCGGTGCCGAGGCCGTGGTGTCCCAGGGGGTGATGGGGCGTTTCGGGGGGCGGCGATGGATCTATCCCTTCGACATGCTCTTCCCGACCGGGGTGTCCGTGCCCGTGCACGGCGCCGAGGTGTACTTCGTGATCGTGCCGTCAGCCGGCATCGAGATGGGCACGCCGGCAGATGCGGCGGCCACGATCGCCAGCCTGCGTACCCGGGGCGCGCGCACCATGGTCGACCGGGGCGGCGTCGTGCTCCTGGAGTGGCACCCTCCCCCGGGGGCCAGCCGGGTCGTCCTGCCGGGGGCGGCTGCCGCTGGCGGCTGAACACGGCCGGGGACGGCCGAGCCCGAAGTGCGCCGTGGTGCGTGTCCTCGGAGCACCTCCGCCGACCCCGATCCGGCGCGGACGGGAGCGCCAGGACAGCGGGCGGTCACGGTGCAGGTGGCGTCGTCGCGGCAGGCCGTTCGTTGCCCACGATCCGCGATTCGGACTCGATGAACCGGCGGAGCAAGCCTTGGAGTGCTGCAAAGTCGGCATCGAGTTGTCTGCGGGAGTGGTTGCGGAACCGTCCGGCTGCTTCGCTTGCCGCGAAACCGAGGATGGCGGTGCTGACGAGACGTTCGGCCTGTTCAATCCGCGCCACGTCGACACCCGCCTCCTGCAGCGCCGAATAGACGCTGTCGCGCGCCAGACGGGCCCGAGAGGTCGTCGCCGGTCTCTGGAGGAGCAGGGGAAAGACGCTCGGGTGGCGTTGCGCTGACGCTCGGATCGCCACGGCCATCGCAGCAAGCTGATCGGCCCAGGAGCCGGCGGGCGGCGGAGGAAACTCCGTGAGGAGGAGCTCGACGATCCCGTCCAGCAGGTCGGCCTTGTCGGCTACGTGGCGGTACAACGCCATGGGCGTGACGTTCAGTCGTGTCGCCACGGCACCCATGGTCACCGCGTCAAGACCCTTCTCGTCTGCGACTGCCAATCCTGCGGCGAGCACGACTTCCCGATCGATCAGCGGCGGTCGGCCCACGGGAGTAAGTATATACTATATATATATGCGCGTCCTGATGACTGACGGCTCGGGGCTGACCGCACGGCAGACGGCCAACCGCCTGTGGTCTGCCGGGCACGTCGTCGAAGCGCTCGCCCCGGACCCCTTCTGCCTGTGCCGGTTCACCCGCCATGTCCGGCGCATCCACCGGGTTCCCGTCTACGGCACTGACCCCTTCGCCTGGCTGGATGCAGCTCTTGCGGTCTACGAGTCTGGCCGGTTCGACGTGCTCTTCCCGACGCAGGAACAGGTCGCCGTGTTGGCGTCGGTTCCCGAACGGCTGCGTGACCGGGGCGTGGTGACCGCCGTGCCGCCGTTCTCCGCCCTGGCGGCGGTCCAGGACAAGGTCTCCGCATGCCGGACCTTGAGCCGCCTGGGACTGCCGCAGCCTCGAAGTTCAACTCGACCGGAGACCTGGACGGGGTTCCCCGCATACGTGAAGGAGCCGATCGGCACCGCGTCTGGCGGTGTGCGGCGCGTCGGTTCGCCCGAAGAGCTCGCCACGGTGAGCCACGCCGGGAACGCGCTGATCCAGGCTGCCGTCGACGGACCGCTGGCCATGTGCCAGGCGGTGTTCGACCATGGGTCTCTTGTCGCGTTCCATGCCAACGTGCGCACCGGCGAAGGAGCGAACGGCGGAGCCAGCCACAAGCAGGGGGTTGATCTTCCGGAGGCCCGGACCTGGCTCGAGGTGCTCGGCAGCGATGTTGCCTGGCACGGCGCGCTGTCCGCCGACGTCATCCTGACCGACACGGGTCCCAGTTTCATCGACATCAATCCCCGCCTCGTCGAGCCCGAGCACGCGTGGCAGTCTGGTGTCGACCTGGTGGGCGCCCTGGTGGAGGTCGCACGCGGCGCCGCAACGGTCCAGCCGAGTGGACGACCCGGTGTGAGGACGCACCAGCTCCTCCTCGCCGTTCTCGGCGCAGCCCAGCACGGCGATGGCCGGCGAGGCGTCGCCGCGGAGCTGCTGGGGGCGTGGCGGAGGTCAGGGCCCTACTCCGGCAGCGTCGAGGAGCTCACGCCCGTGCACCGTGATCCGATCGCGTTGCTACCCGTCGTGGTGGCGTCGATGTCAGCGCTCGCGTGGCCACCGAGCTGGTCGTGGTTCGCGTCGGGAAGCGTCGGGAACTACGCCCTCACCCCCGACGGATGGGAGCAGATCTTGGCTGGCCTCGCCCGGACCTGACCGAGATCGCCTGCCGGCGCAGCATGTGAGACCTCCGGCGTGGTGGCGCGCCAGGCCGCCCCGGCATCGATCGGCATCCCGCAGGCCCGCGGTGCGCGACCACCCGGGACCGGGCACTGGGCGCGAGCACGCCTGACCGATGGGACGGTGTCGCGTGGCCAACCGCTCGACGGGACACGTTGGAGCAGGTCGACCGTGCCTGAGGGCGGGTGCAGGACCGCAGCTGCAGGCCTGCGCGCTGCGGTGGGGGAAGATGTCCCCATGGAAGCCCACGTGCGGCACGTCTCGATCCACGGTCACGACATGGCGTACCGGCTGGAAGGCAGCGGTCCGGTTCTCCTGCTCCTCCACGGGATCGCCGGCAGCTCACGGACCTGGCGGGACGTGATCCCCCGGCTGACCGACCGCTTCACGGTGCTCGCACCGGATCTCACCGGTCACGGTCAGTCCGAGAAGCCGGTCGGGGACTACTCGCTGGGCGCCTTCGCGACCGGGATCCGCGATCTCCTCGACGTCCTCGGCATCCACCGGGCGACCGTCGTGGGTCAGTCCTTCGGCGGTGGCGTCGCCATGCAATTCGTCTACCAATTCCCCGAGCTCTGCGAACGTCTGGTGCTGGTGGACAGCGGCGGTCTTGGGCGGGAAGTGAACTGGGTGCTCCGACTGGTGGCGTTGCCGGCGAGCGAGTACGTGATGCCGGTGCTTTTCCCGTCGTTCGTGCGGGACTGGGGCGACAGCGTGTTCCGGATGATCAACGATCGGGGCTTCAAGCTGGGTCGCATCGACGAGGTGTGGAGCGCCTACGCGTCGCTGGTGGAGCCGGACAACCGCCGCGCGTTCGCACGCACCATCAAGTCAGTCATCGATCCGGGCGGCCAGGTGGTGAGCGCGATGGACCGGCTCTACCTGGCGTCGTCGATGCCGACGTTGATCATCTGGGGGGACCGGGACGTGATCATCCCCGTGCGCCATGCCTACGCCGCCCACGAGGCAATCCCCGGGAGCCGCCTGGTGATCATCGAAGGCGTGGGCCA
>JAJZAC010000147.1 GCA_021799615.1 Actinomycetes bacterium
GTCACCAGACAGGTGCCTTCCACTTGGGATCAGGGGTCTTCAACAGCCACCATTCTCCCAGGTGAGAGGCACTTTGTCGCGTATCGAACAGGCGTTCGCGGGGGCATACTCGCCGATGTAGGTCAGATGGTCAGCCCACCGTCCACCGACAGCACCGCTCCCGTCGTGTAGGACGACTCGTCCGAGGCCAGGAAGGCGATGGACGCGGCGAGCTCGGCCGGGGTCGAGAAGCCCATGGGCGTCATGATCCGCGTCAGCTGCGTCGGGTCCGCCCCCTCCGGAAGCCCGAAGTGCCCGAACAGGGGGGTGTCCGTCCCTCCGGGGGCGACCACGTTGGCCCGCACCCCCTTCCCCAGGTACTCGGCGGCCAGCGCCTTGGTGAACATGAGCAGCCCCGCCTTCGACGCGCAGTAGGCGGCCGAGTAGGCCTGGCCCATGAGCGCGGTGTTGGAGGCGACGTTCACGATCGACCCGCCGTGCTCGGCCAGGTACGGCAACGTGGCCCGGCACACCAGGAACGGCCCCGTCAGGTTGACGGACAGGATGGCCTGCCAGCGCTCGAGGGGCATCTCGGCGGTGTGGAAGAACCCGCCGATCCCGGCCACATTGCACACCACCGTCGGCGGACCCAGGCTGTCCGCCACCGCCGACACCACCTCGCCGACGGACGACTCCGAGGTCACGTCGCACACGTGGGCGACGCCCGTGCCCCGGCCGTCGGCGGCGATGGCGGCCACCGTCTCCTCCAGCCCGGCGGCGTTGACGTCGAGGGCGGCGACCAACCCGCCCTCGGCCGCCAACCGCAGGGCGGTCGCCCGCCCGATCCCCGATCCGGCGCCCGTCACCACCGCCACCTTCCCCGTAAAGCGCCGCCCCACGTGGGCGGCCACCGCCTCGTCGGCGGCGTCGTGCTCGTCGCCGCCCTGGCCCATGGTGGGCACTCGTACCGGGCTCACCGGCCCCCCTCTCCGTCGGACGTGCTCGCGTACCGCGCGCGCAACGTGTGCTTCAGGATCTTGCCGGCCGGGTTGCGGGGCACGGCGCCGACCACCTCCAGCTGCTCGGGGATGGCCTGGACACGCAGTCCGGCGTCGCGCAGGTAGGCCTGCATCTCCTCGAAGGTGAGCGGCTCGGCGCCCTCGGCGCACGACACCACCGCACACGCCCGCTCCCCCGTGCGGGGATCCGGCAGGCCGATGACGGCCACGTCGGCCACCTTGGGGTGGGCGTAGAGGAGGTCCTCCACCTCCTTGGCCGAGATGTTCTCGCCGTGGCGGATGATCACGTCCTTCAGGCGGCCGGTGATGGTCACGTAGCCCGCCGCGTCCACCGTGCCGAGGTCGCCGCTCCGGAACCACCCCTCGTCGTCGAAGGCGTCGGCGTCGAGCGACGCGTCGAGGTAGCCCCGCATGACCTGGGGGCCCTTCAGGCGCAGCTCGCCCTCCTCGCCCGGTCCGGCCACCCGCCCGTCCAGGGTGACCACCGTGATGGCCACCCCGGGGGTGGCCCGGCCCTCGGTGGCGGCCAGCTTGTCGTCGGGGTCGTCGAGGGACGACATGACGACGATGGGCGCCTCGGTCAACCCGTAGCCGGACACGATCCCCACCCCGCCGATCTCCCGCTTGATGTCGTGGTGGAGCTGGGGCGGCTTGGGGGCGCCGCCCCCCGGGTAGAGGCGGGCGTGCGGGAACAGCGACCCCTCGCCCCTGGCCCGCTGGGCCGCCAGGTAGGCCAGGTGGAAGGGGGTGCCCGACCCCGGCAGGGTCACGTCGTGCTCGGCCAGGAACGCCGGGGTGGCCACCGGGTCGAACGCCTCGGTGACGAGCAGGCGGCACCCGGTGAACAGCGCCGCCATCAGCCATCCGATCCCCCCGATGTGGGTGAAGGGGAAGACCAGGGCGGCACGGTCCTCGGCGGTGATGGCCATGCACTCGCTCATGGCCAGCGCCGAGGCCATGACGGTGACGTCGGTGTGCTGGGCCCCCTTGGGGTCGGCGGTGGTGCCCGAGGTGTAGAAGAGCCACCGCACGGGGGCGTCGGTCGCCCGGGCCGGCACCGCCGGCGCGGGCGGCAGCGCGGACGGGTCACCCGACGGCAGGGACCGGTCGGCCACCAGCACGGCCATCGACGGCCGGGACGCGGCCAGCTCGGCCGCCATGGCCGCGAAGTCGAACCCCCGGTAGACGGTGGGCACCACCAGCAGGCCGGCCCCGCTCTGGCCGGTGATGAAGCCCATCTCCTTCCCCCGGTAGATGGGGATGCACGGGTTCTGGCGGGCCCCCAGGCGGGCCAGCGCCCCCACCAGCACCAGCGACTCGTTCCACGTGGGCAGCTCCCAGCTGACGCTGGACCCCTCCCCCACCCCGAACTCGGCGGCCAGCCCGGCCGCGACGGCGAGGCAGGCGTCGCGGTAGGCGGCGAAGGTCAGCTCGGCACCGGTGTCCTCGGTGGCGAGGAGGGCGTCGGGCGTGGCCGCGGCACGGCGCTCGATCAGCTCCCACAGGCCCGGCGCGTACACCCACCCCCGGGCCGCGGCCCGGGCCGCCTGGTCGTCGACCGGGTCGAGGCCCACCGTGCCCGAGGCACCCACCGCACCGGACGTGGCCGCCGTGCCGGAGGCACCCGCCCTCCCCGGCATGCCCGTCATCGGGTGCCCTCCCCGGCGCCGCCGGACCCGGTTCCCGGTGCCCACAACCGGTCGGTGTACGTGTCGGTGCCGACCACCGTGGGGATGAAGGGCGAGGCCCACAGGAGCCGCCCGAGGCCGGCGCCCTCGAGGGCGGCCGACTGGCCGGCGAACAGGGCGTCCCACGACCCGGCCGGGTGGTCGTCGAGGAACCAGAGCTGGAGGAAGCGCTCGGCGCCCGCCTCCTGGCGGGGCACGTCCCCCGGCGCGTCGATCAGCAACGGCACCGGCGTGAACGCCAGGACCGACGCCGCCGGCGTGCCCGGCAGCAGCGACGGCAGGTAGTCCTCGCGGTACCAGGCGTCGACCGTCGAGCGCTCCACCCCCTCGGCCAGCTCACCGAAGACCGACACCATGCCGGGGAACCGGTGGTCGAGGGTGAGCTCGGCCGGCACCCCGTCCTCACCGTCGCGGCGGTGCTCCCAGTCGTAGGTGTAGAGGCAGGTGTGGATGTGGTCCCGCTCGGGGAACATCCGGCCCGAGGCGTGGAGCACCTTCACCTGGTCGACGGCCCACCGGTTCCACTCCCGGTGGTGGCCGTCGAGCACGTAGTAGATCGACACGTAGGAGCCGACCGCGGGGTCGGCCACGATCGGCGAGGGACCACCCGGGCCGCCGGGGGCCGGCAGCCGCAGTGCCTTCAGGTCGGCGGTGGCGACGAACCGCCCCCCGGCGAAGTTGTAGGCGCCGATCATGCAGCCGGCGTAGTAGTGGTCCCGCTCGTACCACCGGTTGTAGGCCACCTCGTGGCCCCGGTGGGGCTCCACCAGGGTGTAGAGGATGCTCCCCAGCCGGATGGGATCGTCGGTGACCCCCCCGGTGGCCTTCACGTTGGCGTCGCTCATGCCCTGCTCCTCGCTGTCTCGACCTGCTCACCTGCGCCGGCTGTTCCCGCACCTGTTTCCGTCGCCGGGCCCGCCTCGGCCCGCTCCTCCCACGTGCGGGCCAGGACGCGCTTGTCCACCTTCATCATCGAGGTGAGGGGGAGGGCGTCCACCACGACCAGCCGGTCCGGCGCCTTGTAGTCGGCAAGCGCCGCCCCCACCGCGGCCCGAACCTGTGCCAGCAGGCCGCCGGCGTCGACCCGCCCCCCGTCGGCACCGGCCCCGTCGACCCGCCCCCCGTCGGCACCGGCCCCGTCGACCCGCCCCCCGTCGGCACCACGGCCGGCGTCGAGCACCACGAAGGCCACGCCGATCTCCCCCAGCACCGGGTCGGGCACCCCCACCACCGCCGCCTCGGCGATGTCCGGGTGGGTGGTCACCACCGGCTCCACCTCGGCCGGGAACACGTTGTAGCCGCCCCGGATGTAGAGCTCGTTGGCCCGCCCCACCAGGCGCAGGTTCCCGGCCGCGTCGAGGCGGCCGAAGTCGCCGGTGGTGAGCCAGCCGTCGGGGGCGAGCACGGCGGAGGTCGCCCCTTCGTCGAGGACCAGGCCCCCGCCGCCCGGGCCCGTCGGCGGGCCACCCCAGTAGCCGAGCATGACCGCAGCCGAGCGCAGATGGACCCGTCCCACCTCGCCGGCGCCCACCGGCCGGCCGTCGTCGTCACGCAGCGACAGCTCGACGCCGGGGACGGGCCGGCCCACGGTGGTGGCCACCACCTCGTCCGGGTCGCCCGGCGCCGTGCCCGTCCCGAGCGACGCCTCCGTCGACGTGTAGCGGACGATCACCGGCACACCCAGGCGCTCCCGGATGGCCGCCACCAGCTCGGGCGGCACCCGCGACGCCCCGGTGCCGGCCACCCGCAGGCTCGACGTGTCGGTGCGCTCCAGGTCGGGATGGGCCAGCATCAGGGCCCACTGGGTGGGGACCCCCTGGGCCACGGTGATGCGTTCGGCCTCGAGGATGGCCAGCGCGTCGGCCGCCCGCCACGGCGTGGGGGTGAGGACCGTCGTGACCCCGTGGGCGATCTCGTCCCACGGCCGGGTCATGAACCCGACGTGGGCGAAGGGCAGGGGCGACAGCCGCCGGTCCCCCGGCGCCGACAGCACGTCGGTCCCGGCCGCCACCGCGGCGAGGCGGGTGTGGTCGAACACCGCCCCTTTCGGCAGCCCGGTGGTGCCGCTCGTCCACACCACCGCCACCGGATCGGTCGGTTCCAGCTCGGGGAACGACGCCGCCGGGGGTCCGCCGCAGGCCGCCTGGACGTCGGTCCGGCGCAGCACAGTGCCCACCGGCCCGCCGGGCACGTCGAGCCCGTCGTCGACCACGGTGACGGTCGGTCGGGTGCGCTCGACGATGCTGCGGGCCTCGGTCGCCCCCAGGCGGACGTTGATCCCCGAGGTGAGCGCCCCCAGGCGGAGAGCGGCGGCGTAGCAGACGGCATACGCGATCGAGGAGGGAAGGACCAGGCAGACGACGTCCCCCCGACCCACCCCGGCAGCGGCCAGCAGGCCGGCCACCCCGTCGGCGGCGCGGTCCCAGCCGGCGAAGGTCAGCGCCTGCCGGGGGTGCTCCGGCGTGGCCGGTTCGACGTAGGCCTCGACGTCGCCGTTGACCTGGGCCGCTGCCCGCAGGACACCGACGACGGTCCCGTACCCCCCCTCAATCTGACGAACCGTCATATCGGGGGCGATGGTAACAGGGCAGATCCCGCCGCGGGGCCGGTGACGTCAGCACCGACATCCGCCCCCACGCCTCAACGCGACGAGCTCGAGTACTTCTCGTAACCCAGGCACTCGCCCATCGTGAACGT
>JAJZAC010000148.1 GCA_021799615.1 Actinomycetes bacterium
GGGGTGCGAACAGTTGTCACACCTCCGATCCACACTGAGCGGTGATGAACTTGGCTGAGTGGGCCGACTCCCAGAACATCCATCCCCAGACCGCCTATCGGTGGTTCCGACAAGGCCGGCTGCCGGTCCCCGCACGGCGGGTGGGCGGGCTCATTCTGGTCGGGAGCCTGTCTGGCGCTGGCCCGCAACCTGACGGGACGACCGCCGTCTATGCCCGCGTTTCCTCGGCTGACCAGAAGGCCGACCTTGACGCCCAGGTAGCGAGAGTGACTGCTTGGGCCACCTCCAATGGCTACTCGGTCAATCAGGTGGTGACCGAGGTCGGCTCTGCACTCAACGGGAGGCGGCGGAAGTTCCTGGGACTCCTTCGAGACCCCACGGTGACGACCATCATCGTCGAACACCGGGACCGCTTCGCCAGGTTCGGGGCAGAGTACGTGGCCGGCGCCCTGGATGCCGGGAATCGCCGCATGGTGATAGTCGATGACGGAGAAGTCGACGACGACCTGGTGCGGGACATGACCGAGCTGATGACCTCGCTGTGCGCTCGCCTCTACGGCCGGCGTTCGGCCGCTCACCGGGCGGCCAAGGCTGTCGAAGTGGCCACGAGCGGCGGTGGTCACGATGGCTGAGGTGGCGGCGCTCAACGGAACAGCGGCCGAGGTGGCGAGCACGCCCAAGAAACGCTCCCCTGGGGGGAAGTTCGCCATCCCCGATGGATGGATCGCTCGGGGATTCATGTTCGAGGTCGCCTGGCCGGACGACCCCGAGGCCGCCTCCCGGGTCCGCTCGCACTTCGGTGGTCGCCGGTTCGCCTACAACTGGGCGCTCGGCCAGGTGAAGGCCGACATGGATGCGAAGAAGGTCGATCCCTCCCACACATCGGTGCCGTGGAACCTCTACGCCCTGCGCAAGCGCTTCAACGCCGAGAAGACGACCGTCGCCCCGTGGTGGGGTGAGAACTCGAAGGAGGCGTACTCCACGGGGATCGCCGACCTGTGTGTCGCCCTGAAGAACTGGTCTGACTCAAAATCCGGCAAGCGCAAGGGTAGAAAGGTCGGGTTCCCGAAGCTCCGGTCCCGCAGGAAAGACCAGGCCAGGGTGCGTTTCACCACCGGGGTCATGCGGGTCGAGCCGGATCGGCGGACCATCACCTTGCCGGTGGTGGGTGCCCTCCGGTCGATGGAGAACACCCGCCGCCTCGAACGCCTGGTCCACTCGGGTAAGGCCCGAGTCCTCAACGCCACCCTGAAAGAGAGATGGGGACGGCTGTTTGTCTCGTTCTCCTGTCTCGTCGAGGACCACCCACGCCCGGGTCCGACCAAGGATGGCCGTGCGGGGGTCGACCTCGGGCTACGGGTGCTCGCCACCATCGCCGACTCGAACGGCGACATCACCGAAGTCGAGAACCCCGCTCCACTGCGGGCGACGCTCGTCGAGCGCCGTCGGGTGGGCCGCTCACAGATCAGGCGTATCCCCGGATCCCGAGGACATGATGCGGCGAAAGCCAAGCTCGCATCCCTCGACCGGAGATGCGTCTCCCTGCGCAAGCAGGCATCCCACCAGCTCACCACGATGCTGGTGGACACCTACAGCGAGGTGGTCATCGAAGATCTCGACCTCGCTGCCATGAAAAAGAGCATGGGCCGGCGGGCATTCCGGCGGTCCGTGTCTGACGCTGCACTCGGCCAGATCAGGCCACAGCTCACCTACAAGATGGCGTGGAGAGGAACCACCCTGACGGTCGCCGACCGCTGGTTCTCCTCATCGAAGATCCATCACGCGTGTGGTTGTCGGTTGATCGAGCCGAAGAAGCTCGCCAAACAACTCGTCTGTGTGTTGACCGGCGAGTTGGTTGACCGAGACGCCAATGCAGCAAAAAACCTCCGCGACTGGCCGGACATTGCCAGTTGCAGCTCAGTTGGAGCTGCGGCCCCGAAGCCCAGCAGTCCCACCGGTAGCGGTGGGGGACTCGGCTCTGATGTCGGACCATCCGGCACCGGAGGAGGGAGCGTAAGACCTTCGCAGTCTCGGAAGGCCGCCTCCGGTGAGGCCAGAACCCGCAAGGGAACCCCGAGAAGGGGTGTGGCATGAGTGACCGCTCACTATCGATCACTCGGCTGCAACGGTAGCGGAAAGCCCCGTCGTCTCCCCACTTCCCCCAGATCCCGAGGTCAGGACGGACGGACACAGTATGCGGTACTGCGTTCGGGGCGGCCACCCGACCAGTAGAGCATGTGGGTGTAACCATCGGGTAGTGGGTCAGTTTGAATCCAGCGGCCCTGGAATTCTTCCGTTCGCAAGAATTCCCCGCCAATTCTCGAATTCCCGTGATCTGCCGCCATCTATCAGCGCATGATCGCTGTGCGCCAACCACGAGGGACCCCGAACGGCGGGCAGTTCGCCCCACAGGCGAACCCGGAGCCCGACCTCGACCTCGACCCGGCCGGGATGCTCTCCGGCAAGCAGGCCGTCGAGAGCATCTTCCCTGACGGGGAGTCGCAACGTAGGCGGCGGGGGCACAAGTTCCTGCGACAGTCCGACGTCGAGGCCACGCCGCCGCTCTACTCTGGCGAGGAGATCCCCTTCCCGGACAAGGTGGTCACACTCCACTACTTCTCCTCGAACTGCGATTGGTACGTCGCCGAGCTCGACCGGGAGACGGGGTTGGCGTTCGGCCACTGCGACCTGGGGATGGGATTCCCGGAGTGGGGGTACGTCGACCTCCGGGAGCTGGAGGGGGTCGCGACCCGCTGGGGTCCGGTCGAGCGGGACTGCTACTTCACCCCCGGCCGGGCCGCCGACCGGATCGCCGCCGTCAGCTCGGACGCAGACCGCTGACCGCGGCCCAGATGCCCCGACACCCCTGGAACTCCCACTTCTGTGACCTCGTCGGCGCCGCCATGGCCGGCCGGGCCGCAGCCGACCTCCGTCCCCATCTCCGGTCGTCGAGGGCGGCGATGGGGATCGCCGCCCTCCCGACGTGGGCGTGGGTCGCTCCGAAGACCCCGATGGGCAAGAAGCAGCGCGACCGGGACACCGGTGGCTCGCTCTCGTTCCCGGTGAGGATCGACTGGGAGCAGAACGTGATTGCCGTCCGGCGGGGTGAGTCCCTCCAGGTCCCCTGGTCGGCCTCCGGTCTCGGGGTCCAGCTCGCTGGGACGATCACGGTGACTGCCAGCCCCGAGGCGTACGACGACTGGGACGAGGGGCGCCACCAGCACCCCGACATGCCAGTCGACCTCCATCTCCCCCTCTTGTCCTACGGCCTGGCGATGAGCAGGCTGAACAGCCTGGTCGAGCTGGGATCCCAGGCGAACTGGGGCCTAATGGAACACCTCCGGACCTACGTGGAGGCCGTCGCCTCGAAGGCCCGGAGGTACGTCGCTGCCGAGATCAGCGGGGAGACCGACGCACTGTTCGTACCCCAGGTCCTCGACGACATCGGGCTGGAGGGCGTAGTCGACTCGCTCGTCTACGGGCGCCCCGGGGAGCCGGGGAGCCGGGTCACCCGGCTGATCGACCGGTGCATGCAGCCGGGCACCTTCCGGATGGTCGACCCCCTGCGGTACGTCTCGATTGCCCTCAGGCGAGACGCCGAGGAGGAGGTCCGAAGGGTGATCGGCGACCCCCACATCGGACCGAAGGTCCGGCACCTATACAACACCGGCCGGCATGCCAGCTACGCCGACTTCGTGGCCGACTACAACCGCGCCTACCCGTCGGACGACCTCGGCCCGGCGCGAGCCGCCGCCGCCGTCGGAGCACGCCTCTTCCCCGTCGGAGTGGCAGCCCCGAGCGAGCTAATCGAGAACTACGCCGACCAGGCCGACTAGGGCTCGCCGCCACGCAACCTGACCGACTGCCAGCAGAGAAATTCTCTCGAATCCGAGACAACTGCCGCCCTCTGACCGGGCATGGAGTACAGGGGGCAACCGCAGCAACCGCAGCACCCGGCACCACCCCGTCCGAGGATGTCGGCCTGCGTGCCACAGCGGTGCGAGTGCGGGGCGAAGCGGTGGTCGATCCACCGCGACCAACAGGGGAGCCGGGCTCCCGCTGAGTTCGTGTGCGCCATCTGCGCAGCCATCGGCCGGACGTTGCAGATACCGCCGGCGCCCCCGACAGGGTGGGCATGAACGGCACCTCCGCAGGAACCCGGTCCACTGTTCGCTCAGCCACTCGGCCAGCCGCCCGGCACAGCCCGATCAGCGACGCCAACGACGAGGCGGCCCGGGTCGTGGCCCAAGCAGTGCTGGCGGGGGAGCTGACCGAGGCAGAGGGCCGATGGAAGATCGCTTCGATCGTATTGACCGAGGACATCCCGGCCTCCGTCAGTCGAGAGATCGTCTCGGAGAACCGGCAGCTCCAAGCCGACGCCGAGGAGCACCTGCGCGCCCTCCTCATCGACAAGATCGCGGGCACCAATCCCAACCTCGACGTCCAGAGGATTGCCAACGGGGCCAGCATTTCCGGCTGGTCTCGCCAGTTGCTCCGGTCTCCCTTCGCCCGCTTCCACGTCCTGGAACTCGGCCGAGGGCACAAGTCCCGGCCTATCCCCGTCGACCCGTTCGACCGGAAGATCGTCGACTCCTCGTGCGTCGACTCCGAGTGGAGTGGACCCCAGGGGGAGGAGAGGGCGGAGTCGTTCCTCTCCGCTGCCGCCGCCTACGCCAAGACCGCCAGCAACCGTCGCGCGAACGAGCGGATCCACCTCTCAGCCAGGACGCTCTGCCGCACCTATGGGCTGTCCTCCCCCCGCCGGTGCGTCTACCTCCCCAACCGGGTCGCCCTGCTCGCACGGTTGGAGGGGGACGAGTGTGCGGTCCAGGACGACGTGATGGACACCATCGAGGACATGGACCATGGCTACCGCGGCCTGGCAGTGGTGTTCGAGGGATGGTCCTTGGCAGAGCTCTCGGAGATCGCCGAGGTCCCCGCGATCGCCAGCCAGCGCATCGCACTCGCCGCCCTCACCCCCTCACCCCCGCCCGTACAGCCCCACTGCTCGGCCCTGAGGAGTGCGCTCCTCGCCTCCTACCCGGAGGTCGGTGGGAGCCATGCCGTCGGGGGGCTGGTCCGCCGGTGGGTCGACGTGACCACCGAGGCGTGCGGGTCCGAGTACCGGGCCGGAGAGGCCGTCGAGCCCAAGCCGGCAGTGCAGCGGGCCAAGGACGAGCTGGCCTGGCACCAGACCGTCGTCTCCCTCGTCCAGCGAGGCGTGGAGTCTCTCGGGGTCACCCCGGCCCAGGTCGCCCAGACCTTGTCGGCGATGATGGAAACCATCATCGAACCGTTGCAGCCGAGTGATCGATAGTGAGCGGTCACTCATGCCACACCCCTTCTCGGGGTT
>JAJZAC010000149.1 GCA_021799615.1 Actinomycetes bacterium
GTGCGGAGCATCCCCCAGGAGAGGAGCACGACGACAGTGCTAGCCGCGCTAACACAGGTCCCATATCCGAGCTGGCTCAATCCGGGCGACAACACGTGGCAGCTGGTGGCGGCGACGTTCGTCGGCCTCATGAGCCTGCCCGCGCTTGCCGTTCTGTACGCATCGCTCGTCCAGAAGAAGTGGGCGGTCAACGTCCTCGCCATGCAGTTCGCCGGCTTCTCGTTGGTGATGCTCGCCTGGTTCCTCTACGAGTACAAGATGGGCTTCGGCCCGAACTCGTGGGGCGGCGGCATCAAGAACGGCGTCCAGACCCAGCTGTCGGGGGTGGGCGGCTTGACGCACTTCTTCGACAACTTCTGGGGAAAACCGGGTCCCATCACCAGCCCGCTCGGTGAGCAGGCCCAGGCTGTCTCCGCCGCCAACACGGCGATCCCGTTCCACTTCCCGACGGCGACGCTGGCGTACTTCCAGCTGGTGTTCGCCGCCATCACGCCGCTGCTGTTCATGGGGAGCGTGCTGGGCCGGATCAAGTTCAGCGCCTGGTGCCTGCTGGTCGTCCTGTGGTCCACGCTCGTCTACAGCGTCGACGCCTTCCTCCTGTGGGGAGGTGGCTACTTCGCCCAGGAGGGTGCCCTCGACTTCTCGGGCGGCTACGTGATCCACATGTCGGCGGGCGTGTCCGGGTTCGTGGCCGCGTGGGTGCTGGGACCGAGACTGGCTCGGGACCGGCAGCACGCCGTCCCGAACAACCTGGTCATGGCGGCCGTCGGCGCGGGCATCCTGTGGCTTGGCTGGAACGGCTTCAACGGTGGTGACCCCTACTACGCGGGGGCCGATGCCGCTGCCGCCGTCGTGAACACCAATCTGGCCACCGCAGCCGGCGTCATGGTGTGGATCGCCATGGACGCCTGGTTCACCAAGGAGAAGAAGCCGACGTTCCTCGGTGGTGTGAACGGCATGATCTGCGGCCTCGTCGGCATCACACCCTCCGCCGGGTGGGTCAACGGGGTCGGGGCCATCCTGGTCGGCGTCATCTGCACGGTCGTCGTGTGGTTCGCCTGGAACTACCTGTCCAAGGTCCGGCCGTTCTCCAAGGTGGACGACGCACTCGGCGTCGTCTACACACACGGCATGGCCGGCCTGCTCGGTGGCCTGCTCGTCGGCGTCCTCGCCGACCCGGGCATGGTCGAGTACGGATGCGGAAACGTCAGCTCGGCCGGCCAGGTGGTGAGCACCAGCGCCCACCTCTACGCCACGTCGGGCAAGAGCTGCGCACCGTTCTCGGTCAACGGGCTCCTCTACACGGGGTCGTTCCACCAGTTGTGGGAACAGTTCCGTGCGGCCGTCTGGGTCATCCTCTGGTCCGCGGTGATCACGTTCCTGATCATGAAGCTGATCGGCCTCATCCTCGGCGGCGCCCGCTACAAGGACGAGGTGCTCGAAGTCGGCGACCTGGCCATCCACGGCGAGGAGGCGTTCCCGGCGGAGACGCTGGCCGAGCGGGTGGGTGCCCTGTCCCGTGCGGAGGCGATCGCCTCGTCGTCCGCGCCGCCAGAGGAGTTGCTACCGTCCGACCGGGCTGGTAGCTGACCCCACGAGCACACGAACAAGGAGATCGAGACGACCATGAAGCTGATCGTTGCGGTGCTGAAGCCGTTCAAGCTGGACGAGGTGAAGGAGGCACTGAAGGCCCTTGGTGTGCACGGCATGACCCTCACCGAGGTCCAGGGGTTCGGCCGCCAGCGGGGCCACACCGAGGTCTACCGCGGTGCGGAGTACGAGGTGGAGTTCGTGCCCAAGCTCCGCCTCGAGATCGTGGTGGACGACGCCCAGGCCGACGAGGTGGTGGACACCATCGTGGACTCGGCCGGCACCGGGAAGATCGGTGACGGCAAGGTGTGGGTGGTGCCCGTCGACGAGGTGGTGAGGGTCCGCACCGGCGAGCGGGGGGCGGACGCCCTCTGAGGTCGCCCGGCCCGTGATCCCGACGTGATGCCGTCTGTCCGGGTCGCCGGCAGCGCGGTGGATCCGACTGGTGGCCGGCCCGTGGGCCGGTCACCAGCGCGCCCGGGCCTCGTCGCCCGGCCGCGCCCCGGTGGGCCCCCCGGACCCGGGGGCGCCCGTGGTCCGGGTGGTGCTCAGCCGGCCTGGCGGGCCACCGCGTCCGCGGCCGCGGCAGCGGCGCCCGGGTCGCCGAGGTAGCCGGCGGAGATCACGGAGAGGTCGTCGGCCAGGCGGTAGCGGTAGGGGATGCCCGTCGGGATCTCGAGACCGACGATGTCGTCGTCCGAGATCCCGTCGAGGTGCTTGCGCAGGGCCCGGAGGCTGTTCCCGTGGGCGACCACCAGCACCGCACCTCCCCTCGGCCCTTCGGCGAGCAGGTCGGGGACGATGGCGTCGTCGAAGTACGGGAGCGCCCGCACGACCACGTCGGCCAGGCACTCGGACGCCGGCAGCACGTGGGCCGGCACGTCCCGGTAGCGGGGGTCGGCGGCCGCGGCACGCTGGTCGGCCGGGTCCAGTGGCGGCGGGGGCGTGGCATAGCCGCGCCGCCACGCCAGGAGCTGCTCCCTGCCGAACTGCTCGGCGGTGGCCTTCTTGTCCTTGCCCTGGAGGGCGCCGTAGTGGCGCTCGTTCAAGCGCCAGTGGCGACGCACCGGCACCCAGGTCCGGCCGGCCGCGCCCAGGGCGAGCTCGGCGGTGCGGACGGCCCGGGTGAGCACCGACGTGTGCACGACGCGCACGTCGAGGTCGTCCTGGCCGGCGAGCAGGGCGCCGGCCGCCCGGGCCTCCTCCTCGCCCCGGGCGGTGAGGCCGACGTCGACCCAGCCGGTGAACAGGTTGGCCTCGTTCCACTCGGACTGGCCGTGACGGAGAAGGAGCAGGTCGAGCATGGGACGAGCGTACCCCCGACCGCCGGCATGCTCCCGGCCCTGGCCGGCGGCCGGGAGTGAGGGTGGCCTAAAGGAAATCTGTATCGTTGCCACTCAGGTTTGCTATACTGCACTTCGTACACAGACAGAACAGACCGGCAGCCGTCCGGTCGGCACCGGGGCGGTCCGCCCCGCAAGGTGCCGGGCGGGGCGGTGCGGGTGGCCCCGGCCCCCGCGACGGGCACGATGCAGGAGGCAGCGAACGATGGCGAAGGCCGTGGGAATCGATCTGGGGACCACCAACTCGGTGGTCAGCGTGCTGGAGGGCGGCGAGCCCGTCGTCATCCCCAACGCCGAAGGCGGGCGCACGACCCCGTCGGTCGTCGGCTTCGCCAAGTCGGGCGAAGTCCTGGTCGGCGAGGTGGCGAAGCGCCAGGCCATCACCAACCCCGACCGGACCATCCGGTCGGTCAAGCGCCACATGGGCACGTCGTGGACGGTCGACATCGACGGCAAGGCGTACACCCCGCAGGAGATCTCCGCCCGCATCCTCGGCAAGCTGAAGCGCGACGCCGAGGCGTTCCTCGGTGACACCGTCACCCAGGCCGTCGTCACCGTTCCCGCGTACTTCGACGACGCCCAGCGCACCGCGACCAAGGAGGCCGGCCAGATCGCCGGCCTCGAGGTGCTGCGCATCATCAACGAGCCGACGGCCGCCGCCCTCGCCTACGGGCTCGACAAGGAAGGCAAGGACCAGACCGTGCTGGTCTTCGACCTCGGCGGTGGCACCTTCGACGTGTCCGTCCTCGAGATCGGCGACGGCGTGTTCGAGGTGAAGTCGACCTCGGGCGACACCCACCTCGGCGGCGACGACTGGGACCAGAAGATCATCGACTGGCTGGTGAAGACGTTCAAGGACACCGAGGGCGTGGACCTGTCCGCCGACAAGATGGCCACCCAGCGCCTCCAAGAGGCGGCGGAGAAGGCGAAGATCGAGCTGTCGTCGCTGCAGGAGACCCAGATCAACCTCCCGTTCATCACGGCCACGTCCGAGGGTCCCAAGCACCTCGACGTGAAGCTGACCCGCGCCCTGTTCAACGAGCTCACGGCCGACCTGGTGGGCCGGTGCAAGGGCCCCTTCGAGCAGGCCATCAAGGACGCCGGGCTGTCCAAGTCCGACATCGACCACGTCGTGCTGGTCGGCGGTTCCACGCGGATCCCGGCCGTCCAGGACCTGGTCCAGTCCCTCACCGGCAAGGAGGCCCACAAGGGCGTCAACCCCGACGAGGTGGTGGCCGTGGGAGCCGCCGTGCAGGCCGGCGTGTTGAAGGGCGAAGTGAAGGACGTGCTGTTGCTCGACGTCACACCGCTGTCGCTCGGCATCGAGACCAAGGGCGGCGTGATGCACCGGCTGATCGAGCGGAACACCACGATCCCGACCAAGCGCTCCGAGGTGTTCACCACCGCCGACGACAACCAACCGTCGGTGGAGGTGCACGTCCTCCAGGGCGAGCGCGAGATGGCGATGTACAACAAGACCCTGGGCAAGTTCCAGCTGGTCGACCTGCCGCCCGCGCCCCGGGGCGTGCCGCAGATCGAGGTCACCTTCGACATCGACGCCAACGGCATCGTCCACGTGTCGGCGAAGGACCGGGCCACCGGCAAGGAGCAGTCGATGACGATCACCGGCCAGTCGTCGCTGGCCAAGGATGACATCGAGCGGATGGTCCGTGACGCCGAGTCCCACGCCGAGGACGACCGCCGCCGGCGCGAAGAGGCGGAGGTCCGCAACAACGCCGACACCCTCGTGTACCAGACGGAGAAGCTCCTCCGCGAGCAGGGCGAGAAGATCGAAGGTGACGAGAAGGACAAGGTCACCGACGCGCTCGGCAAGCTGAAGGAGGCGCTGTCCGGCTCGGACGTCGAAGCCATCAAGTCGGCCACCGAGTCGCTGCTGACGGCCAGCCAGTCGTTCAGCCAGCGCCTGTACGAGGAGGCGGCCCGTGAGAACGCCGCGGGTGCCACCGCCACCGACGGCGGTCCGGCCGACGAGATCTCCGACGAGGAGGTCGTCGACGCCGAGATCGTCGACGAGCAGGGCTGACGCCGATGACCGGCCCGACTCCACACGACACCGCCGCCGGCCGGCCCCCCGGAGCGCCCGGACCCCGTGACGGGGAGGGGGCGGGAGCCGCCGCGAGCCCGTCCGCCCCGGCCGAGCCCGCCCCGGCCGAGCCCGCCCCGGCCGAGCCCGGTCAGGCCGAGCCCGGTCAGGCCGAGCCCGGTCAGGCCGAGCCGGCGCCGGTGCCCGGCGGCCCGGACGAGGTGCCCGACCCGCTGGCGGTGGCGACGGCCGATCGGGACGAGTACCTCGACGCCCTGCGCCGCATGCAG
>JAJZAC010000042.1 GCA_021799615.1 Actinomycetes bacterium
GCGCTCCGCGATCTCAGGCAACGCTGCGAGGAAGAAGTCCATCGCCGCGTACGCGGCCTGATCGTCGAAGTCCGGGCAGTCGACGAGCGCGACGCGCTCCTTAGCCCACTGGACGGCTGCCAACTTCGAGGCCGGCTCCAGGCACCGCTGGGCGACGAGCGCGAAGCAGATGCGCTCGACCACGTCGGCATCGATGCGCCGACCCGTGGCTGCCGAGCGCAGCGCGTCGGCGATGCCGAGCCGCTGCCACAGCTGGTCGAGCACGAAGGCACCACCGAGGCGGCGGGAGTCGACGATCTCGACGTCGGACGACCCAACCGAGGATTCCGTCATCGGCAGGTCCAGGACTCGGCTGATCGACGACACCAGCCGCGCGAGCGCTTCCTTGTCGACCTTGTCCTTCCGGCCGAAGTTGTGGATGACCTTGGCCACCGGCGAGCCGGTCTTCGGGTGGCGCTCGTTGTGGGCGAGCTGGAGGTAGGTGACCTTCGAGCCGTCCTTGTTCCGCCGACTCGACTCACGCAGGTACACGCCTACATCGTGACGGACTCCCGCAGGTCAGTCAACTAGTCGTGTGCCTACGCTTTTCGGACATTTCGAGAGCCTAAAACACTGTGACCAGGGACGATGCCACGCCGGACCCCCGAAAATGCCTACGAACTCAGTAATGCCGGACTGGGTTCGTAGGCATTTTCGGCACTTCGGATCTGAACGGGGTGTGCCGGTGACCTGGAGATCCACCACGTAGCGATAGACCTCCGCCACGCTAACTGGCACACTGGACAAGGCGATGCTCCTCTCGACTCGCTTGCTGGGATGTCGCTGCCGGCATCGGTCCTGGGTCGGAGTCGCAGCGAGACAAGCCTGTAATGAGCCACACCGTGGACACGACGTCATCGGTGGACATGCTTCTGATCAAGCCATCGCAGCGGGCCACGATCGGTGTCGACATCCAGCCCCCGACGGACAGATCCTGGGCATGACACTCCGAGGAGGTCAGTCGGTTCACGAGTCACACCGGGCACCGGACGACAACGGCACTGATCCTGCCAGCCAGCCCCAGGCCAGCCGGGGACCACACTTACAGCGGTTCAGTCCGCCATCCACTTCTGGTTCGGGCCGGTGGCGGTGGAGTCCCGCTTGACGAGGTCGGGCGACCGGGGAGCTGAGGGATCGGAGTGGGTGGTGAAGTGCGGCTTCGCCCGGCTGGCGCCCCGGATCCCCAGCTGGCGCATGATCCGGGCCGTCTGCTCACGGCCGATGTCGATCCCGTTGCGCCGCGCTGCCATCTGGAGCTTGCGCTTGCCATAGACGGAGAAGTTCTTGATCCAGAGCGCCGGAGGAGCACGCACACGTCGGCGTCGCGGACCGCCCTGGCCGACGGTGGCCGGGGCTTCCTCGCGTAGTAGGTCTGGGGGGCGATCTGGAGCAGCTCACAGATCGGCTCGGCCCCCCACCTGCGCCCACCGGTCTCACGGTCCCGGTGGGCGTCGATGAAAGCGACTACCTCTTCGATCGGCGGTCGAGCTCCGCCCCGAAGAAAGACGCTGCGGCCTGGAGGATGTCCACCGACCGCTTGAGCTCCCGGTTCTCCTTGCGGAGCTCGACGAGCTCCTTGTGCTCCTCGGTGGTGAGACCGCCCGTGGCGCCAGCGTCGATCTCTGCCTGCTTCACCCACTGGCGGAGAGACTCGGTGCCGACCCCCAGCTGACGGGCCACCCGAGAGGCCACTCCGTGATCCGACGGATCCTCCAGCCGGAGGGTCTGGACCATCTTGACGGCCCGCTCCTTCAGCTCAGCGGGGTAGCGCTTGGGCGGGACACCCTTCTTCTTCTCGTCTGCCATGTCTCCATCCTCGTTTCCAAGTGATGGAGTGTCCACGGATCCTGGACCGGTTCAATTCGCCAACCACGCATCTCGCACCCGCAACACGTAGCATCAGATGATCGATGCGCGGCAATCAGCGACCGGCTCCGCAGGAGAGGGCCCAGGGGCCTCGATTCTGAAAAGGCCGTGACCGTCCTCCCTGAGGATCTTGACGAATCGGAAGGCCAGAAGAGGTGAAGTTGTCGGGGTTGAAGACCTGGTGGTTTTCCAAGGGGCAGTACATCTGGAAGGACTACCGGTGGGCGTTCATCGGGTTGATCGCCGGTGCCGGTCTGATCCTCGGGACGATCGGTTGGCACGGGTACTACGGGATGGAGGGCGTGGGACGCCATCCGCAAACGTGGCTCTCGAGCTTCGACGCCGCACTCGGTCTCTTCACGCTCAGCGTCATCCCAGTCGACCCCATGCCCACCGCCCTCGTGTGGGCGCGATTCCTCGCCCCGCTTGCCCTTGCAGCCACGTTGGTCAGTGGTGCCCTCGTCATCTATCGATCCGTAGCTGAGCGAACCAAAGCTGGGCGCCGGAAGGGACACCTCCTGGTGATCGGTTGCGGTCTGACCGGCCGGAATGTCGCGATCGAGGCACTGGGTCAGGGACGGCACTGTGTGGCCATCGATCTGACCACAGGCCACACCTTCGCATCGGAGCTCCAAGAGCTGCGGATTCCCGTGCTGCCCCTTCTCCTCGATGGCGCAGCGGACATGGAGAGCAGCGTCGTCCTCCGGACGCTCAATGCGGCAAACGCCAGAGATGCGGTTGAGATCCTCGTGGCTACCGGTGACGACAGCATGAACGCCCGGATGGCGCGTCTCGTAGCGGAGCTCGTGAGGAGTGGGCAAGGGTTCTTCCCGGACCACCGGGACTGGCGGGGCAGGAGGCACCTCGGATCCCAGAACCTCGACCCGCAGATCTTCGTCGAGAGCTCGAAGCTGGACCTGGTCTACTGGCTCCAGGAATCACTCCCTCGGCTGGGGGTCGATGTCATCGAGTGGTTCAACGTCAAGGAACGAGGTGCGCGGGACGTACTGGACAAGATCAGCACATGCGTCCCGGCCATCGCACCCGGCGGGTCCGACAGCCAGACGTCACCTCTCCTGGTCATCGTGGGCGTCACGGAGACCGCGGCTGCGATCGCGGTCCAGTACTGCCGCACGTGGGCGTGCAGTATCACGCTCGGGGTGGACATCATCCCTCGCTTAGTCATCGTCGACGATCTCCGGCCAGGTGACGCTGCCGGGCGTGACCTCATGAAGCGCGTGCTGCGCGACTGGGGCCCCAAGTCCACGGTGGCCCACAGCTCGCGCTGTGAGATCTCCACGGTGGACGAGATCGACGATGCGCTGGCCGGGGAGATGCCAACAGCGGCCATCGTCGCCGTCGAGGATGATGGGAGATCAGTGGGCGCCGCTTGGCTGGTCCACCATCTGGCTCCCAAGCTGCATGTCTGGGTCTGCAGCATTGACATGAGGGGCATCGCCTCGTTTGCGTTGACAGATGACAACGACAAGGTGCATGTCACCAGCATTGCCGATGTTGATCTGTCCATCGGGCGGATCCGAACCGGACTGGGCGAGGACCTCGCACGGGCCATTCAAGGGGCCGATTATGTGGAGCGCCACAAGAATGCGCTCAGGGAGGGATTGGACGACCCGGCTGACAGGCTCTGGGAGTGTCTCGATGACGACCAGAAGGAGAAGAATCGGGCAGCGGTGGAGGGCTGGCGGACGGCGCTGGACAAAATGGGGCTGCGGGTGGTCCGACGGCGAGCAGGCGTCGTGCCCTACGAGCCCGACTGGATAGAGAAAGACTTCGTGGCTGAGTATCTTCACGAGGCCTGGCGAGACGTAATGAACACGCGGAACCTGTGGCCCCTACTGTCGGACGAGACGTCGGAAGAGGAGCGACGCAGGCAGGAGGCGAATCGGAAGTCGTGGGCGGAGCTACCGCAGGAGAATCGTAAGTGGAGCGTCTACCAGGCGGGGATGCTCAGCCACTACCTGGCCTGCTTCGACTATGTGATCGAAGAGTGCAAGTGGAGGATCAAGTTTGTGGAGGAGGTGGGTAAGCGCTACATGGAGCTTTTCGAGACCGGAGTGGTCGGGGGCGGGACCGACGATGACACCTGGAAAGCGGCGAGCGAGGCAACCCGGGCCGCGAACTGGGAAAGTGCCCGAGCGGCACTCGTCTATGTGCACCGCCTCCAACTCACAGTTGTCGACTTCGACGAGCGGATCGCCATCGCGGTGATTCCGTCCGACGCGGTCGAGCCCGTGGCCCGAACTGAGCACGAGCGATGGCTCCAGTCGAAGCTCGCCGGAGGTTGGAATGTGGGTCCGCGTTCCGAAGCCGATCGCACCCATCCGGACATGGTCCCGTGGGAGGAACTCGACGGGGACACCAAGGAGAAGGACCGGGTCCGGATCCGGGCCATTCCGGAGCTCCTCGACGGGGTCAAGATGCACGATCGGTCAGTCCGACTCACCATCTCCTGACCGGACTTGCTGAGATGATGGGCACACAAAACGGAGGTTGTCACGCAGAGATCCTCAGACCTCCAGAAGCAGCACCAAGATCGACTCGCGTCAGCTGTGGCTGACTGATCGGGATCCCCTCAGATGGACACCTGGCGACCGTCTGGCGCCACGGTGGGCGGGCACGACCTGGTGGCCATGGACAAGTGGCGGAACGTCCGCAACGAGCTGGAGCGGATGCACCTCGTCACCATGGAGACCGCCGAAGGACGGGTGGACCAGCGCACGACCACGACCCCCGGCCAGGCCGAGATCCTGGCCAAGCTGGACATCGCCGAGCCCGGCCGCCACCTCGACTTCGAGCTTCCGACGCCTTCCGCATAGTCCCTGGTCACAGGCTCGCGTAGCAACACGCCGCGTTGGCCCGATCGCGCCCGTTTTCCCTGTTCGACACCCCTTTCCAGGGGGGTTGTGTGCTCATCATCTCCGGAAGTCCGGTCAGTGATGCAAGCCGACAAGCTTCTCTGCCAGGCGGGTGCGATCCGCGGCGGCCGTCCAAGATCCAGTCGTTAGCGCGGGGCGGCTACCACGCCGGCGGGTGCGCCAGCGACCGCCTCGTCCAGGGCTACTGCGTCCGCAGGCACGAGGAGCCGGTAGTCACCATCACGTTCCGGTCGCCACCACACCGGGTCGGCGCAGTTCCACCTTTCCGCTCGCAGGACCCGGGTGAGCACCTTGCTCGTGGCCGTCACCGGGAGCCGGGTGGCCACCCGGACGAAGCGGGGTGCCCATTTCGTGCCGAGGTCGTCCTGGGCATCGAGGAAGGCGCGGAACCCACCGGGGTCGAACGCGGTCCCCTCGGTCAGCTGGACCGCAGCCATCACCTGATCGCCGACGGCGGGGTCCGGTACCGCGTAGACGGAGGCCAGCACGACGTCGGGGTGCCGCAACAGGATCCCCTCCACCGGCGCGGTGGCGAAATTCTCGCCGTCGACCCGTAGCCAGTCGCTGTTGCGCCCGGCGAAGTAGAAGAAGTCGTCCTCGTCGCGGTAGCCGAGGTCGCCGGTCCAGTACCAGCCGTTGCGCAGCCGGGCCCGTTCGGCGTCGTCGTTGTGCCAGTACCCCTCGAAGCCGGCGCCGCCCGTCTCGGAGACGATCTCGCCGATGGCCTCCTCTGCGTTGGCGAGGCGCCCGGCTCCGTCGAAGCGGGCGCGGGGGCACTCGTCACCGGTGGCGGGATCGACGATCATGGTCCCCGGCAGCGCCCGCCCCAGCGCACCGCGGGGGGTGTCCGGCGTCCGGGTGATTGACGCACCGCCCTCGGTGGACCCGTAGGCGTCCTGGACGGCGCATCCGAACCGCTCGGCGAAACGGGCGACGTCGCTGGCCGCCGCTTCGTTCCCGAACACCTGGCGCAAGGGGTTGACTGCGTCGTCGGGATGGGCGGGCGTGGCCAGGATGTACGAGAGCGGCTTGCCGACATAGTTGAAGTAGGTGGCGCCGAAGGTGCGGACGTCGGTGAGGAACTGCGACGCGCTGAAGCGCTCCCGGAGAGCGACCGCCGCGCCGGCGGCCAGAGCAGGCGCCCAGCCGGCCATCAGCGCGTTCGAGTGGAACAGCGGCATCGGGATGTAACAGACGTCCTCTTCACTGAGCGAGAACATCTGCGCCACGATCCCGCCGATGCGGGCGAGGCGACCCTGGGTACAGCGACATGCCTTCGGGGCCCCCGAGGTCCCTGACGTGAACAGGAGCAGCCCCAGGGTGTCCTCGCTGATGCGGGTGTGGTCGGGATCGGGAAGCGGGCTCCCGGCCATCTTGGAGACCAGGCGTCCGTAGGCCGACAGCCCGACGTCGGCCGGTTCGGGCCCGCCATCATCGGACCCGGACCGAGGGAGGATCAGATCTCCGGTCGGGGAGTCGATGACGAGGATCCGGTCTGGCGGCAGGGCCGGACCGAGATCCCGCCCCCGGACCAGCTCGGACAGTGATGCATCGGTGACGAGGAGCTGGCATTCCGTGTGCGACAGGTCACGTGCGAGCTCGTCGCCCCGATGGGTCGGATTGCCGCCGACGACGACGGCGCCGGCGAGTGCAGCCGCGCTCATCCAGAAGACGTACTCGGGCACGTTCTCGAGCAGGAGGGCGACGTGGAAGGGCCCGGGCTGGCGCAGCCGCTCGAGCACGGCGGCGCGATCGGCGGCACGCTGGACCACCTCATCGTGCGTCCAGGAACGATCCCCGAACCTGAGGCCGGTCCTGTGGTCACCCACCCGCCTGCGGATGAGCTCGTCGACGGTCTGCACCGGCTTCCCCCTCATAACTGGAACACGTTGCAATTTAGACCCTCCGAGTGCTACCGTGCCGGAAGGAGCCCAACGGGCCTCCCGAAGCTGCTCCGCACGGGTTCGGATGGTCGCAGAGGCGATCGGTCGGACGTTCCCTTGTGGGACAAACGGAACACGCGGGACAGACCGGACCAATGGGGCTGGGCCACGTTCTGCCGGTGGATCTGGGCTGGAGGGGGACCGCTGGGAGCCCGACGGGCCCAGTCCGGCACGGGAGGGCGCGGGATTGCAGGGAAGCAGCATCCGACGGTCCGAAAACAATCCGGCACCCCGAGGGGGGAGTCGACCCCCGACGGACGGCGGTGGTCACGCCGGCAACCGGCTGAACACGACCGCTCCGCACGACACGCAGGCAACAGCCGCAGTACACACGAGAGGCAGAAGGGAGCGCCAGCGCCATGGAGTTCGGAGTCTTTCTCAACGGCTACGTGCCCGGGCCGGGCGCCCACGACCCCGCCGCCGAGCACGAGATGCTCAGGCGTGAGCTCGAGTACGCCGTCGTCGCCGACCGTTTCAACTGGAAGTACGTCTGGGTCGGCGAGCACCACTCGCTGACCGAGTACAGCCACATGTCGGCACCCGAGGTGGTGATGGGCTACCTGGCCCACGCCACCGAGCGGATCCACGTCGGGACGGGGATCATGAACCTCTCCCCGCGGGTCAACCACCCCGTCCGATCGGCCGAGCGGGTGGCCATGCTCGACCACCTGCTCGAGGGCCGGTTCGAGTGGGGGACCGGTCGGGGCGCCGGGAGCCACGAGATCGCCTCGTTCAACATCCTGGACAAGAACTCGACCAAGGCGGAGTGGAACGAGGTCATCCGCGAGATCCCCCGCATGTGGGAGGAGCGGGACTACCAGTTCGAGGGGGACCACTTCACCGTCCCCTACCCGCACAACATCCTGCCCAAGCCGTACCGGGGGCAGGGGCACCCGCCCATCTGGGTCGGGTGCGGCAATCCGGCCACCTTCACCCAGGCCGGCGAGCTGGGCATCGGCGCCATCGCCTTCAATTTCGAACCGGTCTACAACCTGAAGGGCCGGATCGAGGCCTACAAGGAGGGCGTGGCCAACTGCACCGACCCACTGGGGCAGTTCAAGAACGACAACGTCATGATGACCAACGCCGTCATCTGCATGAGCGACCGCAAGAGGGCCCGCGAGATCGCGCTGCGGCCCGGACGCGGGTACCTGTACTCGCTGGTGTGCAATTACCACGACACCATTCCCCACCAGGACGGTGTGCCGGTGTGGCCGGAGCGCCCGCACACGATCGCCAACGAGGAGATGCTCGACGCGTTGATCGAGGGCGGTTGGATGTTGTGCGGCGAGCCCGACGAGGTGGCCGAGCAGGCCGCCCTGTACCAGACGGTCGGGTGCGACCAGCTCGTCTTCGGGCTCCCGTCCGACTCGATGATGCACGACGAGGTCCTCGAGATGCTGGAGGTCTTCGGCTCCAAGGTCATCCCGCAGTTCGACTCGGACCCGGTGCACTCGACCACCCGCTACCGGGCGACGGCCCAGCCGAAGTTCCAGCCGTTCAACGTCCCCGTACCCGACGTGCACGTGGACGAGCTGCCGACCAATGCCCTGATCCAGCTGGACGGCACCCGGACGTTCTGACGGCCCGGCCCACCCCGGCCGGCAGCCCCACCCCGGCCGGCAGCTGCACTCCGGCCCGCCCCGGCCGGCAGCCCCACCCCGGCCCTCGACCCGACCCTCGACCGCACCCCGGACGCGGACGGGGATCACCGCCCCCAGGCGGCGAGCACCTCGTCCGTCGACGTGACCGTCGAGACCAGCGGGAACGTGTGCGCCAGCACGTCGTCGGCGTAGGCCTCCGGTATCCCGGCCACCGCGTCGCGGGGGACCACCACCTGGTACCCCAGGTTCACGGCCTCGATCACGAGCCCGAGCACGCCGAGGTTGACCGAGACACCCACGGCGACGACCGTGGCGACTCCGAGGTTCCGGAGCCACGTGTCGAGCGGGGTCCCGCTGAAGGGCGAGACGCCGGACAGCCGCGGGCAGACGAGGTCGGAGGGTTCCGGCCCGAGACCGGGGACCAGCTCGGTCGGGGGCGTGCCGACCAGCAGGTGGGCGGGATTGCGCAGGACGGCTCCGATCAGCATGCAGTTCACCGCCGCCCCTGCCCGGTCGGCTCGGAACTCGGCCGTGCAGTGGACCACGGGGACGCCGGCGGACCGGGCGGCGGTGGCGAGGTTCGCCGCTGCCGGCGCCACTCCGACCCGTTCGGCGGCGGCGGCCAGCTCCGGGAAGGCGGTCAGGTCGCCGACGACGCCCCGCTGGAGCTCCATCGTGAGCAGCGCGACCCGTCCGGGGCGCAGCGTCTCCTGCAGGTTCGGGGCCATGGGTGTCCTCCTCGGTGCGGGACTTTCGGTACCCGGCCTCCGTGCCGCCTGCCGGGCCTGCTCGGCTCGCCGACCGTGCCGCCGACCGTGCCGCCGACCACTCTGCCGACCACTCCGCCGACCGTGCCGGACCGGTGTGGCTCAGGTGCGAGGCGGACTCGTGCCGGCACCCGCGTCGGCCCCGCTGCCGGCCGTCACATCGTCGGGTTCACCGCTGATGACGTCGGCGGCCCACCGGTAGTCGGGCTTGCCGCTGGGCGAGCGCTCGATGGTCCCGACCACATGGAGCTGGCGGGGCACCTTGTAGCCGGCGATGGAGGTCCGGCAGTGGTCCTGGATCTGCTCCAGGGTGGGGGCGCGCCCGGCCCGGGGGGCGACGATGGCAGCCACCCGCTGACCCCACCGGTCGTCGGGGGCCCCGACGACGATGGCGTCGAACACGTCGGGATGCGAACGCACCGCCGACTCGACCTCCTCCGGGAAGATCTTCTCGCCTCCGGAGTTGATGCAGACCGAACCGCGACCGAGCAAGGTGATCGACCCGTCCGCCTCGACGGTGGCGAAGTCGCCCGGCATGACGTACCGGGTGCCGTCCACGGTCACGAAGACCTCGGCCGTCTTCTCCGGGTCGTTGTAGTAGCCGACGGGGATGTTCCCGTGGCGTGCGATCTTGCCGATCACCCCCGAACCGGGCTCGACGGGGCGCATCTGCTCGTCGAAGACGACCGTGGTGCCGAGGACGCTCACCGTCGGCCCGCTCTTCATGGCCGTGTTGTCCTTGCCGAGGATGGCCATGCCGTTGTTGCCGCTCTCGGACGAGCCCACCGCGTCGGTGATCAGGATGTTCGGGAGGTGGCGGAAGAATTCGTCCTTCACCGGCGCCGAAAAGAGGGCCGCCGACGAGACCACGGCGTAGAGCGACGAGAGGTCGTAGGTGGCACCGGGGTCGTCGAGCGCCTCGATCAGCGGCTTGCCCATGGCGTCACCGGTGATCATGAGGGAGTTGATGCGCTCCTCCTCGACCAGGCGCCAGACGGCGTGGGGGTCGAAGCGTGCCATGAGGACGATCCGGTTGCCCACGAAGCTCTGGCCCATGACGGCCCACTGGGTGGCACCGTGCATGAGGGGGGCGATCGGGAGGAACACGATCTGTGCGTCACCTCCGGCGGTACCCTTCTCGACCATCTCCTCGGGGCGTTCGACCCGGGTGTTGGTCATGGCGTCGACCCCGCCGCCGAGCGCGTAGAAGACGTCCTCGTGGCGCCAGACCACCCCTTTGGGCATGCCGGTCGTGCCGCCGGTGTAGAGGATGTAGCGGTCGTCACCCGACCGGGGTGCGAAGTCACGCTCGGGGTTGCCCGAAGCCATCGCCTCCTCGAAGTCGACGGCCGCGTCGGTCGGGAGGCCCCCGCCGGATCCGTCGTCGATCGTCACCAGGTGGCGCAGTCCGGGGAGCCCGTCCAGGAGCGCCCGGACCCGGGGCGTGAATTCCGCCTGGTGGACGAGCGCGCTGAGGTCGGCGTTCGCGAACAGGTAGCGGAGCTCGTCCTCGACGTAGCGGTAATTGATGTTGATCCACACCGCCCGCAGCTTGAAGACGGCCCACGCCGTCTCGACCCACTCGACGCTGTTGTAGGCGTAGATGCCCACGTGGTCGCCCGGGCTGATCCCGTGGGCTGCCAGGTGGTGGGCCAACCGGTTGGCCCGGGCTTCCATCTCGGCGTAGGTGCGGCGCTCGCCGTCCGCAACGAGGTACTCGCGCGCACCGAAGGCGTCGACGGCAGCCTCGAACAGGTCGGCCAGGTTGAACTCCATCGGGCGATAAGTAGAACACGTTTCTATCTATGAGGCAAGCAGCGCCGGGACGCGGGACTCAGCGCCAGTCCCCACAGGGGGCGGCCCGCGCCGGCCCGACGGTTCAGCCCAGAGCGGGGTCGCCGCCGGCAGGTGTGGGCCGCTGAGCCGGCGCGTTCCGGCCGGCCCGCCCCCGCACCTCCTCGACGGCCCGGCGGGCCGACGTGGCGATGCCGGCCGCATCGAGACCCAGGTCGGCCAGGATCCGGTCGGGCTTGCCCTGGGCGATGAAACGTCGCGGCGTACCGAGCACGGTGACCGGCGGGCACGACGCCCGTCCCACCTGGTCGGCCATGGCGTCGGCCAGGAACATGCCGGCTCCGCCGTGGCGGACGCCGTCCTCCACCGTCACGACCGCCTCGTGCCCGGCGGCGTCGAGCAGCATGGCCGGGTCGGGGGGCGACACCGACCGGACGTCCCAGACGGTGGCGTCGATGCCGTGTTCTGCCAGGTCGGCCGCCGCTTCGATCGCGGGGTGCAGGAGCTTTCCCACAGCCAGGATGCACAGGCTGCCGTCGCCTTTGCGGACCTGGCGGCCGAGCAGGCCGGACCCGGTCTCGGTGACGCCCGGCGGCGGCGGCGTCTTCGGGAAGCGGATCGCCACCGGCGTCTCGAGCTCGAGGGCGGTGTCGAACATCACCTCGACCTCCGCGGCCGACGACGGTGCCAGCACGGTCATGCCGGGGATCGACAGGGTGAGCTCCATGTCGAGCACGCCATGGTGGCTCGGGCCGTCGTCGCCGGTGATGCCGGCACGGTCCAGGACGAAGACGACGGGCTGGCCATGGAGGCCGACATCGAGGTTGGCCTGGTCGAATGCCCGAGTGAAGAAGGTGGAGTAGATAGCGACCACCGGCCGGAGGCCGCCCATGGCCATGCCGGCCGCGGCGGTCACCGCGTGCTGCTCGGCGATGCCGACGTCCACAAAACGCTCGGGGAACCGGTCCTCGAACGGGAGCAGGCCCGTCGGACCGGGCATGGCGGCGGTGATGGCCACGATGCGCGGATCCCGCTCGGCATGGCGGAGAAGGGAGCGGGTGAACGCGTCGGTGAAGGTGGGGGGCGGGATGAAGGCGGCGCCGTCGCCAGTTGCAGCACTGCCGTCGCCAGTTGCAGCACTGCCGTTGCCCGCAGCACTGCCGTTGCCCGCAGCACTGCCGTTGCCCGCAGCACTGCCGTTTCCCGCAGCGCCGGTTGCGCCCGCACTGCCGCTGCCCGTGGCACTGCTGGTCCCGACGGCGGGGTGGACAGCACCGTTGCCCGCAGCACCGGTGACGGTGAGAGGCGGTGCACCGGAACGCAACTCCTGGGCGTCGGTGGCCGTCGTGTCCGCCGCACCGGGGACCGCCGGTGTCGAAGCGGGCGGGACCTTCACGTCGTGCAGGCGCTGGACGTCGTCCTCCTCGGCGGGGGCGTACCCGCGTCCCTTGCGGGTGAGGACGTGGACGACGATCGGTCCGTCCCACTCGGCGGCGTTGCTGAGCGCCTGCTCCATCTCGACGATGTCGTGGCCGTCGATCGGGCCTGCATACCGGATGCCGAGGGCCTCGAAGAAGGTGTGCGGGGTGACGAATTCTCGCACCGCACTGGTGAGGCCGTGCACGCCGGAGTAGGCGAGCTCGCCCACGCCGGGGATCTCGCGCAAGAGGGTCCTGAGGCGCTGGCGGGCGTACACGTAGGTCGGGTTCAGGCGGAGGTGGGTCAGGCTCACCGACAGCCGGGACACGGTCGGCGCGTAGCTGCGGCCGTTGTCGTTCAGCACGATGAGGACCCGTTTGCCCGAGTGCCCGAGGTTGTTCAGGGCCTCGTAGGCCATGCCCCCGGTCAGTGCACCGTCGCCGACGACGGCCACGACCCGCCGGTCCGCACCGGTGAGCTCGAATGCCCCGGCCAGGCCGTGGGCGTAGCTGAGGATCGTCGACGCATGGCTGTTCTCCACCCAGTCGTGCTCGGACTCGGCCCGGTTGGGGTAGCCCGAGAGCCCGCCCGCCTGGCGGAGATGGGCGAACTGCGCCTTGCGACCGGTGACCAGCTTGTGGACGTACGCCTGGTGGCCCGTATCCCACAGGATGACGTCGCGAGGCGAGTCGAAGGTCCGATGGAGTGCCAGGGTCAGCTCGACGACGCCCAGGTTGGAACCGAGGTGGCCGCCGGTGGTGGTGACGGTGTCGACGATGAAGGCGCGGATCTCCGCCGAGAGCTGGGCGAGATCGGCCGCCGAGAGTTGCCGGAGGTCCGCCGGGGAGTGGATGTCGTCGAGGAGCATGGTGTCGATCACCATCACGCTACCAGCGACCCGGCCCCTGCCATCGGTGCCCGGCCAGGCCACGGGGCCCGTCCGGCCCTGGGAGCACCCGTCTGGCCCGCCGTTCGCCCATGCGTTCCCCGGCCGGATGGGGCAGAATGGCCTGTCCCCGGCGGCCATCGTGGTGGTCGCTGATCGGGCCCGGGCAGCGAGGCTCCGAGCCGTCGGCCAGGGAGGCAGGTGGGCCCGAGGGACGGCAGGTGGGCGACGAACGGAGGGAAGGGGACGCCATGCAGGCAGAGATCAAGGGGACGACGATGCCCCTGCTCGAGATGCTCCTCGATCCGGGCGAGGTCCTGGTCAGCACGCACAGCCAGCTGTCGTGGATGACGCCGAACGTCGAGATGACCCAGTCCACCTCGACCGGTGGCCAGAAAGGGCTGATGAGCGGGTTCAAGCGCGTCGTGGGCGGTGGCGGCATCTTCCTCACCCGCTACCAGGCGACCGCGGGCCAGGGGATGGTGGCGTTCGGCGCCAAGCTTCCCGGGCGGATCTTCCCTGTCGACGTGGCTCCGGACCACGGCTACCTGGTCCACCAGCACGGCTGGGTGTGCGGTTCGGAGGGCATCGTGCCGTCGGTCGGCCTGCAGCAGACGTTCCGGGGCGGCATGTGGGGCGGCGAGGGCTTCATCCTCCAGCGCCTCGAAGGTCAGGGCCAGGCGTGGATCGAGCTTTCGGGCGAGATCGCGACGTACGAGCTGGCGGCCGGCCAGACGATCCTCGTCCACCCCGGCCACGTCGGTCTGTTCGAGGACCGCGTCGCCTTCGACGTGCGCCTGCTCAAGGGCCTGAAGAACAAGGTCTTCGGCGGTGACGGGATCTTTCTGGTGGCGTTGACCGGTCCGGGGAACGTCTGGCTCCAGAGCATGCCGCTCCCGGTGTTGGCCCATGCCCTGGCCCCGTACCTGACCACCGAGGGCAGCGGGCCCACCACCACGACCAGCCCGCTCGGCGGCGCCATCAACAGCCTGTTCGGGAGCTGACGCCAGGCTCCCGGACGTCAGCGGGCCCGGACGTCAGCGGGCCCGGACCTCAGCGGGCCTTGGCCATGAACGCCGCACGCTCGACGACCACCCGGGTGACCTTGCCCGCCCCGACCAGGCCGCTGCTGTCGGTGACCGAGACCGAGAACGTCAGCCGCCTGCCCTCGATGCGGTCGAGGGTGGCTTCGGCCCGTACCGCGGACCCCGGAGCGACGGGTGCCAGGTGGTCGAACTGCACCCGCTTGGCCACGCTCGTCTCGCCGGGGGCCAGCCGCCCGGCGATGGCGGTGCACGTCGCTTGCTCGCACAGCGCGACCAGGCGCGGGGTGGCCAGGACGTCGACGTCCCCCGAGCCCAGCGCCGCGGCGGTATCGGCGTCGTTCACGTGCAGCTCGACCGCACCTGTCAGACCGGGGGACAGGTCCACACCGGTACGATACGGGAGCACGGCGCCGCCGGCCACCCGACGGCCTCGGCGCACCCGGAGGGAGCTCGGTGATCGACCAATCCGTACTTGATCGAGTCCTCGGCGAGGCGCTGCGGAGCGGTGGCAGCTTCGCCGAGGTCTTCGCCGAGGACCGCACCATCTCGTCCGCCCTCCTGGACGACGGGCGTGTCGAACAGCTCTCGTCCGGTCACGACCGGGGCGCCGGTATCCGGGTGGTGGTCGGGGAGACGACCGGCTTCGCCCACACGGCCGATCTGAGCGAGCCGGGCCTCATGGCGGCGGCACGGGCGGCCGCTGCCGTGGCGCGCAGCGCCGGCGGGGCCCGCACGGTCACGGCGACCCCCCTGGGTCCGCCTGCAGGGCCGGTGCCGGGCCGGCGGGCGGGGGGCGCCGGTGCGGCCGGGCCGGCGTCCAAGGCCCAGGTGCTCGAGCTTCTCCGCCGGGCCGACGACACCGCCCGTGGTGCCGGGGGCGCCATCTCGCAGGTCCAGGCCGGCTACGGCGGTTCCCGTCGCCAGATCCTCGTTGCCAACTCCGACGGGGTCCACCACCGGGACGACCAGGTGCGGACCCGGTTCTCCGTGTCGTGTGTGGCCGTCGGCGACACGGGCATGCAGACCGGGTTCGAGACGGCCGCCCGTACCGTCGGCTTCGAGCTCTTCGACGAGGTGCCGGTGGAGGAGCTCGCCACCGAGGCGGCCGTACGGGCCCTGACCAAGCTGGCGGCCCGGCCGGCCCCCTCCGGCGAGCTACCGGTCGTCCTGGCCGGCGGCAGCGGGGGCATCCTGTTCCACGAGGCGTGCGGCCACGGTCTCGAGGCCGACCACATCGCCAAGGAGGCGTCCGTCTACGCCGGCAAGGTCGGCCAGCTGGTGGCCAGCCCGCTCGTGACCCTGGTGGACGACGGGTCGGTCGGCACCGAGTGGGGCACCGCGGGCATCGACGACGAGGGCCGCCCGTCACAACGGAACGTGCTCATCGACCACGGCGTCTTGACCGAGTACATGTGGGACTTCCTGCGGGCCCGGGCAGAGGGGCGCCACTCGTCGGGCAACGGTCGCCGGCAGAGCTACCAGCACCTGCCCATGGTGCGGATGACCAACACCTTCCTGCTCCCTGGCACCGACGATCCCGAGGAGATCGTCGCCCAGACGCCGCACGGTGTCTACGTCGCCAAGCTGGGCGGCGGGCAGGTCAACACCACGACCGGCGACTTCGTCTTCGGTACGACGGAGGCGTACCTCATCGAAGGAGGGAAGATCACCGAGCCCTTGCGCGACGCCAATCTCATCGGCAACGGCCCCGAGGTCCTCCGCCGCGTCGACGCGGTGGCCGACGACTTCGCCATGACGCCCGGTACGTGTGGGAAGGACGGCCAGAGCGTGCCCGTCGGCTGCGGCCAGGCGACCTTGCGGATCACCGGCGTGACCATCGGGGGGACGGCGGCGTGAGCACGGAGCGGACGGTGGGTGGGGCGCCAGCGGGGGAGCCGACCGGCGCAGCGGTCGACGGCGAGCTCCTGCTCGACGTGGCCGCCCGGGTCGTCGGACAGGCGAGCGGCGGCGAGGGGATCGAGGCCTACGTGGTCAGCGGCGTCGACACCGAGATCCGGGCCTACAACGGCGACGTCGAGGCGCTGACGTCGGCGGCATCGGCCGGCATCGGCATCCGGGTCGTGCGCGACGGTCGCCTGGGGTTCGCCTGGGCTGGTTCGCTCGATCCCGCCGTGGTGGCCCAGGCCCTGGCCGAGGCGCGCGACAACGCCGAGTACGCCACGCCCGACGAGCACGTGCGCCTGGCCGAGCCCGACGGGGTGGCCGCCGCCGGCGTCGACGTGTGGGATCCGGACCTCGCCAGCGTGGACACCGCCGCCAAGGTCGAGCTGGCCCTCGACACCGAGCGCCGGGCCCGGTCCGCCGACGCCCGTATCCGCCAGGTGGACTCGGTCGACTACGGCGACGGCATCGTCCAGGCGGCGCTGGTGTCGACGACGGGGATCCGTGCCACGTGGCGCCGCACGTCAGGGTACGTCTCGGCCTCGGTCATCGCCGCCGACGGCTCGGGCAGTCAGACGGGCGGGGGCTACTCGGTCGGGCGGGGCTTCGCCGACATCGACCCCGGTGTGGCGGTCGACGACGCGGTGGAGCGCGCCGTGCGGATGCTGGGCGCCACCAAGGGAGCCTCGGGCCGGGTGACGGCCGTCTTCGACCGGCGGGTGGCCACCACCATCCTCGGCGTGATCTCGTCGGCACTGTCGGGCGAGGCCGTCACCAAAGGGCGATCCTTCTTTGCTGGGCGCCTGGGGGAGCAGGTCGCCGATCCGGCCGTCACCCTCGTCGACGACCCCACCGACCCACGCGCCTACGCGGCAGCACCCTACGACGGCGAGGGGTTGGCTTGCCGCCGCAACGTCCTCATCGACGGGGGTGTGCTGCGCCAGTTCCTCTACGACACCGAATCGGCATCGCGGGCGGGCACGGTGTCGACCGGCTCCGCTGTTCGCGGCGGCTTCGCCTCGACTCCCGGTGCCGGGCCCCGCGCCCTGGCACTGTCACCAGGCGCCGGCGACCTGGACCAGGCCGGCGTGCTGGCCGCGGTGGGCGAGGGGCTGTTCATCCAGTCGGTGACCGGCGTGCACTCGGGCGTGAACCCCATCAGTGGCGACTTCTCGGTAGGCGTCGAGGGCCTGATGATCCGGGGCGGCGTGCTGGCCGAGCCTGTGCGCGAGGTGACGGTGGCGTCGACCCTGCAACGGATGCTCCATTCGGTGGTGGCCATCGGTGCCGACGTGGAGTGGCTCCCGGGGATCGCCGCCGGTCAGACCCTGGCCATCGCCGACGTGCAGGTGAGCGGCGTCTGACTGCTGTCCGACAGGTGCGGCGGCTGGCACGTCACCGCGCGCCAGAGGGCGGTCAGGAGAGCGGGAGCTTCTCGGCCTTGCTGCAGGCGGCAAGCGGGTTCTTCGCCGTTGTGTAGTAGATGTCACCGGAGATGCTCAGCGTGTATGGGCCCGCACCGGCCGGCGTCGGAGCACCTCCGACCCAGAGGGGAGGCGCCGAGGTGCCAGATGCACCACCGCCGGTACCCGCACCACCGCCGGTAGCCGTAGAGAGCTTGAGCGAGAAGGTCTGGATGGTGAAGAGGCGGGGGAAGCTGTCGAGCTGACTGATGAACGACGTCATCTGGGAGTACGTCCCCGTGACCGTCATCGTCACCGGTACCGGTACCACGCCGGTGGATCCTGACGAGGTGCCGGATGAACTGGGAGACGAGGTCGTCGTGCCGAAACCGAACGTCGGGATGACCACCTGTGACGACGTGCCGATGTTGGTGAGCTGGTTGAAGAACGTGGCCTGCTCGTTCGCCAGGTCCGCGGGCGTCAGCACGCTCGGTATCTGTGTGGTGATCTTGGTGAGCTTGGCGCACTTGGTCGGGATCTGCTGTTTTTCTGTGCGCAGTGACACCAATTGGGAATTTAGCGATTGAACCTTGCTCTGCAACTGGGTCTTCTGGCTGTTGAGGTCGCTCAGATGACTGCTTTGCGGCGAAATCCACGCCAACCAGAGCACGATAGCGACGACGAGTCCCCCGACGCCGATCAGGATGGGGTTCCGGTATTCCTGGACGACGTTCATTGCAGCCCCTTGTTGTTGAGGAGACTCGCCTTGGGCAGGATGGAGACGGTGGACGGGAAGCTGACGCTGCCGTTGGTGTTGGTGGTGCTGGAGGGGATCACCGGATTGCCGAAGAGGCCACCGGGTATCGACATGGCGATCGTCCAGGCACGAGGGCTGGCCAGCCCCGGCCCAGGACCCATCAGGTTCAACTTGACGGTGCCGATCGAGGCAGCTTGCGGACCCTGGGTGGCGCTGGACGGGGTGGATGCCGCGGTGGTGGCGTTCGTCGATCCGTCGAAGGACGTGACCGCGATCGGTGTAGCTCCGCCGGGCGTCGCATTGACCATGCCGGTGAAGGCCAACGGCCAGTCGACCGCCGCCTTCAAGACGGTGGTCCGGCGTTGGACACCTTGGTTGTACGCGTCGTTGGCCGCTGTCACCACGGAGTAGCGGGGGATCTCTGACTGGAGTGTGGAGATCTGCCCGTTCAAGGCGTTCACGTCGTTCTGGGCTTGGTGGGCACGGAACATCTGGTATCCCCCGTAGAGGGCGAGCAGCACGACGACCGCCGCCGCGGCGGCGATGGTCCGTTGCTGGATCCGTCCGATCCGCGCCCGCTTGGCGACCTCGGGCGGAAGAAGGTTGAATTTCTTGACGGCGGGATTCGTCTCGGGCAGCGCCAGGCCGATCGGCGTCGTGAGCACGCCAGCGACCTGCGCCGCCTGCTCAGACGAGAGCGGGACCTTCGACATGTCCAACCGGCTCAGGGGCGAGACCATCTGGACGGGGATCCGTACCTGGGACTCGAGCGCCGGCAGGAGCCCGAAGAGATAGGACCCGCCGCCGGTCATGAGCACACGGGCCACCGGACTGCGGCCTGGGAGCGAAGCGAAGTACTGGAGCGAGTTGCGGATCTCGCCGACGACCTCGTTGATACTGGCCTCCGCCGGCCGCAGTGCCGACTGGACCTGCGGCGTGCCCTCCCCCAGCCGGCGCTTGAGGATCTCGGCGTCGCTGAGGGGCATATCGAGCGCGCTGGAGATCGCGGCGGTCGTGGCGTTGCCCCCGGTGCCCACGGTCCGGACGAACTGTGGTCGCCCGTCCTGATGGATGACGATGATGGTCAGCCCGGCACCGATCGAGACGATCGCTTCCGTCTGCCCCGCGACACTCTGCGCAGACACGGCCCGAACCAGCGCTGAGGAATCGAGATCGACCTGATCGACGGTCAGGCCGGCGCTCTCGACGGCACCGATCACGCTGCCCACCAGGTCGCTGTGCGCCGCGGCCACCAGGACGCGGCGCATCTGCTGACCTTCGGCGTCCGTGTAGTCGGACAGCACCTGCGACGAGAGGATCGTTTGATCGGGCGGGAACGGGATGACCTCTTCCGACTGGTACCGGACGGCCATCTCCACTTCGTTGTCCGGCACGTGGGGGATGTCGATCTCACGGGTGATGGCTCGGAGCCCGGCGATCCCGACGACAACGCGCTTGCTGGAGAACTGACCGTTGCCCCACAGGCGCCGGAGCGCCTCGGAAACGGCGCCGCCGTCGCGGACCTCGCCGTCCACGACGGCGCCCGGGGGCAGGCCGACCTGGCCGTAGGTGTGGAGGACCGGCTGCGAAGGGCCGACGTCAAGCTCGGCGGCTCGGACTGCACTCGTCCCGATGTCGAGACCCACGATCAGCTGTGCCATGCACTTGCTCCCCTCGCGTCGCACCGAAGACGGCGAGACGCTCCGACATACGTCGCACGCTTCCCCCGGCCCCGAACCTGGAGGGCCGAGACCTGGATCACCATAGCGCGTGCCCCCCTTCCACTAGCGGGATCATCCGTAGTTGTCGTCCCGATACTGCCCGCGCCTTTACCTGTTTTTCGGGAGCCGCCGGGCGGGTGCGCACGGGCTGACCCGCTTCCGGACTTTGCCGACGGGGATGCCGGGCGGTGCTGTCCCACGGGCGATGCTCAGACGCGCCTCGAGGTCGCCGTGGTGCGGGTGATGCTGCATCGCCTCTCGGGCCGAGTGCGCCGAAACGCGTGCAGGGATTGCCGACAGCGCCGGCTGGTCTGCGCTCTCCGGGTGCGCGAACCGCCTCAGCCGTAGTTGGCGGCGGCGTACTGCCCGGTCTGGAGGATCCCGCGTCGCTCGAGCAGGACCTTGAGGTCATGGGGATTGGTGGCAGCCGTCATGGCTTCGCGCAGGTCGACACTTCCCTTGGCCACGAGGTCGACGAGGGACTGGTCGAAGGTGCGCATGCCGTAGTACTCGCCGTCGGCGACGATCCCCTCGATGTCGGCCGTCTGGACGGGGTCGACGATGGCCTGTTGGATCCGGCCGTTCACAACCAGGATCTCGAGGGCGGGGATTCGATTCTGGCCGTCGGTCATCGGGATGAGGCGCTGACAGATGATTCCCTTCAGGGACCCGGCAAGGCTGACACGGACCTGGTTCTGCTGGTGGGGTGGGAAGAAGTCGACGATCCGGTTGATGGTCTCCGTCGAGTTGATCGTGTGGAGTGTGGAGAAGACGAGGTGACCCGTCTCTGCTGCGGTCAGCGCGGCGGAGACGGTCTCCACGTCACGCATCTCGCCCACGAGGATCACGTCGGGATCCTGCCGGAGGACGACCCGCATGGCAGAGCCGAAGCTGTCGGTGTCGAAGCCGACCTCGCGCTGGTCAATCGCAGCGAGGTCGTCTGAGTGGAGGTACTCGACCGGGTCTTCGATCGTGACGACGTGGCAGGCACGGGTGTGGTTGATGTGGTCGATCATGGCCGCCAAGGTCGTGGTCTTGCCGGAACCGGTGGGCCCGGTCACGAGGACGAGGCCTCGATGCTCCTCGGACAGGCGCTGGACGACGTCGGGAAGCCCGAGCTCACCGATGGTCGCCGCATTGGTGCGCACCCGCCGCATGGCCATGGCCACCGACGAACGCTGGTAGAAGGCGTTCACGCGGAACCGCCCGAGGCCGGGCACGCTGTAGGCGAAGTCGACCTCGTGATGCTTCTCGAAGTGTTCGAGGATGGTGGGCTGCATGATCGACCGGGCGATGTCTTCGGTCTCGGCAGCGGCGAACTTCGGTTCGTCCTCCAGTGTCCGCAGTAGGCCGCCGACCCTCAGGCGCGGCGGCGCCCCGGCCTTCATGTGCAGGTCCGAGCCGTCGAGCTCCGACAGCATCCGAAGCAGTCGATCGAGATCCCCGCGGTCCATGCTTGCATGTTAGGGCGCGCACGTCGGTCCGTCGACCGTGATTCGTGACGCGGTGGCCACCTGGGGTGAGGGGTGGTCCGCCCTCTCCGACGGTGGTCAGGCCCCAGCGGCGGCAGTGGTGGAGGACGCGGCGGTAGGGGGCGGGGCGGGCGGGCCCGCTTTGCTGCCGGAAGAGGGGTTGTCCGACGCCGCCGACGGCGAGCTCGTGTCTGCGGTGCCCCCGCCGGTCGACGGGCCGTCGGACGTCCGTGGCACCGAGTTTGTCCCCGAGGCTCCGTTGCCACTGCGGCTGTCCGTCTTGTAAAAGCCGCTGCCCTTGAAGACGATGCCCACGCTGCCGAACACCTTCCGGACAGGGGAACCGCAGGTCGGGCACACGGTCAGGGGGTCGTCCTCGAAGGACTGGACCACGTCGAAGTTCCGGTTGCAGGTCGGGCAGTTGTACTCGTACGTGGGCACGTGCTCCGTCTCCCCTCGATTCGTGTAAAGCGTTTCGGCGACCGCCCGACGGCGACGGGCGACGCTCGAAGACTGTTAGCAGTCTAGCTACTTGAGTGCCAACATCCACCGGCGTCCACCGGATCGCTGGCACCACCCCCGCCGGTGTCGCCTAGACTCTTGCCGTGCACGATGGGAGCGGACGGTGACCAGCCGTGGCCTGAGCCACCTCGATCCGCTCGGTGGGGCCCGTATGGTCGACATCTCGCCGAAGGAGCCCACTCACCGTCGGGCTCTTGCTCGGTGTCAGGTCTCGATGCTTCCCGAGACGACCGCCAAGGTGGCGAACAACGCGATCACCAAGGGAGATGTTCTGGCGACGGCGAGAGTGGCGGGGATCCAGGCGGCCAAGCGGA
>JAJZAC010000043.1 GCA_021799615.1 Actinomycetes bacterium
AGGTAATACAGCCCGCCAGCTCAGATACAGCCGTTCACCTGGAAGAACGTCAGCCGGTCAGGAGCTAGCCCGGAAACTCCCGCTAGGCTTCGCCCCGAGAGCAGGGTCCGCCCTCGCACCCGGAGGCACCGTGAACATCCTCGTCGTGGACGACGATCCAGCCGTGAGCTCGTCGCTCAGCCGCGCCCTGCGTCTCGAAGGCTACGCGGTGGCCGTGGTGGCCGACGGCCCCCCGGCGCTCCAGGTGGTCGCGGCCGACCGACCCGACGCCGTCGTCCTGGACCTCCAGTTGCCGACTCTCGACGGGATCGAGGTCTGCCGACGCCTGCGGGCCGCCGGCGACGACACGCCCATCCTCATGCTGACCGCCCGCGACGCCATCGGGGACCGGGTCGAAGGGCTCGACGCCGGCGCCGACGACTACCTGGTGAAGCCGTTCGCCCTGGCCGAGCTGCTGGCTCGCCTGCGCGCCCTCCTCCGGCGCCGCCCGGACGACGCGCCCGGCAGCCTGACCTTCGCCGACCTGGAGCTCGACCCGGCCACCCGCGAGGGCCGGCGGGGCGACCGCACCTTTCCCCTCACCCGGATCGAGTTCGACCTGCTCGAGCTCCTCCTCCGGCACCCCCGCCAGGTCCTGACACGCGAGACGATCCTCGACCGGGTCTGGGGGTACACGTTCGACTCGGGAACCAACTCACTGGCCGTCTACATCGGCTACCTCCGGCGCAAGACGGAGGCCGGCGGCGAACCCCGCCTCATCCACACCGCCCGGGGCGTCGGCTACGTGCTCCGCGAGGCCTGATGCACGCCGCCGGCCCCGCCCGCCGACCACGGTGACACCGTGACCTTCCGGGCCCGCCTGGTCGTGGCGGCCACCACCGCCGTGGTCGTCGCCGTGGTGCTGGCGTCCATCGCCGCCTACGTCGTCGCCCGTGACTCGCTCATCGGCTCCATCGACGATGCCCTGATCCAAACGGCGCAGGTTCTCACCAGCCACGAGACCCTGCCCGCCATCCCCGAGAGCTGCAACGGCGCCAGCTGCTTCCTCGTCGTCGACGCCAACGGCAACCCGTCCATCCCCGGCCTGGTGCCGATCTCCGCCGCCACCAAGGCGGTGGCCGGCGGGTCCGGCAACGTCCCCGGGTTCTCCGCCGACGTCACGGTGTCCGGCGTCGACGCCCGGGAACTGGTCACCCCGCTTCCCGTCGGTTTCGAGTACCGGGTGGGCAACATCATCCTGGCCCTCCCGTCCGGAGGCGCCCTCGTCCTCACGTCGCCCCTGACCGGCGTCGACCAGGAGCTCCGCCACCTGGTCCTCGACCTGTGGGCCATCGCCGCCGCCGGGACCGCCCTGGCGGTCATCCTCGGCCTGCTGGTGGGCAGGACCGCCTTCGTGCCCCTGAACGCCCTCACCGGGTCGATCGAGGAGCTGGCCGAGACGATCGACGTCTCCCAGCGGCTGGAACCCGGCGGCCGCGACGAGCTCGGCCGGCTGCGCCGGGCCTTCAACCGCCTGCTCGAAGCGGTCGACCGCTCCCGCGAGGCCCAGCGCCAGCTGGTGGTGGACGCCGGGCACGAGCTCCGCACCCCGCTCACCAGCCTGCGGACCAACATGGAGGTGGCCCGCCGGCTCGACGAGCTCGATCCCGCCGAGCGCCAGGTGCTCATCGGCGACGTGATCACCCAGCTCGACGAGCTCACCACCCTGGTGGCCGACCTGGTGGAGCTGGCTCGCGGCGAGCGCCCGGACCGCACACTCGGCGCCACCCGCCTGGACTGGGTGGTGACCGAAGCGGTGACGACCGCCACCACCCACGGCCGGAGCAGGGGCGTCGAATTCCGGTCCGTCGTGGAGCCCACGTGGGTCGTGGGCGACCGCGTGCGCATCGGGCGTGCCGTGGGGAACCTGCTCGACAACGCGCTGAAGTGGAGCCCGGACGGGGGCGTCGTCGAGGTGTCGTGCCGGGGCGGTGTCGTCGAGGTGCGGGACCACGGTCCCGGCATCGACTCCTCCGACCTCCCCCACCTCTTCGACCGTTTCTACCGGTCCCCGGCGGCCCGGGGGAAACCCGGTTCCGGCCTCGGGCTGGCCATCGTGGCCCAGGTGGCCGAGGACGAGGGTGCCACGGTCACCGCCGGCAACGCCGACGGCGGCGGCGCCGTGTTCCGCATGCAGTTCCCGGCAGGGGGCGGCGCTCCGTCCCGCCGTCCCCCGGGCCGCATCTCCGGCCGCCCGGTCGGGCCCCGGACCGAGGTGGACCCGGAGGACAGGCCGTGACGGGCATCGCCGGCCCGCAGCCACGGCGACGGTGGCGGTCGCCGTCCACATGGCGGTGGACCCCCACTGTCGGCTAGCCTGCCCTCCGCCATGGGATCCCTGATCAAGAAGCGCCGCAAGCGCATGCGCAAGAAGAAGCACAAGAAGATGCTGAAGGCCACGCGCTGGCAGCGCCGGGCCGGCAAGTAGCCGGACCCGAGCCGCCCGGTCAGGCGCGTCCCCGCACAGCCGATGCGGCCGGCCCCACCGGGTGCGGCGGGAGCGTCGCCGACTCGATGAGTACGGCCCGCTCGTGTCCGAGGGCCAGTGCGGAGCGCCCGGAGAGGCCGACCTCGTCCAGGGTGCCCTCCACGAACCACGTCGACCCGCTGCCCGCCAACCTCGGCGACTGGCCGGACACCTCGCCGAGGACGTCGCGCCACCGCGCCAGGCGAGGCTCGACGACCAGCGCAGCCGGTGTGAGGTCGTTCCCCTCCGCCGGGTCCAGCCGGGCCCCCCGTAAGCGGAGGTGGTCCCACATCCGATAGACGGCCGCGGTGTCCACGCCGAACGGCGGCAGGCACAGGACGAACGACCGGGCCACGAACGGCAACGGCGCCACCACCTCGCCGATGCCGGTGACCAGTGCTCGACCACCGCGCAGGCAGAACGGCACGTCGGCACCGAGCCTGGCGGCCACGCCGACGTCGTCGCAGCCGGCCCACCGCAGGATCGCCGCCGCGTCCGACGACCCACCGCCGAGCCCGGCACCTGCCGGGATCCGCTTGACCAGTCGGACCGACGCGCGGCGATCCACGGCGGCCAGGGCGCGTGACACCAGGTTGTCGGGACCGGCAGAGATCGGGACGGGCGCCTGCATGCGCTCACCCGGTGCGGCCAGGTCGGCCTCGATGACCAGACCGTCGCCCGGGCCGACGAACAGGGTGTCGGCCAGGTCGAGCGCGACCATCTCGGCCTCCAGCTCGTGGTACCCGTCGGGGCGGGTTCCCGTGACCCGGAGGTCGAGCGTCAGCTTGGCCGGCGCCGACAGCTCCACCGCCGTGCCCATCCGGTCCATCACCGGGCCCCGCCATCGGGAGCGCGCACCGGCGGTCGGGTCACCAGCCCCGTTCCCCCGGGGCCACCGCCGGCTCGGGCACGGCGGGAGGATCGCCAGGTGCCCACCGGGCCAGTGCCACCCACCGGTGCAGGTCGAGCTCCTCGGCCCGGGCCGTCGGGGGGACCCCGGTGGCGGTGAACGCCTCGGGCGGCACCACGCCGTCGAGGGAGCGGCGGAGCATCTTGCGGCGCTGGGCGAAGCCGGCCCGCACGACGGCGAAGACGCGCTGGTAGGCGGCGGGGTCGAGCGGCCATGGGGACATGCCGGTACGAGCGGCGGCATCTGCGCCGTCCCGGTGGAGTTCGATCCGGACGAGGACGGATTCCACCTTGGGGCGGGGGACGAACACCGACGCCGGGACCCGGCCGACCAGCGAGGGCCGCCCCCAGTAGCGGATCTTGACCGACACCGCCCCGAAGGCGGGGTCCCCTGCGGTGGCGACCAGGCGCTCCCCCACCTCCCGTTGGACCATGACGAGCAGGGAGCCGACGGCGGGCGCCTCCTCCAGGGCACGGATGACGATGGGAACAGCCACGTTGTAGGGCAGGTTGGCCACCAGGGTCCAGGGTCGTTCCGGCCCACCCGGCCCACCCGGCCCACCCGGCCCACCCGGCCCGAGCAGCACACCCCAGTCCAGGCGGGTGGCATCCTCGGCCACGACCCGCACCCCCGCCGGCTCGCACAGCTCCCGCAGCACCGGCAGCAGGTGCCGGTCCACCTCGACGGCGGTCACCGCCGCCCCCGTCTCGGCCAATGCCAACGTCAGGGACCCCAGGCCGGCGCCGATCTCCACGACGCGGTCATCCGGTCCGACACCGGACAGGCGGGCGATCCGCCGGACGGTGTTGGCATCGGCGACGAAGTTCTGGCCCAGCGCCCTGCTGGGCCGGAGGTCCCCGGATCGCAACAGGTCGAGGACCTGCACTCGCGAATGCGTCACCCCGCCAGTGTGGCACCGGCCCGGCGCGGGCGCGACAGCGCCGGGCGCGGCCCGGCCGGCTACCAGCTGAGGGTGACGGTGATGACGCCCTCGGACAGCGGGGCGATCTGGCTGAAGGTGGCCGGGGCCAGGTCGACCACCCGGCTCTGGTCGGCCTCGCGGTCGTCGACCACGCAGGTGGTGGTGGCACCGTTGGCGTCGTTGGTGATCGTGAGCTCGGTGCCGAACGGGAGCCAGGGGCTGGCACACGTGCCCGGGCTGGCGCCGTACCAGGTGGCCTCGCCCACGGCCTGGTGCGTGGTCTGCACCACAGGCTGGGTCTGCGGCGCCGGCTCGGTGGTCGGCGGAGGCGCCGGCTCGGTGGTGGGCGTGGGCGCCGGAGCCTCGGTGGTCGGCGGCGACGGCACGGTGGTGGGCGGGGGCGCCGGAGCCACGGTGGTCGGCGGTGACGGCACCGTGGTCGGCGGTGACGGCACCGTGGTCGACGTCGCCGATTCGGTGGCAGACGCCAGGACCCACCGGGGGTCGGCTCGCCGGGGACCGCTGAAGCGGGTCCCGTGGTCGTTCCCCGATGCCGGGGCGGCCACACCGGCCGCAGTACCACTGTCCAGTCCGAGGAGCGGCGCAACGAGCAGCGCTCCGCAGAGGAGCGCAGCGGCGACATACCGCCCGCTCCCTCGTTCCGAGGTCCTCAGATCTCCAACCCTTTCCCTGGGGACACTGTCTACGTCGCCTCCTCCAAGGCGACGGCACTGCCGCGATGAACCCGGCGGCGAATGCAAAGCGACCGCAGTAACACTGCGGTCGCAGACCTCACGCTAGGCAGGGCGGCCGGCCGGCCGCAAACTGAGTGGCCAGGTCGGTGTTACCCGCAGTAACCACTCGTGTCCAGAATCACATGGCGGGATGCCGCCGCTCCCAGGTCACGGCGGCGACCGTCGCCCCGCCCGACCGGCCCCGATGCCACCCCGGCATCGCGCCGACGTCCCCCGACGTCGCCCCGGTGCGGTCAGCGGCGGTCGGCGGCGGTCGGCGGCGGTCAGCGGCGGTCAGCGGCGGTCAGATCCGGAACACGGCCCGTGCGTTCGCCGTGGTGGCTGCGGCGACGGCCGGGACGGGCAGGCCCTTCGCCGCGGCGACGGCGGCACCGACCAGTGGCACGAACGACGGCTCGTTGGGCGCGCCGCGGTGGGGCACCGGGGTGAGGAACGGCGCGTCCGTCTCGACCAGGATGCGATCGAGCGGGCAGGCGGCGGCGGCCTGCCGCACGTCGTCGGCGTTGGCGAAGGTCACGATGCCACTGAACGAGACGTAGGCGCCGATCTCGAGCGCCCGGCGGGCCTCGTCCGGCCCACCGGTGAAGCAGTGGAAGACGGTGCGACCGGGGACCCCGACCTCGGCCAGCACGGCGAAGGTGTCGTCCCACGCGTCGCGCGTGTGGATGACCAGCGCCAGGTCGCGCTGCGCGGCCAGTGCGACCTGGGCGGCGAACGCCTCCCGCTGCACGTCGCGGGGCGAGTGGTCGTAGTGGTAGTCGAGACCGCACTCGCCGACGGCCACCACCAGGCCGGGGGACGGTCCCGACGGGGTGCCGGCCTCGTCGAGCACCTCCACCACGCCGTTGATCCCGGCGCTCGCCTCGTGGGGATGGAGCCCGACGGTGGCGCGGACGGAGATCCCGTCGACCCATGCCGGGGAACCCGGTCCGGCCAGGTCGCGAGCCAGGGCCACCGCCTCCGCCGACGTCCGGGCGTCGGTGCCCACGCACACCATGGTGGTCACGCCCGACTCGCCGGCCCGGGCCAGGATCCCGGCCAGGTCGCCGGTACGTTCGCCGTACTCCCCCTGGAGGTGGCAGTGGGAGTCGACCCAGGCGACGACGGCGTCCACGCCGGGCTCCGACGTGGCGGCCGCACCGGCGGCGCTCACGGCGCCTGCAGCCGGGGGAAGAGCGGGCTGCCCTTCTCCACCGGCAGGCCCCCCGGGTACCCGCCCCAGGCGACCCCGTCGGGGACCCGGGTGGCCGTGGGGTCGTCGTCCAGGCCGATCCGGCGGTGGATCTCCCGAGACGTCGACGGCATGGCCGGCGACGCCAGCACGGCCACGATGCGCAGGGCCTCGAGGGCACTGCCGAGGACGGCGTCCACCGCCGGCCCCGGCTCGGCCTTCCATGGCTCGGTCGCCTCGAGCTCGGCATTGGTCTCGCGGATGAGGCGCCAGGTGGCCTCGAGGCCGAGATGGGGTTGGAAACGGTTCCATGCCGTCATCGTCTCGACCACGACGTCGGCGGCCACGGCGGCGAGCCGGCTGTCCGGGTCGGGGGCCGGACCCACACCCCCGCACTTCGACGCCACCACCGCCGCCACACGGGCGGTCAGGTTCCCCAGGTTGTTGGCCAGGTCGGCGTTGTAGCGGGCCGTGATCCCCTCGGCCGAGAAGTCGCCGTCGGCCCCGAGGGGCGTGTCCCGCAGGAGGTGGTAGCGGAGGGGATCGACCCCGTAGGTGGCGACCAGGTCGTCGGGGGCGATCTTGTTCAGGCTGGACTTCGACATCTTCTCGCCCCCGACCAGCAGCCACCCGTGCACCTGCACGTGGGCGGGGGGGTCGATGCCGGCGGCCATGCACATCGCAGGCCACCAGACGCAGTGGAAGCGGATGATCTCCTTGCCGATGAGGTGGTGGACGGCCGGCCACCAGGCGGCGAACCGCTCGTCGTCCCGGCCGTAGCCGATGGCCGTCAGGTAGTTCACCAGCGCGTCGTACCAGACGTAGAAGACGTGCCCCGGGTCCCAGGGGACGGGCACGCCCCAGTCGATCGACGTGCGGGTGATGGAGATGTCCCGCAGGCCGCCCTTGATGAAGCTGAGCGCCTCGTTGCGCTTGGACTCGGGGGCCACCGCTCCGGGTTCCGACTCGTACCAGGCGACGAGGCGGTCCTCGAAGGCGCTGAGCCGGAAGAAGTAGTTCTCCTCCTCGAGGAGCTCCACCGGGCGGCGGTGCACCGGGCACCGGGTACCACCCTCGAGCTCCTCCTCGGCGTAGTACTGCTCGCACGAGACGCAGTACAGGCCCCGGTAGACGTCCTTCGTGATGTAGCCGTTGTCGTAGATGACCTGGAGGAACTGCTGCACCGCCTGGTAGTGGCGGGGCTCCGTCGTCCGGATGAAGTCGTCGTTGGAGATGTCGAGCGCGGCCCACGCCTCGGCGAAGTGCGCCGACAGGCGGTCGGTCCACTCCTGGGGCGTCACACCGTTCTCCTCGGCGGCCCGGGCCACCTTCTGGCCGTGCTCGTCCGTCCCGGTCAGGAAGAACACGTCGTCACCGACCAGGCGGTGCCACCTGGCCATGGCGTCGGCGTTGACGGTGGCGTAGGCGTGCCCCACATGGGGCGCGTCGTTCACGTAGTAGATGGGCGTGGTGACGTAGAAGCGGGACACTGCCGGTAGCGTACCCACCGCCGGTGCAGGGCGAACGAAGGCCCATGGCGTCGCCGGGGGTCCGCGCTCCGACCGGGTCTCCCCCCGTCGGGTCCCGCCCCGAGGAACGGTCGGCGCCCTACCAGTTGGCCACGTGGCACGCACCGCGGCCGGTGCGGGCGGTGAACCCCTGGTGGTAGGCCTCGGCGGGCCAGAAGGTGGTGGCCGGGACGACCTCGGTCACGATCGGTCGCCGGAACCGCGCGGCGTAGGACTCCAGCGCCTCACGGGCCAGGCGCTCCTGGACGGGACCATGGGTGAAGACGGCCGACCGGTACTGGGTGCCGACGTCGGGCCCCTGCCGGTTGGGCGTCGTCGGGTCGTGATGGCGGAAGAACGCCTCGAGGAGGGCGTCGTACCCGACGACGGTCGGGTCGAACGTGACCAGCGCCGTCTCCGCGTGCCCGGTCCGCCCGGTGCACACGGCCTCGTAGGTGGGTTCGGACGTCTGCCCGCCCTCGTAGCCGACGACGACGTCGACGACACCGGGGACCTCCCGGAAGACGTCCTCGACACCCCAGAAGCACCCGGCGGCGAACGCGGCCCGCTCCAGTCCGGCGGGCACGTCGTCGGGCTCGATGGCCGGGGCCCGGCTGTCGTCCAGCACGGACTCGTCACGGCGTCCGAAGAACATCGTCGTTTCCTTCCCTCAACGTCCGGACCGGAGCCACCGGGCTCCGGGCAGCGGGCCTCAGCGACCGCCACCACGGAGAACACCCCGAGCACCGAGATCGTTCCCGGCGGGTCCGGTGGCCGGCGCCTGTCCCACCGCGATGGCGTACACCCGGCGTCTCGAGACCCCGAGCTCGGCGGCGACCGCGTCGACCGCGCCACGGGTGCGCTCCCCCGACGCCCGGCGATCCGCCACCGCGGCACGGATGGCGTCGTCGTCCACCTCCACCGCTCGCCGGGGTGCGGCACCCACGACCAGGACCACCTCGCCGCGCACCTCACCCGCCTCGGCCCACGCCACCGCCCCGGCCAGCACCCCCCGCCACACCTCCTCGTGCAGCTTGGTCAGCTCGCGGGCCACGGCCACCGGCCGGTCCGGGCCGCACGCGTCGAGCAGGTCCCGCAACGTGGCCGCCGCCCGGCCCGGCGCCTCGAAGCACACCGTGGTCCGGTCCGCCCCGGCGATGGCCTCCAGCCGGGCCCGGCGGTCAGCTCCGCTCCTCGGCAGGAACCCCTCGAAGCAGAAGCGATCGGTCGGGAGCCCGCTCACCACCAGTGCCGTCACCGGCGCCGACGGCCCCGGCACGACCGTCACCGCCACACCGGCCTCGACCGCCGCCGCGACAACCTGCTCGCCGGGATCGGACACGCCAGGCATGCCGGCGTCGGTGGCGACGGCGACCGTCGAGCCGGCCAGCGCCGCCGCCACCGCCTCGGCGGCACGTGCCCGTTCGTTGTGGGCGTGCATCGACCGCAACGGCACACCGGTGATCCCGGCGTGGGCCATGAGCGCTCGCGTGCGCCGCGTGTCCTCGCAGTAGACGACGGTCGCACCGGCCAGGGCCGCCGCCGCCCGGGCGCTCAGGTCGCCCAGGTTGCCGATGGGCGTGCCGACCAGCACCACAACCCCGGCGGTGCGCCCACCCTCGGCTGCCTGCGTGCCACCCCCGGCTGCCTGCACACCGCCCCCGCCGCCCTGCGTGTCGCCCCCGCCCCCGCGGGCACGGGCGGTGCGGGACGGGTCCCGGTCGTTCACGGCCTGATCTCGAGCTGGTCCCCGGCCGTCAGGTCCCATCGTCCGAAGGCACCGGCTTCGGCCTCGATGACCATCCGCCCGCCACGCCGGGGACGCCCGAGCCGCCACGGGCGCATGGTCACCGTGTCGACCACCTTCAGGTCGCGGTCGCAGAAGGCCACGTCGATCGGGAAGTGCATGCCGAGGGTGTGCACCATGCGCGTGTCGGGGAAGACCATCGCCCCCTCGTAGCCCCGGCGCCCCAGCAGACCGCGTGCCCGCTGGGCGAACGTGTCCGCCACCTGGGCCGATGCCAGCACGGTGCCGTCGCGCAGCAGCCAGCTCATGACCCGCCGACCCGCCCCGGCCCCGTGCCGTGCCGGGAGCGCCGTCGGTACCCGGTTGGTGCCGCGCCGTGCGGGCGACTAGCCTGACCGGGCCATGTCGAAGCGAACCAACAAGCGCAAGATCCGGGCGAAGAAGAAGGCCAACCACGGCCGCAAGCCGAACTGCGGTCGGGGCTGACCGCTCCGGCACGGCACGCCGTCGCGGCGCGGCGGTTCCCGCACCCGCGAGGTGCCACCGGACAGGGCCGACCAGGCACCGTCACGGGATCCACGAGGCACCGCGCCGGTCGAGCACGCCCACCAGGGCGGTGGGGCGGTCGGTGATGATGCCGTCGACCCCGAGGTCGCAGAGGCGGTCCATCTCCTCCTCCTCCTCGATCGTCCACACGTGCACGGCCATGCCCCGGTCGTGGGCCGCTTCGACGAACCGTTCGTCCACGATGAGGGTGTCGCCGGCGGCCACCGGTACCTGCAGCGCGGCATGCGGTACGGGAGGTGGTCCGACACCGGACCGCAGCGCCCGCACGAACTCGGCCACCGCGAGCGTGCCGGCCGACGTGGCGATCTCGGGCGCGACGGCAGAGAAGGCGGCGGTGGCCGAATCGAGGAACGACGCCACGATCACGTCGTCACGCCGCCCGAACCGCCGGAGCAGCGCGGCCAGCGCCTCCTCGTAGGGCTCGACGACCGGCGCCGTCTGCTTGATGTCGAGGTTCAGGACCACGCCGGGGAGCTCCTCCAGCACTTCCTCCAACGTGGCGATCCCGAATGCACGGTCCTCGGGGGCGCGACCCCGGAACGGGTACCCGCCCTCCGGCTCCTCCAGCGTCACGTCGGCGCCGGGGGCCCACCGGTAGGCGTTGTCGAGGGCGCGCAGCTCGGCCAGGGTGAGGGACGCGATCGCTCCCCGGCCGTCGGTGGTCCGGTCGACGGTGCTGTCGTGGCAGACCACCAGGTGCCGGTCGGCCGTGGCGTGGACGTCGAGCTCGACGCCGGTGGCGCCGGCCGCCACCGCGGCCCGGATGGCGAACAGCGTCGACGACGGCCCCTCCCAGGCACCGCCCTGGTGGGCGTAGGCGATGACCCGGCGCTCCAGCCAGGACCCGTCGCCGGCACCTGGCACACGCCTGCCTCCGACTGCGCTCACGGAATGAACGGTAGCCTCTGCCCCGCCATGTTCGACCACGTGTTCACCCAGGTGATCTCGGCGCTCCGGCGCTCGTTCGAGGAAGCGCTGCTCCAGCGGCAGGCGGTCGAGGAGCGCTTCCAGGTCGACGTCTTCCTCGGCGACCTCAGCTTCGAGACCTCCTACGGCCTGCCTGGCGAGCAGCGCCCGGCGCGCATCCGGGTCGACGTGAGCCTCGACTGGCCGACGTGGAGCCAGACCGCCCTGCGGAGCTGGACCATCGGGGAGGAACCCGACGAGCTGCCCGAGGTCCTGGCCGAGGTGGCGTTCCGGGTCCAGGGCCTGGCCGCGGCTCCCGACGTCGGTGCCATCCTCGCCGTGGCGCCCCCGACGCTCCCACTGGTGGGCCGTGACATGCTGGAGCGCAGCGGTCCGACGGTCGAGCAGCGCGCCGGCGACGACGGCCCCGAGTACGCCATCGAAGTCGACTACGAAGGGTCGACCACCCTCGAGGAGCACGTCCTGGCCGAGCCGTCCCTCGTCGAGCCGGCCCTGGCACCCCTGGGGCGCATGGTGGCGTCCGTGCTCGTGCGACTGGCCGACCTCCCGCTCGAGTTCCGGCCGGCCGACCCGACCGAGACCTGAGCGCCGGGCCGGGCCCGGCACCCGGCTCAGTCGATGGCGAGGCCGGCGGCGGCGGCCAGTGCCGCCAAGTCGTCCTGGGGGCGGGCACCCACGTGGGAGATCACCTCGGCCGCGCACAGCGCCCCCAGCCGGGCTGCGTCGTCGGGTGTGTGCCCGTGGGTGATCCCGGCCAGGAAGCCCGCCGCGAACAGGTCGCCGGCACCGGTGGTGTCGACCACCTCGGCGACGGGCGCGGCAGGAACCTCGATGGCCCCGGTCGGGGTGACGACCATCGCACCCCGGGCGCCCCGGGTCAGTGCGGCCAGGATGCCCGAGTCCTCGACCCGGGCGACGGCGGCCTCGAACGAGGTGCCGTCGCCGAACAGCAGCCGGATCTCGTCTTCGTTGGCGAACAGCAGGTCGACGTCCTCCTCGATGAGCTCGAGGAACTCCCGGCGATGCCGCCCGACGCACGCCGGGTCCGACAGCGACAGCGCCACCGCCGCGTCGGCGCCGTGGGCGGCGTCGATCGCCCGGCGCATCGCCGCCTTGGCCGACTCCCGCTCCCACAGGTACCCCTCGAGGTAGAGCACCCGTGCGCTTGCGACGTGGCCGTCGTGGACGTCCACGCTGTCGAAGTCCGAGGCGACACCCAGATGGGTCGCCATGGTCCGCTCGGCGTCGGGGGTGACGAGGACGAGGCAGTGGCCGGTCACCGTGTCCGCGCCGTCGAGCGGCGCCGGCACCGGATCGAAGGTGACGCCGGCGGCGCGGATGTCGTGGGTGAAGGTGCGCCCCAGCGCGTCGTCCGCCACCCGGCCGAGGAACGCCGCCCGGCCGCCCAGCGCGGCGACGCCGGCGGCCGTGTTGGCAGCCGAGCCGCCCGACGCCTCGACGGTCGGGCCCATCCCGTCGAAGATCGTCTGGGACCGGACGGCGTCGACGAGCTCCATCGTCCCTTTGGCCAGACCGAGGCGGTCGAGGGCGACGTCGTCGGTGCGGGCCAGCACGTCGACCAGCGCGTTGCCGACGGCCACCACGTCGTGGAGAGGCGGCTCCTCGGCCTCCGCACGGGGATCGTCTGCGGGCACGGTTCGGGGATCGTCTGCGGGCACGGACCGACGGTAGCCTGCCGGGCATGGCCCACTCGACGGATCCCGCCCCCGACGCCCCCGACCTCCCCGCCTACCGGTTGCCCCGGACCGTGCTGCCGCGCCACTACCGGCTGGAGCTGACGCCCGACCTGGCGTCGGCCACCTTCTCCGGGCAGGTGGCCATCGGCGTCGAGGTGGTCGCACCCACGTCCTCGGTGGTCCTCAACGCCGCCGAGCTCGACATCACCTCGGCCACCGTGCGGGCGGGCGGTACCGTCCTCGCCGCCACCGTGACCCTCGACCCCGAGGAGGAGCGGGCCACCCTGGGCCTGCCCGCGGAACTGACCGGCGGTCCGGCCACCGTCGAACTGGCGTTCGGCGGGATCCTGAACGACAAGCTCCACGGCTTCTACCGGAGCACGTTCACCGACGAGGACGGCGCCGAGCGCGTCATCGCCACCACCCAAATGGAAGCGACCGATGCCCGCCGGGCGTTCCCCTGCTTCGACGAGCCGGACCTGAAGGCCACCTTCGAGGTGTCGCTGGTCGTCGACGAGGGGCTGGCCGCCTACTCGAACGGCGCCGTGGTCGCCGAGGAACCCGTCCCCGGCACCGGCAGGCGACGGGTCCGCTTCGCCACCACCATGGTGATGTCGACCTACCTGGTCGCGTTCGTGGTCGGCCCGCTCGAGGCCACCGCGCCCGCCGACGTGGACGGCGTGCCCCTCCGCGTCGTCCACACGCCCGGCAAGGCGCACCTCACGTCCTTCGCGCTCGAGGTCGGCGCCCACGCCCTGCGCTTCTTCACCGACTACTTCGGCATCCCCTACCCGGCCGACAAGCTCGACCTGGTCGCCATCCCCGACTTCGCCTTCGGCGCCATGGAGAACCTGGGGTGCGTCACGTTCCGGGAGTCCGTGCTGCTCGTCGATCCCGACCAGGCGGCACGGGTGGAGCTCGAGCGTGTCGCCGACGTCGTCTGCCACGAGATCGCCCACATGTGGTTCGGCGACCTGGTGACGATGGGTTGGTGGAACGGGATCTGGCTGAACGAGGCGTTCGCCACCTTCATGGAGGTCGCCGCGGTCGACGCATTCCGGCCGGAGTGGCAGCGGTGGGTCGCCTTCGGCACCGAGCGCGAGGCGGCGCTGGCCGTCGACGGGCTCCACGCCACCCGCCCGGTGGAGTACCCGGTCGGGCGCCCGGAGGAGGCCCAGGGGATGTTCGACGTCCTCACCTACCAGAAGGGCGGGAGCGTCCTGCGCATGCTCGAGCGCTTCGTCGGCGCCGAGGTGTTCCGCGACGGCATCCGGCGCTACCTGCGTGCCCACGCCCATGCCAACACCGAGACCGCCGACCTGTGGCGGGCACTCGAGGAGGCGAGCGGGCTGCCGGTGGGCTCGATCATGGACTCGTGGATCCTCCAGGGCGGCTACCCGCTGGTGGTCGTGGACGGCGACACCGTCCGCCAGGAGCCCTTCTCCTACCGGGCCGAGCCCGGCGGTGCCATCGGCGACGCGTGGCGGGTTCCCCTCCTGGTGCGCACGGCGGAAGGCCGGGCCGGCCACGGCGGCCACACCGCCACGACGGCCGTACTCCTCGACCCCGCCCGCGGGGGAGGCGCCTCCGACGCCCCCACCGGGGGGACGGCAGCCCTTCCGGGGGCCGCCGCACTCCCGTCGGGTGGCACCCTGCCGTCCGGGGCCGGGGCGGGAACCCTGGTGGTCAACGCCGGCGGGCACGGCTTCTACCGCGTCGCCTACCCCCTCGGCCACCTCGACCAGCTGGCCGGCGGGTTCGCCGATCTCCTCCCGCTCGAGCGCTACTGCCTGATCTCCGACGCGTGGGCCGCCGCCCTGGCCGGGCGCGGTTCGCTCGACGGATTCACCCGGGTCACCCGTGCCGTGGTCGAGACGGGCGAGGGCGACCCCAGCGTGTGGTCCGTGGTGCTGGGCGCCCTGGGCCTCTTCGACCGCGTCGTCCCCGACGACCAGCGCCCGGCGCTGGCCGGGGCGGTCCGGGCCGTGATCGGGCCGATGGCGGCGCGCCTCGGCTGGGACCCCGGTGACGACGACACCGAGCGGACACCGGCGCTGCGGGCGGCGATCCTGCGGATGCTCGGGACGGTGGGCGCCGACCCCGACGTACGGGCCGAGGCGGCCCGCCGGTTCGCCGCCGGCGCCCGGGACGGTGGCGGCGGCCTCGACCCCGACATCGCGTCGGCGGTCCTCGACGTGGTGGCGGACACCGGCGGCCCCGCCGAATTCGACACCTACCTCGACCGCTACCGCTCGCCGGCGAACCCCCAGGAGGAGAACCGCTACCTCTACGGGCTGGCGGCGTTCGACCAGGCCGACCTGGCCCGGCGGGCCTTCGAGCTGGCCGTCACCGAGGTCCGCACCCAGAACGCGCCGTTCGTCGTCCAGCTCCTCCTGGCCAACCGGGCCAACGGCCCCGCCACCTGGGCCCGGGTGGTCAGCGCGTGGGACGACCTGGTCGAACGGTTCCCGGCCAATATCCTCCCCCGCATGCTCGAGGGCGTGCGCGGGCTGGTCGATCCCGACGGCCTGGCCGGCGAGGTGACCGACTTCGTGCGCACCCACCCGCTGCCGGCCGGCGGGCGGACCGTCGACCAGATCCTGGAGCGGCTGGCCGTCAACGTCGCCTTCAAGGACCGCTGGGGGCGATCCGTGGTCGCCTCCCTGGCCGCCGCCCACTCCGCTCTGGCAGACTGAACCGGTTGCCCCGCCGGGCACCCTCGGGTGACGGTGGGCCGGCGACCCAGTGGGGGTCGGGAGGGGTAGGGAATGACTGACGGCGAGGGCCCGGGCGCGCCGCGCGGGCCAGGGGACCCGACGGCGCCGGGCGATCGGACAGTGTCGGAAGGCCGTCGCGCACCGGGACCGGTCGAGCAGCCCGGCCCGGCCGGGGGGCACGGCGGCGTCGGGCGCCTCACCGAGTCGGAGATCCTGCGGGTACGCCTGGCCAAGGCGGAGGAGTCCCTGCGCCAGAGCGAGCAACGGTTCGCCGACATGGTCACGTTGGCGCCGACCGCCATCGTGATCGCCCAGGACGGCGAGCTGGCGGCGGCCAACCCGGCCTGCATCCGGTTGCTGGGCCTGGAGTCGCCGTCGCACGTCATCGGCCGGCCGTTCTCGGACTTCGTCCACGAGGAGGACCGCGAGCTGGCGGCCCGTTTCCTCGCCCGCCACCTGACACTGGGCGTCGCCGGCGCCGCCAGGGGCGAGCACGATGCGGTGACGGTCCGGCTGGTGGGCCCGGGCGACTACCAGGTGAAGGTGGCGCTGGTGGGCATGGCCGTGCAGCACCACGGCCGGCCGGCGGTCCAGTTCTTCGCCTCCGACGTGACCGACCTCGAGGAGACCGAGCGCCTCCTCAGCCACCAGGCGCTCCACGACCCCCTCACCGGGTTGCCCAACCGGCTCCTGTTCGTCGACCGGGTCGGCCAGGCGCTGGCCCGCTCCGCGCGCGCCCACAGCCGGGTCGGTGTGTTCTTCTGCGACCTGGATCGGTTCCAGGTCGTGAACGACGGGCTGGGGCACGCCGTCGGCGATCGCGTCCTGCTCATGGCTGCGGGCCGGCTGCGGACATCCCTCCGCCCCTCCGACACCGTCGCCCGGTTCAGCGGGGACGAGTTCGTCGTCCTCTGTGAGCTCTCCCGGGAGCCCGGGGACGTCACCCTCGTGGCCAAGCGCCTTCTCGGAAGCATGGCGGACCCCTTCGAGGTGGACGACACCACCTTCACCATGTCGGCCAGCATCGGCGTGGCCATCGCCGAGGACCGCTTCGCCGAGCCGGAGGACCTCATCCGCGATGCCGCCGCCGCCACCAGCCAGGCCAAGGCACGAGGCCGCAACCGGTTCGAGATCTTCAGCCCGGCCACCCGGGAGCGGGCCCTCGGGCGGATCCACATCGAGTCGTCCCTCCGGCGCGCCATGGAGGACGGCCATCTGCGCGTCTACTACCAGCCGATGGTGGAGTGCCACACCGGTCGTCTGGTCGGGGCCGAGGCGCTCGTCCGGTGGCAGCATCCCGACCACGGGCTGGTCATGCCCGACTCGTTCATCGCCATCGCCGAGGAGTCGGGGCTGATCGTGGCCGTGGGGGCATGGGTGCTCGAGCGGGCCTGCTGGCAGGCGAACGAGTGGGAGGGTCGGCTGCCCCCGGGCCAGACCCTGCACCTGGCGGTGAACTTGTCGGCCCACCAGCTCCACAACCCCGAGCTGGTGGAGCGGGTGCGAACGCTGATCGAGCGGTTCCCGGCCCGGCAGCGCCAGGTCATCCTGTCACTCGAGGTGACCGAGACCACCCTGGTGCGTGACGCCGAAGCCACGACGGAGGCGTTGGAGAACCTCGACGCGTTGGGCGTGCAGATCGGCATCGACGACTTCGGCACCGGCTACTCGTCTCTCAGCTACCTGAAGCGGTTCCCGGTGACGACCATCAAGGTCGACCGCACCTTCATCCAGTCGGTCGACGAGAACCCCGACGACCGGGCCATCGTCCAGGCCGTCATCCAGCTCGCCCACAACCTGGGCCTGACCGTCATCGCCGAGGGCGTCGAACGCGAGTCGCAGCGGCGGCTCCTGGCCGAACTGGGCTGCGACCTGGTCCAGGGCTACCTGTTTGGCCGGCCCCTGGCCGAGGACGTCATGACCGAGCTATTGGTGGGGCGGGACGGCCCCGTCTACCTCGGCCCCGACGTCGTCCGCCGGGCGCCGGCCGACTTCGGCGCCGCCCGCTGACTCGGCGCCACCCGCTGACTCGGCGCCGCCCGCTGACTCGGCGCCACCCGCTGACTCGGCGCCACCCGCTGACTCGGCGGCGGCCGGAACCCACGTCGGCGTCTCGTGCCCGGCGACGCCGTCTCCTGCCCCGCTCCGGCGCCCCGTGGCCGTAGGATCGATCGGTGGACTTCGGCACGGTGCTCGGCGTCTTCGCCCTGGTCTTCGTGGCGGAGCTCCCGGACAAGACCATGATCGCCATGCTCGTGCTGGGGAGCCGCTCCCGGCCGGTGCTGGTGTGGGCCGGGTCGACCCTCGCCTTCGCCGTCCACGTCACCGTGGCCGTACTGGTCGGTCGCGCCCTGGCCCTCCTACCCAGGGCATGGGTCCTCGGGGTGAGCACCGTGCTCTTCGCCGCCGGTGCCGTCTACCTGCTCCTCGTGCCCGAGAAGACCGAGGAAGAGCGCGGCCAGCGCGAGGCCCAGCGCGCCCGGTCGGCGATCAACGTGGCCGGGGGTGCCTTCCTCGTGATCCTCGTCGGCGAATTCGGCGACCTGACCCAGTTGCTGACGGCCAACCTCGCGGCGCGCTCCCACGACCCGCTCGCCGTCGGCATCGGCGCGTTCGGGGCCCTGGCCGCGGTGGCCGCGGTGGCCGCCTTCGGGGGGCGGGCCATGCTGCGGGTCCTGCCCCTCGGGGTGATCCGCCGTGCCGGCGGCGTGATCCTGCTGGCCTTCGCCGCCTACGACGTCTACCAGTTGGTCCGCGGATGAGACGGCGCGCCGGCCGGGCCAGGACGCCCGGTAGGCGTGCGAAGCTGGTGCGATGACCGACCCCCGACCCGCGCCGGCCGAGGACACCCGTCGCGAATTCCTGCGTGCCCGGGCCCGTGCCGCCTCCGGCTTCATGCCCGACGACGAAGGCGAGGCCCTCTACGAGGCGGCCATGCGGGCCGGCCGGTCGCCGTCGGCGACCTTCCTCGAGATCGGCGCGTGGTGCGGCAAGTCCGCCGTCTACCTCGGGGCGGCAGCGGAGGCGACCGGTGCCGTCCTCTTCAGCCTCGACCACCACCACGGCTCGGAGGAGAACCAGGCCGGCTGGCCCCACCACGACCCCTCGCTCGTCGACCCGACGACCGGGAGGATCGACACCCTCCCTCGGTGGCGGGCCACCATCGTCGGCGCCGGCCTGGAGCACCGTGTGGTCGGGATCGTCGGGGACTCGCCGACGGTCGCCTCGCGCTGGTCGACGCCACTCGACTTCTGCTTCATCGACGGCGGCCACGGCACCGAACCGGCGTGGGCCGACTACCGGGGGTGGTCCCCGCACGTGCGCCCGGGCGGCTGGCTGGCCATCCACGACGTGTTCCCGGACCCCGCCGACGGCGGCCGCCCGCCCTACGAGCTGTGGTGTGCGGCCCTCGAGTCGGGCGAGTTCGTGGAGGACGGCGAATGCGGGTCGCTCCGGGTCCTGCGCCGGGTCGCCGGCGGCACGCCGGCCGGCTGACCGGCCCCCGGCGGTCCAGGCCCCCGGCTGACCGGCCCCCGGCGGTTCAGCCGGGCGACGTGCGGAACGGGTAGGCGGGCTCGACCGGCGCGCCGGGCGCCGGCTCGGTGAGGTCCAGGTGTCCGGGCAGGCCCTCGCCCCGGAAGATCCCCGACGCCGGCGTCGTCCGGCTGAGCGCGTCGGCCGCCAGGATCATGGCCCCGGCCGTGTAGGTCGAGCGCTCGAGCGGCGGGTAGGTGGCCTCGTCGGGGAACACCATCCCCGTCCAGTAGGAGCCGTCGTCCCTGCGCAGCTGCTGGACCCAGCGGAGGAGTTGCTCGGCCCGGGCCGTCTCGCCGATGACATCGAGCGCCAGCACGCACTCGGCCGTCTCCGCCGCCGTCACCCACTCGCCCGTGGACACGCACCGGACCCCGGCGCCCTCGAGCACGAACGTCGACCAGCCGGCCTCGATGTGGGCGGCGGCCCGGTCACCGGTCAGCGCACCGGAGAGGATCGGGTAGTACCAGTCCATGGCGAACTCGTGCTTGGGGGCAAAGGCCCCCGGGTCGTGCGCCAGTGCCTGGCACAGGCGGACGGCGGCGATCTCCCACTCCGGGCGCTCGGTGCCCAGCCGCTCGGCGATGGCGATGGCGCAGCGCAGGCTGTGGTAGATGGACGACGACCCCGTCAGGAGCGCGTACCCTTCGAGGAACCCGGACGGATCGAGCGACCAGTGGACCGACCCGTCGATCCGCTGGAACCGGAGCACGAACTCGATGGCCGCCTCCACCGTCGGCCACAGCTCCTCGAGGCCACCCACGTCGCCCGTCGAGACGTACCGGTGCCAGGCGCCGGTGGCGACATAGGCGCACACGTTCGTGTCGAGCCGGGCGTCCTTCACGCCGGCGCCCAGGTAGTAGTTGAACCAGCTGCCGTCGGGGAGCTGGGTGTCGACCAGCCACCGGTAGGCGGCGTCGGCGGCGTCGTCCAAGCCGCAGGCGGTGAGCGCCATGGCCGCCTCGACGTGGTTCCACGGGTCGCAGTGGCCGCCCGGGAACCACGGGATCATGCCGTCGTCCCGCTGCACCTCGGCGATCGACCCGGCCGTGGCCATGACCTCCGCCGCGGTGAGGACGCCGGGGACCTCGGGGACGGAACGCATCAGCGCGCTCCCACCCTGGCCTGGCCGGCACCTGGACCAGTGGCCCGGCCGGACCGCAGGCCGGTCCCGGTGGTGACGCCGTTCCCGGTGGCGTCCGCCGGGGCCGGTTTGGTCAGATACACGACGAGGCTCTTGCCCACCAGGGGATTGAGCACCCGGTCGGCGATCCGGGTCACCGGCGGCGCCTTCTCGATGTCCCACACCAGGAGCCGGTGGTAGGCGCTGACGGCCGGATGGGCGTCGTTGGACGGGCCGACGAGGCAGCGGAGCCACCAGTACGGGGCGTGCAGCCCGTGGGCGTGGTGGCTGCCCACCGGCTCCAGGCCGGCGCCCTGCAGCCGCGCCACCAGTTGGCTGCGGCGGTAGATCCGCACGTGCCCACCCGGGACCCCGTGGTACTCGTCGGACAGTGCCCAGTTGACGAGCTCGGGACCGTAGCGGGGCACCGTCACCGCCATGGTGCCGCCCGGCCGCAGCACCCGGCTCAGCTCGGCCATCGCCGCCTGGTCGTCGGGGATGTGCTCCAGCACCTCGGAGGCGATGACGCGGTCGAAGGTGTTGTCCGGGAACGGCAGGCGCAGGGCGTCGCCCTGGACGACCCCGGCCCCGAGGCCGCCGTCCAGCTCGCCGGCCTCCACCATCACCCCGAGCGTGGCCCGGACGTTCGCCACTTCGTCGGCGCCGGCGTCGAGTGCCACCACACGGGCTCCTAGGCGGGCCGCCTGGTACGCGTGGCGCCCGAAGCCGCACCCGAGGTCGAGCACCCGGTCCCCGGGCCGCAGGCCGAGGCGCCCGTAGTCCACGGTCAGCACGGTGCCTCCCCGGCGACGGACCCGCCGGCCAGCACCCCGGTCCGGTCGGGCGCCAGCTCGGGCAGCATGGCCTCGTACTCGGCGGCGGTCCCCCGCGCCGTGACCTGCCACGTGAAGCGGCCGAGGACCCGCTGGCGTCCGGACTCGCCCAGCCGGGCCCGCAGCTCGGGGTCGTCGAGCAGCCGGGCGATGGCGGTGGCCAGCGCGCCCGGGTCTCCCGGTGGGACGAGCAGGCCGGTGTCGCCGTCCGTACCCACCACTTCGGGGAGCGCACCCCCCGTGGTGGCGACGAGCGGGACGCCGCACGCCATGGCCTCGATGGCCGGCAGCGAGAACCCCTCGTAGAGCGACGGGACCACCGCCACCTCGGCCTGCCCGTACTGGCGAGCCAGCTCCTCGTCGCTGATGCCGGTGACGCAGCGCACCGCCGGTCCGAGCCCGAGCCGCTCGATGGCGCGAGCCACCCGGCCGTCGGGACGGGGATTGCCGATGACCAGCAGCTCGACCTCGCGCTCCGTGCGCAGCTTGGCCACCGCCTCGAGCAGGGGAACGAGCCCCTTCATCGGCACGTCCGACGAAGAGGTCACCATGATCCTGCCGGGGATCGGCGTGACGTCGTCGATCGGACGGAACACGGTGTGGTCGACCCCGACGGGCACCACGGTCATGCGGCCCGGCTCCACGCCCATCTGGGCGGCGATGTCACGGCGCGACGACTCGGACACGGTCACGATGCGCGGGAGCCTGCGGGCCACCCGCACCTGCATGCGCAGGAACCCGAACCACCGGCGGGTGGTGAACCGCTGCCACGGGTTGGTGGTGTGCTCCAGCGCCAGCTGGCGGTCGACGGTGATCGGATGGTGCAGGGTCGTCAAGAGCGGCCAGCCGTCCCTGATCATGCCGAGCATGCCGTTGCCCAGGCACTGGTTGTCGTGCACCAGGTCGAACTCGTCCCGCCGGTCGGCCAGCAGGCGCCGGGCGCGGAGGCTGAACGTCCACGGCTCGGGGAACCCGGCCGTGCACATCATGCCGAACTCGAGGGCGTCGATCCGCGACGTGAACTCGCTCGGACGCGGCACCCGGAA
>JAJZAC010000150.1:0-2935 GCA_021799615.1 Actinomycetes bacterium
GCGCCCAATGCGGCCGCATCCCGACAGCCCACCGCTGTCGTCACCACTCCGGCCGTAGACGAGGACGCCTCGACCCGCTCCATCGCCCCGCCGAGCAGCCGCCAGGCGCTCTGACGGAGCCGACGATGCTCGATCAGGGACCGCTGTCGGTAGCTGACGCTCAACCGGTCGACGTAGTCGAGCACCACGGGTACCCCATCGGGTAGGACGGCGGGATCGAACGCCCGGAGCGAGAGCACCACGACACCGTCCGGCGCCATGGCCGCCAGACGGCGCCGGAGCGCCGGACCCGACCAGGCCAGGGTCTCGGGAGCGTTGATCCCGGATGCGACTGCGCCGAGTCGGGCGATCCCACGCGGGAGGACCGCACGCCCGGGAGTTATGAGGGGAACGTCGACGGTGCTGACGCCCGAGAGGGCAAGAACCTCCTTCCACCACTGCAGACGGACGGAGGCTCCACCTGCACGCACGATGGCGTGGACCAACGCGACCCGAGGCACGGCGTCATCCTCGCAGACTCGGTCCCTGCGTGCTTTTACGGCGGTCCGGTAGGCGGTCCTCGCATCCCCGTCGGATGTCCTGCGCGTGACGGCTGCGGAGCTCCTCGCCGCCGACGCGGTCGGTCGCTCTCGCGGCGGGGGCGTGCGCTCGATGGACCAGCCCGGCGCCGCGAGTGCTCCGGGCCAGAGGGAGTCAACGGTGCCCGGGCGGCGTCAGCCCCGCTCCCGCGCACCTCGTGCGATCCGCCGGGCGAGCAGCCCGGCACCGATCATCGTGATCCCCGAGGCCGTGGACATGTCGAGGCCGGTGAACGCACGGACCCGTTTCATGCGGTAGTCGAGCGTATTGGGATGAACGTGCAGTGCGGCCGCCGCCCGCCTACGGTCCAATTGGCACCGAACGTAGACCTCGAGTGACTCCACGAGGTCGGTTCCCTGCGTCTCGAGCGGCGCCAGCACCGCGGCGAGCCGGTCCATTGCCGCTGGATCGCGGCTGAGGGCGTACTCGAGCACCAGGTCGTCGAGCCGGTAGGCGCCGGGCGGCCGGTCGAGACGGACGGCCAGCTCCGCGAGCTGCCTCGCCTCCGTCCCGCTCCGGACCACCCCGGCCACACCCGGATGCCACGCGTACCCGGCGACGATCGGGGAACGGGCGGCGGCGGCGAGCTCCCCGATGAGCTCCGGGACGCGCCCGCCGGGCTCCTCTGTCCCGTCGCCACCGACGGCAGGTGTCCCGGCTCCATCGGGCCCGCCTCGACCTGGAAGTGCTCCCACATCATCAGGAGGCCCACGTGGTACGCGCTGAGGACGGCGTCGAGGGGCACCCGCTCCTCGGCCCGTCGGGCGGCACTGACCCGGATGGCGTCGAGAGCGGATGCGGTCGGGGGGGAACCGGTCACGAGGAGCTGCACGAACACGCCGATGTTGTGCCGACAGCCGACAGATCGTCAGGATGTCCCCGTCGAGCTGCTCCCTCGGGAGATGGGCGTAGAAGGGGACGCCGGCACGGAGACGCGCCACCATCTGCCGGGCGAGCGCATCGCGCCGGGCTTCGACCCGGCCGGCCAGCGCGCGCACCTCGGGCGCCGCCGGGCTCCGGTCCGGAAGGGGAGGGTCGGGCATCGACGTGCTCGTCGCATCGTAGGGTAGCCACCTGTGATCCGTCACAAGCACGTCCGCAGCTTTCCGTGTCCCGTCCAGTAGACGGGTGGAGCGCGTTTCCTGACGATTCGTTGAAGAACCTGAGCGGGTGCCCGGCAGTGCCCTCCGTCGCCTCCGACGCCCTCGGGGCTGCCCGCTCGGCGGTCCCGTGCCGGAGGCGGCTCCGGGTGACGACACCTGCGGTCGGGGGCCTCCGTGGCACCGGGCGGTGTGGAGTCGCCGAAGAGAACAACCAATCACACAACCAAACCAAGGGGAGCCTCATGCTGCAGCGGACGGTCGGTCGGTGGGTGCTCGTTGTGGCCGCGATGGCCCTCCTCCTCGACATGGCGGCACCCGCTGCGGTCGCCGGTGCCGCCCAGGGAACAGCCGCACCGAAAGCGACGAGCTCCGGCCTGTCCAGCGGGGTGGTGGTCGGGAGCGGCTCCGAGTCGGCCACGATCAAGCTCGACACCTACGGGGTCCCCCACATCTACGCCGACACCAGCACCGGCATGTGGTACGGGGACGGTTGGGCCTAGGCACAGGACCGCATGTTCCAGCTCGAGCTGACCCGCGCCGCGGTGGACGGAACGCTTTCCGGCCTCTTCGGATCGAGCGAGGTGAGCACCGATGAGGCGCAGCGCCTCTTCTACTACACCCCGGCGGAGTACCAGTAGCAGTACGACGAGCTGCCGGCTGCCCAACAGGCGGCCATCACCGCCTACGCCGACGGTATCAACGCCTACGAGACCGTGGCCTACGCCTCGCCGCACAACGAACAGACGATGGTCCCCGCCGAGTTCTGGGCGCTCGGTGAGGAGATGGGGCTCTCGGGCCCGTACCGTCCGGCACCGTGGCAGCCGGTGGACAGCCTCGCCATCGGGGTCTACCTCACCCGCCAGTTCGGCACCGGCGGTGGCAGCGAGCTCTCCAATCTGGCCACCCTGCAGTACCTCGAGGCCTACTTCACCAAGGCGGGCGCCCCAACCCGGACAGCGAGGCGATGTCGGTGTTCAACGACATCAACTGGATCGAGGACCCGACCGCCCCGACCACCGTCCCCGACACCTGCGCCATCGGCCCGGTGCTCACCAGCCCGACCCAGTCCAAGCCGAACGACTGCGTTTCCTCACCGTCCGGGGCCGCCGTCCCCGCGGTGGCGAAGCCGTCGCTCACGCCCGCCGGGGTGTCGGCCACCACCACCGCCGAGGTGGCGGGCGCGGCCCCCGAGACGAGCCTGCCGCCCACGTTCGTCGCCAAGGGCGCCCAGACCCTCCAGAACGACGAGAACC
>JAJZAC010000150.1:2945-4877 GCA_021799615.1 Actinomycetes bacterium
AGCAGCGGGGATCGAAGTTCAAGATCTTCTCCCACGAGGGGTCCAACGCCTACGTGGTGGCACCGTGGCGGTCCGCCGGCGGGCATGCCCTGCTGTGGGGCGCGCCGCAGGAGGGATTCTCGACGCCGAGTGTCAACGGTGAGGTCTACCTCCACAGCCCGGGCTACGACGCCTCGGGGATGTACATCACCGGCGAGCCGTTCGTGCTGATCGGCCACAACGCCAACGTCGCCTGGACCGCCACCAGCGAGGAGACCATGAACGAGGCCGTCTACACGGAGCAGGTCCGCTTCGTGGGGAACGTGCCGTCCACCTACCTGTTCGACGGCAGCTGGCTCCCCGTCCCGGTGGTTCCCGAGACGATCCCTGTGCTCGGATCCTCCCCGGTGAGCTACACCGTCTACCGCACCAACGACGGGCCGATCTTCCAGACGGACCCGGCGGCGGGGCTGGCCTTCTCGATGGACTTTGCCTCGTGGATGCAGGAGTACAAGTCGCTCGAAGGGTTCGCCGAGCTCGGTGGCGACACCACCCTCACCCAGTTCGAGCAGTCGGTGGGCGTCATCGCCACCGTCCACAACTTCCTCTACGCGGACCGCCAGGGGGAACATCGCCTTCTTCAGCACCGGCCTGGTGCCGACCCTGTCCCCCCTCTCCACCAGCAACGACCCCCTCCTGACCCGCCTCGGCGACGGCAGCCAGCAGTGGACCGGCTTCATCCCGTTCGCACAGATGCCCCGCAGCATCAACCCGGGCCAGGGCTACCTCGACAACTGGAACACGGAGCCGTCGTCGCAGCTCTTCTACCAGCCGAACGAGTACCGCGGCACGGTCTTCCGGTCGCAGCGGATCAGCCAGATGCTGGGCTCGAGCACCCACATCACGCTCGCCTCTCTGGAATCGGTGGAGCAGTCCATCGGGACGATCGATTCGAACCAGACCCGCTCCTGCGCGACGTCGATCATCCCCTCCATCGAGCGGGCATACCAGCTCCTGTTGGCGGACGGCAGCCCGCTCACCAACCCCACAACCCATCCCGCGCTCCAGGCCGCCATGCAGTCACTCACCACCTGGGACGGGACCACTTCGATCGGCAGCAGCGCCATGTCGATCTTCAACCAGTTCATGGAGGCGCTCTACGCCAATGCGTTCATGGGCGGCGTCAACGCCTCGGACGCGTACGTGGGCCCGGTCAACCTCGACGACGCCAGCCTCGGGCTCGGCGACCACGCCCAGACCAACATGGACTACTCGGGCAACCTCCTGCTCCACATCCTGGCCGGCACGAGCGGGATCGTCCCGTGCAACACGCTCTGCTACACCGGGAGCTCCTTCGGCGGGCACACCAACAGCATGCTGATCGAGAGTCTCGACGACGCCCTCACCATCCTCTCGGGCACGGGCCCTCAGCTGGCCCGCAGCGCCACCGGCTTCGGGACCACCAACGTGGCCGACTGGGGATGGAAGCCGACCCAGAGCATCAACTGGGACAGCCTCGACCCGGTTGCCTCGGCCGCCGGGGTGACGGTCGACTGCGGCACCAGCGCCGCCCAGGAACGCAGCTCGTACTTCCTGGCGGTCGACCTGGCCCCGAGCCCGGTCGCCTACGACCTGCTGCCCCCCGGCCAGCGCGGGTTCATCAGCGTGACCGGCGTCCCCTCCCCTTACTTCTGTGACCAGCTGAGCCTGTTCAACAACTTCCAGTACAAGCCGATGGCACCGACCAACCCGCTCCAGGGCGGCTACCGCATGGTCGCCTCCGACGGCGGGGTGTTCTCCTTCGGTGACGCCCAGTTCGAGGGGTCGATGGGCTCGGCCGCGCTGAACAAGCCGATCGTCGGCATCGCCGCCACCCCCGACGGCAAGGGCTACTGGGAGGTGGCCTCCGACGGCGGGGTGTTCGCCTTCGGCGACGCCCAGTTCGAGGGGTCG
>JAJZAC010000151.1 GCA_021799615.1 Actinomycetes bacterium
GCCAGCTGACCGCCGAGCCACCGGCGTCCGACCGCCGACAGACCGTCCGCCGAGCCCGCCTCCCCGGGGCTCGCCGGTGCCATGAGCGGCCGGCCCGACTCCTCGTCCCACAGGCTGGTGTGGAGGTGGCACGAGGAGCCCACCTCGTCCATCGACCACTTGGCCATGAACGTGACGGCCCGACCGTGGCGGGCGGCGATCTCCTTGACGGCCTGCTTGAGGACCAGGTGGCGGTCGGCTGCCTCGAGAGCGCCACCGAAGGTGACGTTGACCTCGACCTGGCCCCGTCCCGCCTCGCCTTTGGAACATTCCACCGGCACCCCGGCCAGGAGCAGGTCGTTGCGGACCTGGCGGAGCACGTCCTCGTGGCCGGCCGTCTCGAGCAGCTGGTAGTCCTGGATGGTGCGGCTGGCCGGTTCGAGCGACCGCCAGCCCCGTGCCGCCGCCTCGCCGGGTGACGTGCGGAACAGGTAGAACTCGAGCTCGGTGGCAGCGCGCACCTCGAGGCCCTGCTCCGCAGCGCGGGCGATCTGGGCGCGGAGGACCTGGCGGGGCGACACGGCGATGGGGGCCCCGTCCCGGTCGACCAGATCGCAGAGCACGAAGGCGGTGCCGTCCACCCACGGGAGCAGGCGGAGGGTGGTCGGGTCCGGCACGGCCACCAGGTCGCCGTAGCCCTGGTCCCAGCCGGCGAACCGGTAGCCGGGGAGCGGCGTCATGTCGAGGTCGACGGCCAGCAGGTAGTCGCAGGCATCGATGCCGTGCACGGTGACGTGATCGAGGTAGTGGGCGGCGGTGACCCGCTTGCCCACCGGCCGGCCCTGCAGGTCGGGGAAGGCGACGACGACGGTGTCGATCTCGCCGGTGTCGATCATCCGACCCAGGGCATCCGCGCTCAGCATGCTCGCATGCTCGCCGCTGGACGGCCCGGCGTCCAGCATCACCACATGGCCCGGTCGCGACCTCGCCGCGTGGCGAGATCCGGTCCGCTCCGTGGTCATGCGGACACGGTGTGCATTCCCCTCGCCGTTTCCCGGTCCCCGCACCTTGTCGGGTGGGCGGAAGACAGGCGAGGATCGACCGATCTGGCGTGGCGGTCGTGGTGGCGGTGACCGGGTCGGTGGGAATCTCGGAGGGACGTGATGAGACGGGGAAGGCACGCGGCGGGGACCGACCGGAACAGGGCGCGACGTCGATCGGGCGTCCGTTCGGCGGGCGTGCTGCTCGTGGTGGCGGCGTGGGGCGGTGCACAGATGTCCCTGGCGGCACCGGCGGCGGCCGCCCCGTTCGCGCCGATCGGCGGGCAGTGGACCGAGGCGACGGTTCCTTCTGGCGGAGGAAACGTACCCGAGCTGGTGTCGGTGGCGTGCTCGGGGGCGGAGACCTGTGTGGCCGCGGGGAGCGTCCACGCGTCACCGGGTGCGGCGCCGACCCCGGTCGTGGTCACCGACGACGGTGGGAGCCTCACCACGGTCGTCGCCGGCCTCCTCCCCTCGGGAGCGTTGTCGGGATCGCTGACGTCGGTGAGCTGTGCCCCCGGCGGGGCCTGCGTTGCCGTGGGGTGGGCGGTCGGCCCGGACGGTTCGAGCGGCGCCTTCACGGTGGTGGTGCCGGACCGGACTGCCGGACCGGTCGCGCTCGTCCCGGGGATGACCGGGACCGGTGTCGGGGCGAGCGGACCGATGCCGACGATCTCGTGCCCGGTTCCGACCTGGTGCCTGGTGATCGGGCCCTCGTCGACCGGGCTCGTGGCCCGTGCGGGTGTCCCCGGTGCCTGGCAACCGGCACCGGCCCCGGCGCTGGGCTCGGTCTCGGCGGTCGACTGCCCGCGCCGGGGTGCGTGCGTCGCCGCCGCGGGCCGGGCACCGCTCGCCGGCGACACGGCGCGCGTCCTCGTGGGTCGGTACGAGCACGGTCGATGGGGGACGGAGACCACGGACGTCCTCGTGCCTCGGGGGTCGGCATGGTCGGTCACCGGGCTGTCGTGCCTGTCCGCGGAGGCGTGCTGGGTCACGGCGACGGGAGACGGATCGTTTCCCCGCGCTGGCGTGGCCGCAGCGCTGGCGGTGCCGATCGGGCGGTCCGGTACGGCGAGGCCGGAGCCGACGTCGTTCCTCGCCACGTCCCCGGCCGGGCCCTTCGGGCCCTTCGGCGTGGCGTGCCGACGGAACGGCAGGTGCGAGGTGGTCGGATCAGATCCGGCGCCGGGCGGCGGCGCCGTCGCCTTCGTCGGCCCGGGTTCCGCCTGGGCACCGGTCCCGGTGGCAGGCCCCGGTGGCGGTCCCGCACGGAGCCTCGACGCGGTGTGGTGTGGCAGCACCGGCGTCGCGGGACCGGCCGGGGGGCGCCACGGCAGGGGACCGCACGGTCCCCGCGGCACCGGGAGCGGGCCGGCGCCGCATCAGCCCCCGACGCCGGGCGGGCTCCCGACGGGGTCGGCCGTGGGCTGTGTGGCGGTCGGGGCGGGCGTCCTCGCCACGCTGGTGGCGGTTCCCGGTACCGAACTGCCCGTCGGTGCGGCCGGTGGTGTGCTGCTGTCGGGCGGGCTCGGCGTCGGCGGCGCACTGGCGCTGGCGGTGCGGGCCAGACGCCGACGCCTGCGGCCCTGACGGTTCGAGGCGGCGTCCCCTCGACCGGCCCGGTTCGCACGTGTCGCCAGCGCGACCCTAAGGTTCGCCCCGACGGTTGACGCGGCAATCCGGGAGCGTGCCACGAGGGCCCGGTCCGGCGCCGGCAGCGACTTCGGGAGGTGACGGCGTGGCGGTACCCGATCCGGCACGGAGCCAGGCGGCTGGTGAGGGTGCCGGTGACCGACAGCCACCGTCCCCGTCCGGTGTGCCGCCCCGCCCCGCCCCGGATCCCGGCGGCCGGCCCAGCTCCCGGCGGTGGGCGGCGCTCGTCGTCCTGTGCGTCAGCCTGCTCGTGGTCAGCCTGGACAACACCATCCTCAACGTGGCACTGCCCACCCTGGTGCGGGACCTCCACGCATCCGATTTCCAGCTCCAGTGGATCGTCGACGCCTACGCCGTCGTCTTCGCCGGGCTGCTCCTGGTCCTCGGCAGCCTGGGCGACCGGATCGGGCGGAAGGCGGTCTTCATCGCCGGTCTGGTGCTGTTCGCCTCGGGCTCGGCCGCGTCGGCCTTCTCGGGGACCCCCGATCTGCTGGTGGCGGCACGCGGGTTCATGGGCATCGGCGGCGCGGCGATCATGCCGACCACGCTGTCGATCATCACCAACGTGTTCACCGAGCCACACGAGCGGGCCCGGGCCATCGGGATCTGGTCGGGGACGACCGGCATCGGCATCGGCATCGGACCCATCGTGGGCGGCTGGCTGCTCGCCCACTTCTGGTGGGGTTCGGTGTTCCTCGTCAACGTGCCCATCGCCGCCCTGGGCGTGCTGGCCGCCTGGTGGCTGGTCCCGAACTCGAAGAGCCCCGAGCCGAAACGCACCGATCCGGTGGGGGCGGTGGCGTCGATCGTGGGTCTGGCGCTGGTGGTCGGGGGGATCATCGAGGCGCCCCAGCGGGGTTGGCCCTCGCCGCTCGTGTGGGGCACCCTGGGCGGCGGCCTGGCCGTGATGGCCGCCTTCGTGTGGTGGGAGCGGAGGATCGACCACCCCATGCTGCCGTTGCACTTCTTCACCAACCGGCGCTTCTCGGTGGCGATGTCGGCCATGGGGCTGGTCATCTTCGCCCTGATGGGATCACTGTTCCTGCTCACCCAGTACCTGCAGTTCTCGTTGGGCTTGAGCCCGCTCGAGACCGGCGTCCGGATCATGCCGGTGGCGGCGCTGATCCTGGTGGTCGCGCCGCTCTCGACGCTGCTCGTCCGGTGGATCGGCACCAAGCTGGTCGTCTTCGGAGGGCTGGCGCTCATCGCTGCCGGCATGGTCATGCTGGCCCGCACGACGATTGCCGGCACCTACGGCGACGCCCTCGCCGCCCTGCTGCTGCTCGGGCTGGGGACCGGGCTGTCGTTCGCACCGTCGATCGAATCGGTGATGGGCTCGCTCCCCGCCGACCAGGCCGGCGTGGGTTCGGCCACCAACGGCTCCGCCCTGCAGGTGGGCGGCGCGCTCGGCGTGGCCGTCCTCGGCAGCCTCCTCAACATGCGGTTCCACGGCTACCTGTCGCCGCAGCTGTCGGGACACGGGATCCCGCCCGACGTCGTGCACCTCATCCTCGGCTCGCTGGGCGGGGCGCTGGCCGTGGCGGCCAAGGTGGGCGGTGCACTGGGCGGCCAGCTCGCCCTGGCCGCACGCACCGCCTTCCTGCGGGGAATGGACCTGGCCATGGTGGTGGGCGCCGCCGCCGCCGCCGCCGGTGCCCTGCTCGTGCTGGCGTTGCTGCCCGGCACCGACGACTCGGAGCTGTCGGACGTGCCGGGGCGCGCCGACGTCCCCCCGCCCGGAGCGGGTGGAACCGGCGAGGCCGGCGGCCCTCCGGGCGGGCCGGCTACTCGGGTGTGACGTAGGCGGCGGTGATCCCGCCGTCGACCACCAGCGACGATCCGGTCACGAACGTCGACTCGTCGGAGGCGAGGAACAGGGCGGCTCGTGCGATCTCCTCGGCACGGCCGAAACGGCCGACGGGGATGTGGACCAGGCGCCGCTGGCGGCGGACGGGGTCGGCCAGGAGCTCGGCCAGCAGCGGTGTCTCGATGGGTCCCGGGCACAGGGCGTTCGCCCGGATGCCCCGCCGGGCGTACTCGACGGCGAGCTCGCGGGTGAAGGCGAGGACGCCGCCCTTCGAGGCGGTGTAGGCGACCTGGGCGGTGGCGGCGCCGACGATGGCGACGAAGGACGC
>JAJZAC010000152.1 GCA_021799615.1 Actinomycetes bacterium
CCAGAACGGCATGCTGGCGCTCGGCTACGGCGACAACGCGTCCTCGACCTCGTACTTCGGGATCGGGGTGTGCGCCGACCAGGTGGCGGTGGGCTCGATGGAGACGTCGGCCGGCACCACGGGCATCTTCACCCCGCCGATCGCCCTCGACTCGGGCAACTGGGTCCTCCTCGACGCCACCTACGACGGCACCACGATCGACGTCTACGTCGACGGCCAGCAGATTGGCTCGGTGGCGGCGTCATTGGCCACCACCGCCGGGGGTGGCCTGGCCATCGGCGAGGGCACCCTCAACCCGTTCGGCGCCGAGTACACCCCGTTCGACGGGTCGATCGGCGAGCCCGCCGTCTACCCGACGGCGCTCAGCCCCGCCCAGATCGACGCCACCTGGTCGATCGCCGCCTCCACCACCGGCGCCACCTGCGCGCCGACGGCCACCACCGGCTACGGCGCACGGATCGCCTCGCTCGGCGCGCTGATCCACCTGCCTCTCAGCGAGACCAGTGGATCCGTGGCCTACGACACCTCGGGCAACTGTGCCAACGCCGAGGAGAACCCGGTCGGTCTCACCACCGGCGTCCCCGGACCGCTCACGTCGCAGAGCGACTCGGCCGTCTCCTACGTGTCGCCCGGGCGCGACTTCACGACGCCGGCCGTCGCCGCCAGCGACACGTCGCTGCCCCTGGGGGCCTCGCCCCGCACGGTGGAGGTGTGGTTGAAATCGACGGCCCTGCCCACGGGCTGCTTCGGCGGGACCTCCCAGAACGGCATGCTGGCGCTCGGCTACGGCGACAACGCGTCCTCGACCTCGTACTTCGGGATCGGGGTGTGCGCCGACCAGGTGGCGGTGGGCTCGATGGAGACGTCGGCCGGCACCACGGGCATCGCCACGTCACCGGTCAACCTCGACTCGGGCAACTGGGTCCTCCTCGACGCCACCTACGACGGCACCACGATCGACGTCTACGTCGACGGCCAGCAGGTCGGCTCCTTCCCGGCGACGCTCGACACCACCGCCGGGAGCGGCCTGGCCATCGGCGAGGGCACCCTCAACCCCTTCGGTGCCGAGTACACCGCGTTCGACGGCTCGATCGGCGAGCCCGCCGTCTACCCGACGGCGCTCAGCCCCGCCCAGATCGACGCCACCTGGTCGATCGCCGCCTCCACCACCGGCGCCACCTGCGCGCCGACGGCCACCACCGGCTACGGCGGGCAAGTCACGTCGCACGGCGCGCTGATCCACCTGCCCCTCAGCGAGACCAGTGGATCCGTGGCCTACGACACCTCGGGCCACTGCACCAACGCCGAGGAGAACCCGGTCGGTCTCACCACCGGCGTCCCCGGACCGCTCACGTCGCAGAGCGACTCGGCCGTCTCCTACCTGTCGCCCGGGCGCGACTTCACGACCCCGGCCATCGCCGCCAGCGACACGTCGCTGCCCATGGGGGCCTCGCCCCGCACGGAGGAGGTGTGGTTCAAGTCGACGGCCCTGCCCACGGGGTGCTTCGGCTCGGCGTCGTGGGACGGGATGCTGGCCATCGGCTACGGCAGCAACGCCTCGTCCACCTCCTACTTCGGCATCGGGGTATGCGCCACCCAGGTGGCGGTCGGGCAGATCGACGCCTCCGGCCCCACAGATGTGGCGAGCTCGCCGGTGGCACTCAACAGCGGCGGCTGGAACCTCCTCGACGCCACCTACGACGGCACCACGATCGACGTCTACGTCGACGGCCAGCTGGCCGGCTCGTTCGCAGCCACGCTGGCCACCGTCCCAGGCAGCGGCCTGGCCATCGGCGAGGGCACCCTCAACCCCTTCGGCGCCGAGTACACCGGGTTCTACGGGTCGATCGGCGAGCCCGCCGTCTACCCGACCGCGCTCACTCCCGCCGAGATCCAGGCGACGTGGCTCGAGGGGACCGACCTCGGGACGATCCACGGGACCGTCACCTACGTTCCCACCGGCGGCGCTCCCACCCCTGTTCCGGGTGCGATCGTCACGGCCACCGACTGTCTCGGGACCGCGGCCGCGTTGTGCAACTCCCCGACGACGACGACCGCGTCCGACGGCACGTACTCGCTCCCCGCCCAGTACTTCGGCAGTTACTCGGTGAGCGTGAGCCCGGCGCCCAGCTACCTGTCGGCCAACCTGGAGCCGGCCTCGGCGTCCACGTCGGTCAGCGCGTCGGCGCCGACGGCCACGGTGGACCTGACCCTCACCGCGCCGCCCCCCCTTCCTGCCGGGGTCACGGTGAACGGCCAGGGTGGCACGCCGACCGTGTACTGGGGCAGCCCCACGGACGTCACCGTCCAGGGGTGCCCGAACGGGGTCGGAACCCTGGTCACGTCGGGGATCGACCTCAACAACTTCAACGTCGTGACCCAGACGACGCCCCTGATCGAAACGCCCCCGGGGTCGGGAACCTACGTGGCCCACGTGCCGCCCCTGGAGCCGCTCCACGGATCGGCGCAGAGCCAGGCCCAGATCGACTGCACCACCCCCACCGCCGTGCTGCCCGACACCGGACCGACCTCCGGTGGCACGTCCGTCACCATCCATGGATCGGGCCTGGGCGGGACCACCGGCGTGCGGTTCGGCGCGCAACCGGCCGAGTCGTTCCGGGTCCTCTCGCCGACGTCGGTCGAAGCCGTGGCTCCCCCCGGTTCCGGGACGGTCGCCATCACCCTGACCGGTCCGTACGGGACGGCAACGTGCAGCTCGCTGCTCAGCTACACCTACCTGGCGGTGACGGGCCTGACGTCCACCTGGGGGTCTCCCGCCGGCCACACGTTCCTCCAGATCCAGGGGACGGGCCTCGGGCACGTGGTCGCCGTCTACTTCGGCTCCACGCCGGCCCCGTACGTGCTGCCCGATTCCGGCACCCTGGTCGACGTGCTGACGCCGCCGGGAACGGGCACGGTCGACGTCCGCGTGGTCACCGCCGGGGGGATCAGCGACGCCGTCCCCGCCGACCGCTTCACCTACAGCACAACGGCACCGGCGCTGCGGCCCGGCGCCCGCCGACCGGTGCCGCTCAGCACCTCGGTCCGGCCGTTGACGACGGGCCGTACCGCACTGAGCTGCCCGGTCGGTTCGGGGGCGTCCATCGTCGCCGACTCCGCAGCCTCGACCGCTTCGTACGAGCAGGCGATCCCGCCTGCGACCTTTGCCGGCAATACCACCCAGGCCGCCCCGAACCCCACCTGGCAGGCGCTGGCGCAGGCGCAAGACCCGAGCGTGGCGCCCAAGGAATGGACCGATGCCAATGCGCTCAACAGCGTCCTGCTCGAGGTGGCCAATGCCAGCCCCGCAGTGCTGTTCCAGTGGGCGACGCTCCTGGCCGACGGCGATGCAGAGAGCGTGGCGGCGCAGGTGAAGGCTCTTACACCGGAACTGGGCCCAGAGAGGGCAGAAGCCGCGGTCGCGGACCTGCGTGGCCCGGGAGCTCTGGGCCTGTCCCTCGACGCAGAGGATTGGGCGGCGGCACTGGACTTTGGGAACTCAGTGCTCGGCGCCGCCGCCTACGGGATGGTGGGCCAACAGATCGGGCAGCTCATCGGGGCCTTTTGGCACAATCCCACATTGGGCGGGGAGATCGGTAGCGTCGTCGGCTACGGGTTGGGGATCGCCCTGCTCGTCGTGGGTGTGACGTGCCTGGTATGCGACGCGATCGTCGCCGGAGCGTCGCTCGGGATCACGATCTACGAGAAGCTTCCGCAGCAGTTCTGGAACGATCTCGTGGATGGCAACTTCGGTGCCGCCTTCGGCATCGACCTGCGGGTCGATCCCAGCGGCACCGTGGTCGACACGGCGGGGGCGCCGGTGCCGGGCGCGACCGTGACGATCTCCAACGGCCTGTCGCCGACCTCCACCTTCACCCCCACCGACCCGGGGAGTGGCGCGCTGTACCCCGCCGTCAACCCGGAGACGACGGGCGCCGACGGCACCTTCCACTGGGACGTGGTCCCCGGCACCTACGAGGTGTCGGCGTCGGCGTCCGGGTGCACCGACCCGGTCTCGGGTGGGTCGACGTCGACCATCGGGCCGTTCGCGGTCCCCCCGGCGCGCCTGGGACTGCTGATCACCATGTCGTGCCCGGGCCTGGCACCGCCCGGTCCGCCGACGGCCACCGGGCTCTCGGTGGCGTCGGGCGCACCGTCGGGTGGTGACCAGGTGGTGGTGAGCGGGACGAACTTCACACCGGGGAGCACGGTCGACTTCGGGACCACCCCGGCGACGTCCGTCCAGTTCCTGTCGCCGACCGCGCTGTCGGCGACCACGCCGGCCGGTTCCGGGTCGGTCGCCGTCACGGTGACCACGGCGGCCGGGACCACTGCGCCCACGCCGGCCACCACGTTCACCTACGTGGGCCCGCCGTCGGTCTCGTCGCTCAGCACCTCGTCCGGCCCTGCCCGGGGCGGCACCGAGGTGACCATCACCGGCTCGGGGTTCACCGGCGGTGTGACCGTGGTGTTCGGAACAGCGCAGGCCCAGGCGGTGGACGTGGTGTCGCCGAGCCAGATCGTGGCCGTCAGCCCACCGGGCAACGGTGCAGTCGACGTGTCGGTGGAGAACGACGCCGGCGCCAGCACGCCGGCCCCGTCCACGCGGTTCACCTACGTCACCGGCTATCGCCTGGTCGCCGCCGACGGCGGCATCTTCGCCTTCGGTGACGCCACCTTCGCCGGCTCGACGGGGAACCTCCACCTGAACAAACCCATCGTGGGCATGGCGGCCAC
>JAJZAC010000153.1 GCA_021799615.1 Actinomycetes bacterium
CGCACCGGGCAACTCCCTCGCCCCCATCCCCGTGCCGTAGACGGGGCGGGGCGGAGGGGCGGAGGGGCAGGCGTGACGGACCGTCGGCCGGCACGGTCACCAGGAAGGCCAATTCGGTGCCAGTTGCCCCGTGGGTGGGTCGTTCTGCAATACGCCCGGCGAGGCCCCAAGCGACGCCAGGAACTGGGAGAAGTTGGCGCCGTAGGCGGTGGAGTTCGCGCCCGAGAACTGCCCCGCGACGCGGGCCATGGTCATCCCGTCCCCCGACGGGTCGGCCCACCCCGTCTCGATCCCGTCCGGCCCCTCGTACATCGTGCCGAGCGGCGTCCCGGCAGTGACGGACTGGCCCACCGATACCTCGGGGAGGAGATCCTCGGCCACGTAGACAACGAGGCCGGCGGCGGGGCCGTCGGCCAGGCGGTAAGCGATGAACGTCCCACCCGGCCATCCACTGTTCTCGATGCTCAGTACCGTCCCGGCGCCCAGGGCCACGACGGTCCCATAGCCGCTGTAGTCGACACCCTGGTCGATCCGCTCGGGCGCCAGGCCCTGCACCGACGCCAGCGGGTCCGTGTAGCTCCCAGGAGACGGATGGACCGGAGCGGGAGCGGGAACAGGGGCCGGTGGGCTCGTGGACGTCGGCCCGGCAGGCGGCCCGGCAGGCGGCGCAGCCGGAGACGCGGACGGGGGTGACCCGGAAGACGTGGCCTGACCGGTGGTGGAGGCGGCGGCCGCCTGCTTGGCTGCCAGGGCCTGCTCGGTAGCGGCCTGCTGCGCCTGGAGCTGGGTGGCGATGGACGCCATCAGTGCCGTCATGTTGCCGTGGAGCTGCGCCAGGCGGGCGTTGTCCTCGGTCACGGCCGCCTCGGCGGCGGTGCGCGCGTTCACGAGGTGTGATGCGGTGGCACGGGCGTGCTCCTGCTGGATCCGCAGCTCGGACTCGGCGGCCCGGGTGCGCTCTTGGTCCAACTGGACCGCGTCGATCGCCGCGGCGATGTTGCGGGTGGCGAGATCCGTGTACTCCTGGTCGACGGCCAGTGACGACATGCTGCTCCCGCTCAGCCAGATGGCCAATGCGGCGGTCCCGGCTCCACTCATGTAGTCCTCGAGGGCGAAGTGCCGCAGGCGGCCCACGGCTGCGGCACTCGCCCGCCGGTCGGCGGCCAGTCGAGCCTGCGCGACGGAGATCTGCGCATTGATGGCAGCGTCTTGCGTCAACACCTGGTCGTACCGCACGACCAGCTTCTGGACGGCAGCCCCGGCCTGGGTGACCTGTTGCTGCAACACGCTTGCCTGGGCTCTGTCGGCTCCCACCTGTGACTGCTTGGTGCTGATGGAGCTGGCACGGGCTGGCGGCACCTGACCGGCGATCGCCAGAAGTACAGTGAGGGCGGCACTGCCCGCCATCACTGCCCGGTGCGACGAACGCCGGCGGATCTCAGCCCGGCAGCCAGACGGGCCGACCTGATCGCGGTTCGCCGGGAGCGCCGGCTCGGCGCGATCTGCTCGGCGGCGCGCTCGCCAGCCACGCCACGCCCGTCCTGCGCTCGCCGACATCGGCGCACAACCCGACACAATGAGGCGACGTTAGCCGCCTCCGCACTACGTTCCGTGGCACCACCAGGGGTGTTGGGAGATGCGCTTCGGGACGGCGGCGCGGGACGGCGACGTGCGAGGACGGTGGCGCGGGACGGCGACGTGCGAGGGCGGTGGCGCGTCTACTGCACGACAGGCTTCGGGTTGCGGAGCACGGGTACGGGTAGGCCGGAGGTTTGGGCCCTGGGGTTGTCCTCCAGCGAGCCCGATCGAGAAACAACGGTCGGGTCCGCCAGCTCCCACCCGGCGTCCAGCCTGCGTCACACCAGCGCAGTAGGCAACACCGGGTATACTACGGGTGTGGCAAAGGTGATGGTGTCGCTTCCCGACGACCTCCTCCGTGCTGTCGACATGGAAGCAGGCCGCCGTGGCACGACCAGGAGCGGGTACCTCCGCGAGCTGGCCGAACAGACGCTGCGCGGCAGGAGTGCCCACCGCGCGAAGAGGATGGCAGAGATCGACGCCATGGCCGGACCCGTCAAGGGCCACGGCGGCAGTGTCGCAGCGCTTGTCAAGGTGAACCGGCCCGAACCGTGAACGTCTGGTTCCTCGACGCCAGCATCCTGCTGGCAAGCGAAGACCCCGACGACGAGCACCACGACGACTCCCGCCTGCTCCTGACCGGCGCCGATCCCCTCGCGACGCTCGACCTGGCCTTCTATGAAGTGACGAACGTGGCCGTCCGGTCGTGGCGCGACCAGACTGCGGCACGCCGGCTTCAGAGCCGTGTCACAGCGGTGGCCGACGACGCCGGGCTCGTCCGAGTCGACGCGCGACTGCTCGAGAGTGCCACCACGATCGCCGACGAAAGCGGGATCTCCGTGTACGACGCGGCATATGTCGCGGCAGCCCGGGCCGTCAGCGGCCGACTCGTGAGCTGCGACGTGCACGACCTCGTATCCAGGGGTTTCGCCGTGCTCCCCCGCCTTGCCGTCCGGCAACCGGCCGAGGCAGAAGCCCCACTACCCGACGACCACTGACCCCATCCGAGGCCACCGGTCCTGGCTCACTCCCGTTCCGGCCGGTGGGCGCTGAGGGACTCGAACCCCCGACCTGCTGGTTGTAAGCCAGCTGCTCTGACCACCTGAGCTAAGCGCCCGAACCGCCCACGCTATCCCGCACCGCCTCGACCAGCGCGTGGTGCAGTGCTTCGGTCGCTCCCGCCACCGGCGTCCGGCGCTCACCGTGACTCAGGACGACCAGGTCACGGCCGGCCGCGTCGCCCACCGCGCCACCGGCCTCGGTGCACACCAGCATCCCCCCCAGGTAGTCCCACGCCCCCAGGGCCGAGCCGCCGACCACCGCGTACCCGTCCAGGGTCCCGTCGGCCACCGCGCACAGGTCGAGGGCGGCCGCCCCCAGCCCCCGGTACTGGGACCACCCCAGATAGCGGGCCGGGTAACCGGAGAAGGCGATGATGGCCTCACCCAGGCGGGTGGTGCCCGAGGTCGAGAGCGCCTGGCCGTCCCGGGTGGCCCCGCCGCCCCGCAGCGCCTGGTAGCGGACCCCCGAGGCCTGGTTGAGCACCACCGCGGCACGGGCGCCGTCGCCGTCGACCGCGCACAGGCTGGTGGCGTACCACGGGATCCCCCGCGACGCATTGGTGGACCCGTCCACCGGGTCGAGGACGACGGTGAGCCCGTCACGACCCCCCGCACCCGGCGACTCCTCGCCCGAGACTCCCGACTCCTCCGACAGCACGGCCAGGCCGGCGCCGCGCAGCACGGCAACGGCAGCTGCGTCGGCTGCCAGGTCCGAGTGGTACTGGCCGGCCCGGGTCCCGGCCAGCCCCCAGTCGTCCAGCGAGGCGAGGGTGCGGGTCACGGCGTCGGCCGCCTCGTTCAACACCGAGAGGAGCTCCCCGTCGTCCATCCGGACGACCATAGCCCCGGGCCCCGTGGCGGCTCTGACGCCTCTCCGCCTGGCGGGCCCGCACCTGCAGGGCGGTAGGCTCCCCATACTGTGGCTGTCATCGATGTGGCCGGGTATGTGGCCGACCTCAAGGATCACTCCGTCGACCACGGGTTCCACGTGCACGACGAGCGCCATTTCGTCGAGACCTACTCCCTCCGCCAGGTGTGGGAGGTCGACCTCCACCCGGAGGAGGGATGCGGCGGGCCGGTCGACCTCCACCTCGCCCTCGAGGTGGACCCCCGGACGCTGCTCGCCTTCGAGGACACCGTCGTGGGCCTGCCCGAGGACGAGGACCCGCCCGACGAGTTCCACTTCCCGCTGACCTTCACCTGGGCCCTGCCGCCCCTCCCCAACGGGCCCGACCTCCTCCGGCTGGCCATCGACCTCGCCGGCGTGGGTGGGATCGAGCTCCCCCTCGAGGTCTCCGCCACCGACGCCTACGCGTCAGCTACCGACGCCGCCGAGCGCCGCCTCACCATCGTCGCCCGCTCGCCCGTCTCCCTGGCCCGCATCCTGGCCGGCGAGGAGATGCTGTGCGACGTCTTCGACCGGTGCCTGGCCGTCAGCACCTTCCTGCTGGAGTCGGCCGGCTCCTGGCTGGGATGACGTCGGCCCGGACCGCCCGCCGGCGACGGTCGGCACGGGCCGCCGGTGCCGGCATCGCCCTCCTCATCGGTGGCACGCTGGCCGCCGCCTGCGGCGGTGGTGGGGCGTCCAGTGCCGCGGCCGCCTGCAACCACGTCAACCACTCCCTCGCCCTCTTCCGCCAGTCACAACAGACGGCGGACCAGGCACGCTCCGCCGCCCTTGCCAACCAGGCCTACGTCGAGCTGCGGGTCGCCCTGCCCCTGGCCGCCGACGCGGCCGCAGCCGACGGGCGTTGGCAGGCGCTCATGACCACACTGTCCGAGACGTCGGAGGTCCCCGAGAAGGAGCTGGTCACCGCGCTGACCGCCCAGTGCTCGGCGGCCAACCTGGCCGCGCCGGGCGGGTCACCGCCGACGACCATCCCACCTCCCCCGCCACCGCCGCCCCAGGCGACCGGCTGACGGGGAGAGACCGGCTGACCGCGGGAGCCCGGCCGGCCCGTCCCCACCGGTCCTGCCGCCACACCATCCTGACCACCCGCCGAGGTCAACCCGTCGTGGTGGTGACCGGCGTCCCGTTGATGTTCTCTCCCGCCTGCTGGAGCCGACCCAGGCGGACCACCTCCGGGAGA
>JAJZAC010000044.1 GCA_021799615.1 Actinomycetes bacterium
TCGGCCTCCTCCGGATCAGCGGCGCGACCAACATTGCCGCCGCACTACGAATGTGCGCCTGGAGCCTCACCGCGCTCCTCGCCATCCTCAAACTCTGACCGGACTTTGCGATTGTCCCTGGGGTTGCAAGGACCCGTGGGATGGTCCCGGTTCGGACCTGGGAGCGGTCTTCGTCGAAGGTGTTGTCCCGAGCCCAGTGCAGGCTTTCGATCGACCAGTGGCCTCTCACCAGACGGAGGAGGTGCTCGACGCAGGCGTCCTCCTCGTTGAGGTCGGTCACGTAGAAGCGGGTCTCGATGCTGACCCGGACATCGTCGAGGGTCGACGATTCGCGTTCGACGATGACGAAGCGGCTCGCATGCGGGAAGGAGGTCGTTTGTGGGACCGGCACCGACCAGGCCCGGTGGCGGTCGATGCGCCCGTGACCTCTGTGCTCGGTCTCGAACTCGGGACGATCGACGTCGACCGAGTTGCCCGCCTCGACCGCTGCATCCCACAGCTTCGGCTGGTTCTGTTTCACGCCGAAGATGAAATGTCCGCCCTTGCTGATGACGAGCCTCGCTGCGTTCTTCTGGGTGTGCATCGCGTCAGCGGTGACGACCCTGTCGGTGAGGTCGAGTGGCGCGATCAACGCGGGGAAGGCGACGATCTCGTTCGTCTTGTCGTTCTCGACGTTCGTTTGGCCGATGACCATCCCGGTGTCGTGTCGGAGTGCTGCGAGGAGCTGGACCTGGGTGCCGTCTTCGCGCTTTGCCCCCCGGACCGCCTTGCCGTCGACCGCGACGCCGACGAGGTCCGCTGTCGGCGGTCAAGCCCACGTGTCGTTCGGCGTACACCCTGATGTGTCGGTCGCGGCGTGGTGGTCAGTCCGTGGCCCCACCTCCCCTCGGGTCAACGTGGTCCTTCAGCCGGTAGCTCGGCCCGTTGATCGAGATGACGTCGCAGTGGTGCAGCAGTCGGTCGAGGATTGCCGATGCGAGGACGTCGTCCCCGAAGACCTGGCCCCACTCACCGAAGGACTTGTTGGACGTCACGATGATCGAACCCCGCTCGTAGCGGCGGGAGACGAGCTGGAAGACCATGTTGGCCTCCGCCCTCGACAGCGGCAGGTAGCCGACCTCGTCGGCGACGAGCACCTCGGACATGCGGGACGAGGAAACTCGACGTCACGGCCACCCGACACGTACTCGTCGACGGACAGCGAGCAGGGCCATACGATGGACACTGGTGGAAACACCGCCTTGGACCCCCTCCGTCGCAGAGCCAACTGGTGAGGAGGGGGTCCCTCGCGTTCAGGGACCGCTCATCTTCTCCGCCGCAAGGGCTCCCTCGTCCACTCGCGTCCTCAAACAGCGTGGCCGATGCGGAGCCCTACATCACCGTGGAGAGATGCTGCCAACATGCGTGCCGAGTCCCTGTCCCCCACCGATGGTGGGTGACGTGCCTGCCCGGAAGACGGTCACGAGTTCGTTCGGGACGCCGATGACGCTTTCGGAAACTACGGGGCGACTCAGTCGATTGACACCTTGTGGGCTGTGGAATGCCACCAGCGACACCGCAGTCCGTCGCGGCCGCACGTTCAACGTCGGTATTCGGGGTTCTCCCACTCGAAGTGGTCCCCTTCGTCCCACGCGGAGCGCTGATTGCCGTGGGCGGGGATCCCTCCGGCCGCCCGGAGCATCGAGGCGACATGTAGGAGGTTCCACGTCATGAAGGTGGTGTTCCGGTTGGTGAAGTCGTTCTCGGGACCGCCCGAGCCCGGGTCGAGGTAGGAGGGACCCGGCCCGGCCTCGCCGATCCACCCGGCGTCGGCCTGGGGCGGAATGGTGTAGCCGAGGTGCTGGAGGCTGTAGAGGATGTTCATGGCGCAGTGCTTCACGCCGTCCTCGTTGCCGGTGATCAGGCAGCCCCCGACCCGGCCGTAGTAGGCGTACTGCCCGTGCTCGTTGAGCAGGTGGGAGGACCCGTAGAGGCGCTCGATGCACCGCTTCATGACCGAGCTGTTGTCCCCCAGCCAGATGGGACCGGCGAGCACCAGGATGTCGGCGGCGAACACCTTCTCCTGCAGGGACGGCCAGTCGTCCGAGGCCCAGCCGTGCTCGGTCATGTCCGGCCAGACGCCGGTGGCGACGTCGAGGTCGACCAGACGCACCGATTCGGTCGTCACGCCGTGGCGCTCCATGAGCGCCCGGCTGGCGGCCACCAGGCCCTCGGTGTTCGACACCTCCGGTGACCGCTTGAGTGTGCAGTTGATGAACAGGGCCCGTAGCCCGCTGAAGTCCCATGCTTGCTGTTCGGACACGACCGACCTCCGCTCTGGTTGCTGATGTCGTAGGAACCCATCGGCCACCTCACCTGTTCCCAGAGATGCGTCCCGAACACGGTGGACGGTCGATCGGGTCGGCGCGCGTGGCGGTACGACGCCGGGCCGGCACCGGGCGAGATGTGCGACCGATCCGGCGGACCTGTTACGTCGCGGGACCCGGTGGTGGTTCGGGTTGCTCTGCCGGTACTTCGTGGAGTCCCACGCGGACCCCTCCGTCGGGCCCCGTGGGAGTACCGGCCGGCTCCGGGTCCCTGCCCCGCAGCGGGGCCAGATAGCCGAAGCTGGCAACGAGGAACGGGATGGCGAGGTTGACGCAGATCCGAACCCACACGCCGAGGCCGGCGTGACCGCTCGCCAGGGCCGGCCCCTCGTTGACCAGGGACAGCACGGTGCCCACGACGACGGCGATCGGCCCCGCCGTCCGAGCGGTGGCACCCCGCAGGACCAGACCGGCAGCCTGGGCGGGAGTCGACCAGGTCGGCCGGCCGTCGCCTGTGTGCGGATGTCCGTCGCGCTGCTCGACACCGCCCGTCCCGGCGCCGATCACGGAACCGGTCACCGTCCCCTCCCATCCGATCGAGCCGGCATGGACACGGAGACCCGCTCACCGCCGAGATCATTCCCACGTGCCCGGTGTCACGCCTCCCCCCGTGCCGGGTAGTCGTTCTCGTTGATCCACGACAGCCCGCCCACCAGTTCGTCCAGGTGGGGTCGCCCGATCGGCATGGAGTTGAGCATGGCCGCGTAGAGCGTCCCGTCCGGACGCACGAGGAAGAGTCCCGGCTCCCCGAATTCCCCGGGCTCCCCCTCCTTGATCCCCTTCGATACGAACAGGCCCCAGGCGCGCATCGACGCCACCGACTGGCCGTAGCCGACCGGCAACCGGATCAGTCCCCAGGTCTCGACGGTGCGGGTGGCCCGCTCCTCGTCGTCGCCGCTGACGGCGATCACCGAGGTGACGCCCACCGCCGCCAACGGGTCGAGGAGCTTCTCGAGCTGCTTCAGATAGCCGCGGCAGATCGGGCAGTGGAGGCCCCGGTAGAAGACGATGAGCGTGAACCGGTCCGGGTGCTGGTCGGCGAGCGACCAGGTGCCGTCCCCCACGACCGGGACCTCGAGCGGCGGTGCTGGTTGCTGCGGCTTCGGCATGTCCGGTTCTCCTCGTGTCGGGTGCTGATCGGGCCGTGACGGCGCCGACCGACCCGCTGGGCCGGCGTCGCCGATCGGGCGTGCACGTCGGGAACCCGCTCCGGAGGCCGTATGTTCCGCCGGGCACCGGCGGCGGTGAGCGGGCCGCGCCGGGAGCCGGAGAGTCCCGCCGGGCACCGGCGGTGGTGGGCGGCTCGCGCCCTGCCGGAAATGGCGACCCTCAGCCGTGCCCCAGGACGGGGTGGGCCACGTACGGCGCCTCGAGGCGGGCGATCTCCTCGTCGGTGAGGGTGAGGCCCTCGGCGGCCAGCGCGTCCTCCATGTGGCCGGGCTTGGTCGCCCCCACGATGGGCGCCGTGACGCCCTCCTTGTGCCACAGCCACGCCAGCGCCACCTGCGCCATGGGCACGCCTCGCTCGGCGGCCACCGCGGCCACCGCGTCGACGACGTCGAAGTCGGTCGGTTGGTTGTAGAGGGTGTCGCCGAAGGGGTCGTTGCCCGCACGGGTGGTGAGGCGCCCACCGTCCCGGGTGCGGGTGCCGGCCAGCATGCCCCGGGCCAGCGGGCTCCAGGGGATCACGCCGATCCCCTGGTCGACACAGAGCGGGATCATCTCCCGCTCCTCCTCGCGGTAGACGAGGTTGTAGTGGTTCTGCATCGACACGAACCGGGTGAGCCCGTGCTGGTCGGCGACGTGCTGGGCCTTGGCGAACTGCCAGGCGAACATCGAGCTGGCACCGAGGTAGCGGGCCCGTCCCGAGCGCACCACTTCGTCGAGCGCGGCCATCGTCTCCTCGATGGGCGTGCGGCGGTCCCACCGGTGGATCTGGTACAGGTCCACGTAGTCGAAGCCGAGGCGGGCCAGCGAGGCGTCGATGGCGGCCAGGATGTGCTTGCGGGAGAGGCCCCAGCCGTTCTCGCCCGGCGTCATCGGCATGAACACCTTGGTGGCGACGACCATCTCCTCGCGGGTCAGGTACCGGGACAGCAGCCGGCCGGTCGCCACCTCGCTCCCGCCCGCCGAGTAGGTGTCGGCGGTGTCGAAGAAGGTGACGCCCCCCTCGACGGCGGCGCGGACGATGGGCTCCGCCGCGTCCTCGTCGATGACCCAGGCCCGGTCGCTGTCGTTGGCGAACCCCATCATCCCCAGGCACAGGCGCGACACCCGCAGTCCGGTCCTGCCGAGATTGACGTACTCCATGGGTGGCCTCCCCGTTCGGTATCCCTGTCCTGCGTCGCTGTGCCGAGTCCCGATCCTGCGTCCCGGTGCCGAGTCCCAGCCCGGCCCCCTCGCCCTCCCGGTGCCACCAGGGCCCGACACGGTCACCTGCGAGCATGGCACGCCGGCCGCCGGGCCCGCCCGCGGGCGCCGCGGCGCGATGACGATCGGCCCTGGTGGCTCCGACCGGGATCCGCCACCGTGGACATGCCGGAGCGACCCGTGGACACGAGGAGGCCGAGATGCTGGTGCTCGTTGCCTACGGTTCCACCCGGGGTGGCACCGCCGCATTGGCGCGGATGATCGCCGAGGACCTCGAGGCCGAGGGGTTCACCGCCGACGTCCGCTCCGCCCGCCACGTAGGCGGGCTCGAGGGCTACGACGCGGTCATCGTGGGCGGCGCCCTCTACGCGGGCCGCTGGCACCGCGACGCCCGCCGGTTCGTCACCAGGTTCGCCGGCGGGCTCCGGGGGATCCCCACCTACCTCTTCTCGTCGGGGCCGCTCGACAACTCGGCCGGGCGGGTGGAGATCCCACCGGTGCGGGGCGTCGCATCGCTGATGGGGCGGGTCGGTTCAGCCGGGCACGCCACCTTCGGCGGGCGCCTGGCGCCCGACACCACCGGCCTCGTGGCACGGGCCATGGCGAAGAAGCACGCCGGCAACTGGCAGGACCCGAACCAGGTCCGCACCTGGGTCCACCAGGTGGCGAGCGACCTGCGCGCCTCGGTGGCACCTACCGCCTGATACCCCGCCGGCGGCCCGGTTGACCGAGGGGGGTGCGCTCGCGCGGGCAGCCCGGGCGGAACTCCCCGGACGGAACTCCCCGGACGGAACTCCCCGGACGGGACTCCCCGGACGGAACTCCCCGGACGGGACTCCCCGGCCGGGACTCCCCGGACGGGACTCCCCGGCCAGCGGTCCGGCACCCCGCCACGGAGCGCCGGACCGTCTCGGCCGGGTCGCACCACGCCGGCGGCCCGCAGGCCAGCCGCCGGCGACCCGCGGCCCGCAGGTCAGCCCACGGCGACCGGCGAGGAGACCTCCTTCGCCCACGCCTTCGCCACCGTCCGGGGGGCATGGTTCGGCTTGCGGCCGAAGGCGGCGCTGCCGACCACCCGGCCGCCCTTGGCCACGATGGCGTCGGCCATGGTGTCGAGCGTCCTGCGGGGATTGATCCCGTAGGTGCAGAACAGCGCCACCGGCAGGCCGGCCAGTCCGGGCAGCTCGGCCAGCGCCCGGCGCGCCGCCGGTGCCGGGCCCACCTTGGCCACCACCAGTCCCTCCACCCAGCTGCCGATCACCAGCAGGTCGGTGGCGAGGAGGTCGGCGGCGCCCAGGTCGGCCAGCTTCACCTGCCGCACCGTCGCGCCCTGGGCCACCAGACCGGCGGCGATCTCCCCGCCGATCCGCTCGGTGGTGCCCGACCGGCTCTCGGTGGCGACGACGACCCGGAGGCCCACCGGGCGGTCACCGGCCCCGTTGCCCCGCCCGGGCCGCCGGGGCTGGCGCTCCAGAATGCCGAAGGCCGCCCTGCGCCCCTGTGCCATCGCCTCCACCACCGTCGACGGGCCCACCAGGGCGTCGCCGGCGGCCCACACCCGCTCCTCCTCGGGGAGGATGGCGGCCGAGAGGGCCACCTCGCGACCGAGCGCCAACGTGCCGATGGGCCGGCCCCGCGCCGCCGGGGGTGCCGGTGCGGCCAGCAGGCCGCTGCCGATCCACCGGCGGTCCGGCACGCCGGTGGCCTGGCGCTTGAGGGGCGCCGCCGGCACGTGGGCGGTGAGGTCGGCGTCGAGCCGGTAGCCCATGGCCATCACCACCAGGTCCACGTCGAGGGACTGGCCCGAGCCCGGCTGGGGGGTGGGCAGGCTCGACGCCGACTCCTGGGTGGTCGTGAGCAGGACCGCCCGGGCCACCCGACCGTCCTCGCCCTCGAGGTGGTCGAGCGTGGACGAGAACCGCACCTCGACGCCCTCGTCCTCGGCTTCGGCCAGCTCGTCGGGGCGGACCGGTGCGTACTTCCGGTCCAGCCAGTCCACGCACACGGGCAGGGCGCCCAGGCGGCGGGCGATGCGGGCCACGTCCATGGCGGTGTTCCCGGCGCCCAGCACCAGCACCGTGGCCGGGCGGGTCGTGCCGTCCGCCGCCGTGCGGGGGGCCAGGCTGTCGGGCACCGTGCCCGAGGCGAGGGCCTCGCGCCCTTCGTGGAGGAAAGCGGTGGCGTCCTCGACGCCCTCGAGGTCGGCCCCGGGCACCCGCATGCGGATGGGGGTGCCGGCCCCGTGGGCCAGGACCACGGCGTCGTACTCCTGGCGGAGACGCTCCACACCGGCGGCGTCCACGCCTTCGTTGCAGCGCAGTTCGACACCGGCCTCGGTCAGGGTGACCCACGGCCGGTCCGACACCGCCTTCGGCAGGGTGAACTCGGGGATCCCCCAGCCGAGGAGGCCGCCGGGTTCGGCGTCACGCTCGAAGACGGTCACCGACGCGCCCGCCTTCACCAGGGTGGCGGCCGCACCGATGCCGGCGGGGCCGGCGCCCACCACCGCCACCGACAGCCCGGCGCCGACGTTCGAGTCCTGACCGAGCGGGGGCACCGGGGCGTTGTCGGTGATGAAGCGCTCGATGGCGCCGATGGCCACGGGCGTGCCACCGGCCAGCGACCACGTGCAGGCGCCTTCGCACTGCACGGCCTGGTCGCACACCCGGGAGCACACGTCGGGCATGACCGTCGTGCGGGAGAGGATCCGGTGGGCCGTGTCGAGATCGCCGTCGGCCACGGCGGCCACGAACCCGGGGATGTCGTTGTGGGCCGGGCAGCCCCGGACGCACGTCGGGTCGGGGCACGACAGGCACCGTGCCGCCTCCGCCAGGGCCTCGGCCCACGACGTGAAGCCCAGGCGGGTCTCGCTCCGGTCGCCCTCCACCTGCTCGGGATGGACGATGTGGACCTGCTGGCGTTCCTCCACCAGCGGCGAGCCGCTGACCTGGATGGCGGCGAACGGGCAGGTCCGCTCGCACTGGCGGCAGCCCACGCACAGCTCGCTGGCGGTCGCCACCGTCCACGTGTCGACATCCATGGAGAGCGCCTGCGCCGGGCAGCGCACCACGCACTCCTGGCACCCGGCACAGCGGTCGGTGAGTACCTTCACCGTCGGTGCCGTCAACCCCTCGGGGACGGTCCTGACCGGTGCGTCGTCGATGATCGTCACTGGATCCTCCTCGGAGCGGCGTGGGTGGTGCTGGGGGTCACGGCAACTTCCTCTCGACCGGGGGCGCTCACGACGCCGCCTGCATGAGCACGTACATCCAGGCGGCGGCCACGCCGAAGAGCAGCGGGACGGCCATGACGCTGATCCGCATCGCCGCCGTGCTGCGCGAGATCGGCGCCAGCTCCCGGTTGGTGATCTTGTGGGTGGTCCACAGGGCGGCCAGCGTGCCGAGGCCGATCACGACCACCTGGGCGATGACGATCCGGGGATCGGTGAGGATGTGGAACTTGTAGATGGCCGAGCTGGTCGAGCCGTGGCCGATGAACGAGCCGACGGCGGGGACGACCCGGGTGGCGTGCTTGAAGAACTTCGGCAGCTGGCGGGCGAAGTAGTCGGCCCCCACCACCGGGATGACCCCGTAGGCGATGGGCAGGAAGTACGCCCGGAACCGGCTCTTGCGGGCCACGAAGCTGTCCGGTGCCAGCCCGAGCTCGGTGCCCGGCCGGAAGAACGCCCGGCTGATGACCCAGGCCACCCCGCCCACGGCGGCGGCGACCAGGGCGATGATGCCGGTGTAGGCGATGGGGTTGGGGTAGTGGGGGAAGTGGGTGACCCGGTTCAGCCATCCCTCGAAGTTCGAGTACACGGTGAGGGCGTTGAACTGTTGGAAGATCACCAGGCCCCACAGGATGGCCACCACCCAGGCCACGTCGGCCCGGCGCCGGACGGGAGCCACCACCGAGTTCAGCGGCTTCTGCAGGTAGAGGCCGATGTTGTCCGACGGGCACGACTTGTAGCACTCGGTGCAGAGCCCGCACGACGTGTTGGAGTCGGCCGATCCGGGCCACGTGTACCAGGGGCACCCGTAGCCGTCGGTCCCGCCCCGCATGCAGTCCTTGGTCGTGCAGGTCAGGCAGGTGTTGCGGTCACGGGTCCGGAAGCCGGCCACGGAGCCCATCGAGCCCACCGACCCGATCAGCCCGGACAGCGGGCAGATGTAGCGGCAGAACGACCGGCGCTCGAAGACGAGGAAGAAGAGCAGGGCGCTCGACACGATGCCGATGACCATGAAGCTGGTGGCCATGGGGTTGCCCGGCCCGGCGATGTTGAAGAACTCCTCGATCCAGGTGAGGAGCAGGAAGGCGCCCACCGAGGTGATGAAGCCGTAGCGGGCGATCGGCTCGGGAACCTTGCGGCCGAGGCCCAGCGTCTTCTGGGCCCGCTGCCACAGGGCCCGGCGCTGGATCCACTCGCCGAAGCCGCCGAAGGGGCACATGGCGCACCATGCCCGCCCGACGACCACCATCATCACGAACACCAGGCAGAACCAGACGTACCAGGTGATGGCCGTGCCGAAGTTGAGGCCGGGAACGGCCGTGCCGAGGAAGCCGAGGAAGATCACCGCCCAGAAGACGATCTGGTTGGGCAGGATCAGGGCGAACTGCAGGCGCCGGTTGTGCAGGATCCGGGCCACCCGCGGGTGGCGGGCCACGTCCCACCCCGACGGGAGGTCGCTCGGGGCGAAGTGCTCCACGATCCCCTCACGGTGGGGCGGCCGCAGGTGTACGGCCACCGGGATCGGATCTGCAGTGGACCTCGTCTGTTCGTGGTCCTCGAGCAGTGTCATCGGTACCCCTTGTCCTCGGCGACCGGGCTTCGGATGTCCGGTCGAACCTGCGTGTCCCCTCGCCCCGGGGGGCTCGGGCCCTGCTGTACTCGCTGCTCAGGCCATCTACGTCAAGTTGGTGACTCAACGTTTCCGTAATCTTACGGACCTGGCTTACGTATACCTACGGAGTACTTGTACGTAAATCTACGAAAATTCCTCGCCTTACGTCAAGTGGGCAGATACACTTCTTTCCGTGAACCTGACGTTGTCGAAGCGAGGCGACTACGTGGTCCGGGCGGCGTTGTCCCTGGCCAGGGCCTATCCATCGGGGACCTACCGCAAGATCCGCGAGGTCGTCGCCGAAATGGACGTCCCCGCCACGTTCGCCTCGCAGATCCTCGCCGACCTGGTCCACGCCGGGCTCGCCTCGTCCAAGGCCGGCAAGGGCGGCGGCTACCGCCTGCTGCGCTCGCCCGAGGAGATCAACGTCCTCGAGGTGGTGGAGGCGGGCGAGGGCCCCCTCCGGGCCGAGCGCTGCGCCCTGGGCGAGGGACCGTGCCGGTGGGAATCGGTCTGCCCCCTCCACGAGACGTGGGGCAAAGCCACCTCCGCCCTGCGCGACGCGCTGGCCGCCACCCCCCTCGCCGAGCTGGTCGCCCGCGACCGCGCCATCGAAGAGGGGACCTACGCCCCGCCGGCCGACAGCCACCGGCATGTGGCGACGTCGGTGACGGTCTCCGACCACGTGCTGGTGGAGCTCCCCTACGCCGTGGTCCAGACCCGGCTGCGGAAGGTCGAGGGGATCCTGGCCGCCGCCATCAGCGAGGCCTACGTCGAGGCCGACGAGATCCGCAGGCGCCTGGACCCGGGCGGGCTCACCTGGGCCGTCGCCGGCTCGGTGGCGGTCAGTCTGGGCGCGCCGGAACCGGTGGCTGCCGCCGGTGGCGGTGGCGGCCCGGCCGCGGCGAAGTCGAACGACACCGCGGTCGGACCCGACGGCGGGGCGTCGGTGGCCGTCTCCCTGTGCTGGGAGCAGCCCCAGGTGGGCGGGGCCATCCTCCCGTCGCGCTTCGAGGGCCGGGTGGTCGTTCGTGCCCTCGACCCCCAACGATGCTCGCTGGAGCTCGACGGTTGGATCCGCCCGCCGATCGGGCCGTCGGGCGAGCCCGAAGGCGACCGGGACCTCCGGGAGCGGCTGGCCCAGGTGACGGTGCGGTCGCTGTTGCGGCAGGTGGCCCGCGACGTCGAGGACGCACCCGGATCACGGCGGGGGCCCAGCACCGTCCTGGCATCGGCCGGCTGAGCCGTCTCCCGCACCCGCACCGGCACCCCGACCCGCACCGGCACCCCGACCTGCCAGAACGGGCGGTGTGCTCACACCGGCCGGCGCGAGGTCCTAACCTTCGCCGATGCCGCCTCGCGCCGGATCCAACGGAACAGGCTCCACCGCACGCGCCGCCGCCCGGCGCGTCCCCGGGGGCGCCTCCGGCACCGGTGGCGGCGGCCGTAGCGGCCGTGCAGCCGGCTCCGGCGGCTCGCCGGCCGGCGCCCCCGACGCACCAGCGACCGACCTGCGGAAACTGCGGGGTGTGCAGACCCGCCAGCAGATCGCCGAGGCGCTGATCGCCCTGCTGGAAGAGGGCGCGCCCGTTCCCCCCGCCCGGCAGGTCGCCCAACGCGCCGGCGTCTCCACCCGCCTCGTCTACCACCACTTCGCCGACATGGAGGCGGTGTTCGAGGAGGCGGCCATGCTCCAGGGACGCCGCCACTGGAGCCGGCTCACCGACCTCGACCCGTCGCTGCCGCTGGCGACACGCATCACCCGGATCGCCGCCCAGCGACGGCGCCTGTTCGAGGCCGTCGCCCCCGTCCGGCGCGCTGCCGCCGGTCGGGTCGGGGGATCGAAGGTCCTCGCTGCAGCGGTCGCCCTGTCCCACCAGCGGCTCCGCACGCAGCTGGCCACCTCGTTCGCACCCGAGCTCGAGCGGGCCGGAACGAACGCGCCGACGGTCCTGGACGCGCTCGACGCCGCCGGGAGCTGGGAGTGCTGGGACTTCCTGCGGGCGGGCGGGCGCCGCTCCCCGGCCCGGGCCGAGGCCGTCGTCCGCCACGTGATGACCACGGAGCTGGCGCCGTCCTGACCGGCACGGCGGTCCGCCGGCAGGTGTCGACCCCGCACCGAACGCCGGGGTCCGCCCCCCGTGGGTGGTCGGGCCTCAGCGCGTCGTCGGCGCCCCGCCGGTCGTCGACCCCTGGCCGGCCGCCGGCTCGCGGGCGGGGCGGCCGTCACCCGGCTGCGGAGGGCGGAGCGCACCCGGTGCCCACGGCACCTCGTTGAAGCCGCGGAGCACCGGTGCACCGGACCCCCATCCGATCCGTGAGACCGATGCCGTCGCCAGGTAGAGGCGCCAGGCGCCGTCGTCGGGCAGACCGAGTGCCCAACAGGCCGCCGCTTTGATGGGCGAGACGTGACTGACCACGACCACGTCCCCGTCGCGCGCCGCCCCCCACAGCGACGACGGCGTCTCCCCGGGATCGCCGACCCCGAAGAGCTCCTCGCACGCCGCCCGCACCCGGCGCCCCGCGTCGGCCAGGCTTTCGCCACCCGGTGGCCGGAACCCGGCGTCCGCACGCCACCGCCGCCACACCTCGTCGGGCACGGCCGTCAGCACCTGCCCGTCGAGCTCGCCGTAGTCGACCTCGATCCACCGGTCGTCGATCTCGACGGGTAGGTCGAGGCCCAACGCCTCCGCCGTGCGGACGGCCCGGGACAGCGGGCTCGACACCAGCCGGGAGGCGCCCCGCACCGCCGGCCCGACGCACGTCGCCTGGTCGATCCCGCGCTCGGTCAGCGGCGAGTCGATCCTCCCGAGAAGGCGCCCGTCGGCGTTGCCGACCGACTCCCCGTGACGCACCAGGATCAGCACGACCGACCCGGACCCGCCGTCAATGGACCAGGATGCGGCCGCACTGGTCGCAGGTCGCGAACTCGTCGGCAGGGAGGTTGCGGATCCGCTCCACCTCCATCGACGGCAGGGCCAGGTGGCAGCCGTCGCAGTGGTCCCCGACCAGGCGAGCCGCGCCCACGCCGCCGAGCCGGGACCGCAGCGCCTCGTAGCGGACCCGCAATTCGGACGGCAGCCCCTCGGCCAGCGCCGCACGCTCGGCACCCAGCACCTCCAGCTCGGCGTCGATCGCCGCGTCGGCACGCCGGACCTCGTCCTCGTGGGCCAGGGCCTCGGCGGCCAGGGCGGCGTCGGTGCCGTCGGCCTCGGCCACCAGGGCGTCCAACGGCTCCTGCGCCTCGAGCAGTTCGAGCTCCTCCTCCTCGAGGCGGGACTGGCGTTCGGCGAGATTGTGCACCTCGCCGTCCATGGCCTGGAGGTCCCGGGCATCGGTCACGGTGCCCGACCGCATCCGGGCCTCGATCTCGTGACGCCGGGCCGCCGCCGCCGCGATCTGGGCGTCGAGCTCGCCCTGGCGAGCTGCGAGGGCCTCGACCTCGACCCGTGCCCCGGCCACCTCGGTGGCCAGCGCCGACCGCCGGGCGTGCACGGCCTCGAGGGCCTGGCGGGCCTCGAGCGTCTCGCGGCGCCGGCGGAGCTGGTCGATGGCCGTGTCGTGCTCCTGCACGGCCATCAACGTGTCGAACGGCTCAGCCACGGATGCTCCCCTCGTCACGCCCACGTGCTCCGGCGCCCCCGACGGTACCGTCACCGGAGGTGTCGCCGGTCCCGGCACCGCGTGCCCCACCGGTCCCGGCACCGCGTGCCCCGCCGGTCCCGGCCGCCTCGGGCTGGCCGCGTGCCGCACGCAGGCCACCGGCCAGGGCCTCGTCCGCCATCGACTCGGCCTCCTCCCACGAGAACCAGCCGACATCCGGGCTCTCTCCCGGTGCCGGCTCCGGCTCGCCGCCCGGTGACAGGAGGAGGTAGCGGAGGTCGAGGTGGACATGGTCGTTGGCCGCCGCGTGCACGTCGACATGGATGAGCCGGGGACCGCCATCCGGATGGTGCAACGCCAGGCCTGTCTCCTCCACCGACTCCCGCAGGGCCGCACCGGCCGGCGTCTCGCCCGGGTCGATGTGGCCGCCCGGCTGCATCCAGCGGTGCAAGCGGCGATGCCGGTGGAGCACCACGCCGGCGGGCCCGATCACGATGGCCGATGCCGTCACGTGGGTCGGCTCCCGCTCGGCGTCGAACGGGTCGGCCAGCTCGTCCAGGGCGGCGAGGAACGTCACGCGGGCCGCCGCCTCGCGCTCGTCCACCGGACGGTGGTGCAGCAGGGCCGAGCGCAGGTCGTCGATCGTGCCGGCCGGGTCCCCCGCTGCGGGGCCGGCGTCGTCGGGGGGGCTGGCGGCTGGCATAGCGATGGGCTCATCCCTAGCACACGTCGTCGCCGGTGCGGACGGGCCGATCGCCGCCGGGTGCCCCTGGTGCGGGCCGCCGGGCGCCAGCAGCTCCGCCACCGGCCGCGGTCGCCCGGCAACGTCGGGCGGCGCGTACGCCCGGTGGGTCGCGGCTGGTGCATTGTGGTGCGGTGAACGACAGCGGGGGGCCACCGACGCCAGCGCGCCCGGCGGGGGCCGAGATCGGCCGCCAGGTGGTGCTGGTGACCGGGGCGGGCGGGCCGGCCGGGATCTCCGTGCTGCTCCACCTCCGCCGGTCCGGCCACCGGACGGTCGCGGCCGACGCCTCCCCGGACGCCGCCGGGCTGCGGCTGGCGGACGCCTCCGGGGTCCTCCCCCTGGCCGGCGAACGCGGCTTCCTCGACGCGCTGTGCGAGCTGGGCACCACCACCGGCGCCACCGCGGTGATCGCCACCGTCGCCGAGGAGATCGTCGCCCTGGGCGAAGGTGCCGACCGGCTGGCCGCGTCGGGGATGGCCACCTGGGTTCCGACCCCCGACGCCGTGCGCACCTGCATCGACAAGTGGCAGTTCCACCTGGCGGCCGAGGCCGCCGGCATCCCCGTCCCGCCGACGGTCCCCGGCAGTGCGATCACGCCGGGGGCGGATCCGCCGTTCCCCGGCCCGTGGTTGGTGAAGCCACGCTTCGGGCGCGGATCGCGCCACATCGTCCCGGTCGACGACCCGGCCGATCTGCCTGCCGCCACCCGCTCCGTGCCCGACCCCCTCATCCAGCACCGCCTGGGCGGCAGGGAGTTCACCGCCGACGCGCTGATGGCGGCCGACGGGGTGACCCTGCTCGGCGCCGTGCCCCGGTGGCGGGACGAGACGAAGGCCGGGATCTCCGTGCGGGGCGAGACGTTCGACAGCAGCGACGTGTCCGGCGGCGTGGCCGCCCTGCTCGGGGCACTCGGCCTCGCCGGGCCCTCCAACGTCCAGGGGTTCGTCGATCCGGCGACGGGGCGGGCGTCCTTCACCGAGGTGAACCCCCGGTTCTCGGGCGGCCTCCCCCTGTCCCTCGCCGCCGGGGCCGACCTCGTCGGCGAGTACCTGCGGGGCGTCGTCGGGCTGGCCCCCCGGACCGAACGTCTCGCCTACCGTCCCGGCGTGCGCATGTTCCGCTACTTCGCCGAGATCTTCGAGGGACCCCAGCAGTGACCGACGGCAGCGGCACGGGCGGCAGCGGCACGGGCGGGGCCGCCACGGGCGGGGCCGGCACGGGCGGGGCCGGCACGGGCGGGGTCGGCACGGGCGGGGTCGGCACGGGCGGGGGACGCCGTGCCCGTCCGGTGCGGGTCGTCGTCTTCGACCTCGACGACACCCTCGTCCCCCAGGCCGCCTGGCTGGCCGGCGCGTGGGAGGCGGTGGCCGCCGCCGCCGCCGAGGTCGGCCGGGACGCGGGCATCGAGGTGGACGCCGGCGCCCTCGAGCGGGCCCTGGCCACCGACGCCGGCGCCGGGTCGGCCCGGGGCGGGGTCATCGACCGGGCGGTGGCGGCCGTCGCCCCCGGGCTTCCCGTGGCACCGCTGGTCGACGCGTTCCGCTCCTACCGCGCTCCCCGCCTGGTCCCCTTCGAGGGGGCCGTCGACGCCGTCCAGCGCTGCCGCCGGGCGGTGCCCGTCGGCCTGGTCACCGACGGCGACCCCGGCATCCAGCGGGCCAAGCTGTCGGCGGCGGGTCTGGCGGACGCCTTCGACGCCGTGGTGTTCTCCGACGAGCTGGGCCGGGAGCGCCGCAAGCCACATCCGCTCCCGTTCCGGACGGTGCTGGCCGCGCTGGACGCCGATCCCGGCGATGCCGCCTTCGTCGGGGACCGACCGGAGACCGATCTCGCCGGTGCGGCGGCGCTGGGGATGACCACCGTGCGGGTGCGCACGGGCGAGTACGCGGCCGTCACCGGCGACGTCACCCCGGACGCCGACCTTCCCGGTGTGGTCGAGGCGGTGGCATGGCTGCTCGAGGTGGCGGTGGCGGCACGATGAAGGTCCTCGTCCCGCTGGGGACGCGGCCCGAGATCGTGAAGCTGGCGCCGGTGGTCCACGCGTGTGTGGCGGCCGGGCTCGAGGTGCGCACCGTCGCCACCGGCCAGCACCACGACGCCAACCTGACCGACACCTTCTTCGACGAGCTCGACCTGCACCCGGACGCCCGCTGGGCCCTGACCGGCTCCGACACCGAGCGCCTGGGCCAGCTGCTCACCCGGGCGGCCGAGGAGGTCGCCGGGTCCCGGCCCGACGTCGTCCTCGTCCTCGGCGACACCAACACCGTCCCCGCCTTCTGCCTGGCCGCCCGGCGGGCCTGCGTCCCCGTCGCCCACCTCGAGGCGGGGATGCGCTCGGGCAATCCGACCTCGATGGAAGAGGTGAACCGCAAGGTCGCCGCCGCCTGCGCGTCGCTCCACCTGGCCCCGACCGAGGTGGCGGCCGCGTTCCTCCGGGCCGAGGGCGTCCCCGCCGAGCGGATCCGGGTGGTGGGCAACCCGGTGATCGACGTCCTGGCCTCGCGGGGCGTGACGAGGCGGCCGCCCGCGGAGCGGAACGGGGTCGTGGTGACCGCCCACCGGGCCACCAACGTGGACGACCCGGTGCGCCTGGCCGCGCTGGTCGACATCGTCCTCGGACTGGCCGCCCTGGCGCCACCGGTGGTGTTCCCCGTCCACCCCCGCACGGCGGCGCGTCTGGAGGAGCGCGGGCTGCGCGCCCGGCTCGACGCACCCGGCGTGCAGCTGCTCGACCCGCTCCCCTACGGCGAGATGCTCGACGTGCTGGGCACGGCGCTCCTGGTCGTCACCGATTCCGGCGGGCTCCAAGAGGAAGCGTCGTGGCTGGGCCTCCCGGCGGTGATCCTGCGGCGGTCGACACCCCGGTGGGAGGGGGTGCGGGCCGGCGCGGCGGTGCTGGTCGGCATGGATGCCGGCCGGGCCTTGGCCGAAGCGTCGCGCCTGCTCTCGCCGGCCGAACAGCAGCGGGTGGCGGCCATCCCCTGCCCGTACGGGGACGGGACGACGGGGCCTGCGGTGGCGGCGCTCCTGGCCGATCCCGCCACCGCCGCGCTCCTCGAACTGGCCGAGCCCGACTTCACGGACGGGTCGCTGCCGGCGGGGCTGGCCGGTTAGAGGCACGGGGGCACGGGGGCACGGGGGCACAACGATCGACACTCGCGTGACAATTCAGCTACCGTGCTGCCGCACCGGCGCTACCGCCGGTAGGCCGGACGGGACCGCCCCACCTGGATCGCCCCAACGGGACCGGTGCGATCGGCAGGAACCGTTCGGCTCCGGGAGTGGAGCGCCAGCAGCTGGTGACACCGAGCAGGAACCGAGGGGACGTGGGAGCACGCATGACGATCGACACTGCGCACGACATCGGATCGACGGCCACTCGCCGCCAGCGCGGCCGCCGGGCGATGGCCGCCGCCCGCTGGGGGGGCGTCGGCCTCGTGTCGGCACTCCTGCTGGCCGCGTGCGGGTCGTCGACCCCGTCGGCGGCCTCGTCGGCGACCCCGGCGCCCAAGGGGCTGCCCGCCTTCTACAGTGTGCCGGCCTCGCTCCCCAGCTCGCCGGGCGTGTTCGTGAAGGACGCCCAGGTGGCTGCACCCGGCATCGACGGCACCGCCTACCGGATCATGTACACGTCGGAGAACGAGCAGGGCAAGGTCGTCGCCGTCTCCGGGCTGGTCTTCGTACCGAAGACGCCGCCGCCCCCCGGCGGCTACCGCGAGGTCGCCTGGAGCCACGGCACCAACGGCATGACCAACCAGTGCGCACCGTCGCTGTCCCCGTCGCAGGCCGTCCCGTCGATCAACGCACTCCTCGACAAGGGATGGGAGGTGACGGCGTCCGACTACCAGGGCGAGGGGACCCCGCCGGGCGTCCTCGCCTACCTGGTGGGCGGGCTCGCCGCCGAGAACTCGATCGACCTCGTCCGGGCCGTCCAGCACGTCGCGCTGTTCCACGCCAGCCCCGACTACGTCGTGTGGGGGCACTCCGAGGGCGGGCAGACGGCCATGTTCGCCTGGTACATCGGACCGAGCTACGCACCCAGCCTGCACATGGCCGGCGTGGTGGCGGGAGCACCTCCGTCGCAGTTCAAGTACATCTACGCCGCCCTCAAGTCGAGCCCGTACGCGTTCTACCTGTACATGGCGGCGATCGGCTTCAACGAGGCCTACGGCAACGCCAAGGCGCCCCTGTCCGAGGTGACGACGCCGCAAGCGCTCAAACTGGTCGGCCTGGTGAAGCAGGGCTGCTACAACTACCTGCAGCAGGCCCTCGACAAGTACCCGACCAGCACGCTCGTCACCCACGATCCGTTCACGGTGCCGGCCTGGAAGACGCTGCTCGAGGCCAACGATCCCGGCGCGTTCACCGCCGCCACCAAGGTGCCGCTGCTGATGATCCAGGGTACGGCGGACGGCCAGATCCCGCCCATCTCGACCCAGCTCCTGGCCACCCACCTGTGCGCGATCGGCGCCGAGGTGCAGCGCTGGATGTACCCGGGTCAGCACCACGCCCAGGTGATCGGACCGTCCACGCCCGACATGGTCAACTGGATCGCCGACCGGTTCGCCGGCCAGCCCACGCCCGACCCGTACGTGCCGCACGGCCAGCCCAACGTCCTCGCCCAGGACTGCGCCACGCCGGGAGGGTTCACCACCCCGGCGCCGTGACGGCCCTGCTCGGGTGACGGCCCTGCTCGGGTGACGGCCCTCAGGGGACGGCGACGCCGCCGGCGGCGGCCACCACGAGCTGCCCGGCCACGGCCGGCGTGTACGGCCACGCCCATCCGCTGCCGGCCGCAGCTGACCGGATCCCGGCCGCGCCGGTATCCGCTGCCGTCCCCTGGCCCACGCTGAGCAGGGCCCACGCCGTCACCGGCCAGTAGCCGATCGGCGCCGGAGCGCGCACCGCGTCCGTCTGGAGGATCGCCGAGGCGCCCGGCGACGCCCACTGGGGCACGTGCTGCACCACCGCCGCCATCAGGCCGGCCGCCCGACCGGCGGGCACCAGCCCGAAGGCCACGGCCCACACCTGCTCCATGGCATCGGGGTAGGCGACGGACCAGTCGGTCTGCGTCCGGACCCCGTCGCCGGCTACCGCCCAGTCGTAGCTCGAGGTAGCCGGGTCCCACAGCCCGGCCACACCCGCCGCCATGGCCGACGCTGCTGCCGACGCCCGGGCCGAGGTGGCACCGTCGCCGGCGGCGGCGGCCAGGTGCGCTGCCGCCACCAGGCCGCCATAGGTCTCGGCCTCGTCCATCAGGTAGACGGCGTGGTAGCCGGCGGTGGCCCACGTCAGGCCGTCGCTGCCCTGGAGGGCGGTGATGGCGCCCACCGCGCCACGGATGCCGGGCTCGATGGCAGCCAGCGCCGCCGTGTCGCGGGTGGTCGCGTAGGCCGCATCGGCGGCGACCAGGAACATGCCGGCGGTAGCGTCGGTGGCGTCCAGCGCGCCCGTCGGCACGGTGCCGCCGCCCGAGACGGTGGCGTCGGTGGTGATGCCTCCGGGCCCTTCGGCCGCCGCGTACCAGGCGAGCCACCGCCAGGCCGCTGCCGAGTCCGCCGGGTCGCCGGTGACCGCGGCCGCCTCGGCCAGACCCTGGGCCGCGTAGGCGCCCAGGTAGGGATCGACACGCCCCGAACCCGGGTAGGTGGTGATGGCACCGTCGGGGAGCTGGGCCGACTCGATGAAGGCCACCTCGGCCGGTACGGCGGCGGCACCCCCGGCATCGACCGCCCCGGGGGCCCAGACGAGCGCGCCCGCCGGTGTGGTCGGGACGGTCGTGGTCGCACCCGGCAGCCCGGTCCCGACCGGAGCCGTGGTCGTGGTCGTGGACACGGCGCCACCCGGCCCGGACGGCTCCCCGTGCCGCCCCGCCGTCGGACCCGGTGCTCCGGCTCCCCCGCTGCCCGTCCCCGCCCGTCCCCGCCGGGCCGGAGGCACCGCGCCGGTGGCCCGGCCGGGCCGCGGCTGGGTCCCCAGGGTGGTCTCGAACGGGTCCGTCGAGGACGCAGACGCCGACGGGGTCGGCCCCCCTCCCGACGAGCCGGCAGGAAGTCGGACGACCGCCCACGACACGATCACGGCCCCGAGCATGGCCACGGCCAGCAGCGCACGGAACGATCGCCGGAACAGGCCCATGCTGTTGTTGTCGTGCTCCGGGCCGCCTCGCTGAAGCGTGCCGGCCCGAATGGGGCGGGATCAGTGAAGCCGGCTACGCTGCGCGCGAAGCCGTTACGCAGCGTGGTCGATTCCGGCGGGCCGGTGCCGTCGCCGGGGCCGGGGACCGGTCGGCGGCCCGAGGGCGGCTCGGGCTTCCGGCCCGGGGCCGGGCCCGAGCGGCGGTACGGGGTTCCGGGCGGTCCCGGAGCGGGGCCCGGTCAGGCCGACTTGCGGCGCTGGCGGTGGATACGCCGGCGTTCCCGCTCGGTGGCGCCACCCCAGATGCCCTCGCGCTCGCGGTTGGCCAACGCCCACTCCAGGCACGTCTCACGGACGGCGCACTGGCTGCAGATGGCCTTTGCCGCACCGGCGTCGTCGTCGGACACGGGGTAGAAGACATCGGCGTCTATCCCCCGGCAGGCGGCTTGCTTGCGCCAGGTGGCACTCATGAAAACGTCACTTCCTGATCGTGTGGTTTGGTCTCGGTACGCATCCGCTC
>JAJZAC010000045.1 GCA_021799615.1 Actinomycetes bacterium
CGCCGCGGCACAGCGCGAGGACGGGGCAGGCGCGGCACGTGGCGTCCAGTGCGTCGCGCTTGGCCGAACCGAACGCCACCTGCCGATGGCCGTCCACCAGCGGTCCGAGGCCGTCGGCCACCACGTCCCCCAGGCGGTGGTCGTGGTCGACGAAATGGTCGCAGGCGTACACGGAGCCGTCGTGCTCGAGCGCCAGGGCCCGTCCGCAGGTCTCGGCCATCACGCAGAGCGTCGGCTCCCGTCCCGACCACGCCAGCAGTCCCTCCATGAACGTCTGGACGGCGATGACGCCGACGTCGTGGCGGACCCATTCGTCGAAGACCGTGCACAGGAACCGGCCGAACGCGTCCGGGGTGACGCTGCGGGACGAGAGCCGGTCACCGGAGGCCCGCTCGACGACCGGGAGGAACTGCACCCAGCGCACGTGGTGGTCGAGGAAGAACCGGTACACGTCGAGCGGTGCCTCGGCGGTGTGCGCGTTCAGCGTGCACAGCACGTCCGGCTCGATACCGTGCTCACGCAACACGGCCAGTCCCCGCATGGCCCGCCCGTGGGTCGGACGCCTGCGCCGGTCGGGCCGACCGGCGTCGTGGAGGTGGGCGGGGCCGTCGAGGGACAGGCCGACGGCGAAGTGCTCGGCGGCCAGGAACGCGCCCCACCGGTCGTCGAGGAGCGTTCCGTTGGTCTGGATGCTGTTCACGCACTGCCAACCGGCCGGCGCGACCTCCCGCTCGATGTCGACGGCCCGCCGGTAGAAGTCGATCCCGGCCAGGGTCGGCTCGCCCCCGTGCCACACGAAATGGACGACCGGCCCCGGTGCGGCCTCGACCATGGCACGCACGTAGGCCTCGAGCACCTCCGGCGTCATGCGGGCGGGCCCGTCGCCCCCGGCGGCCGCCTTCGGCAGGTAGTAGCAGTACTCGCAGTCGAGGTTGCACACCGCCCCGACCGGTTTGGCCATGACGACGAAGGGCTCGCTCACGGTGCCGCCGCCCTCGCCGCCCTGCTCAGCGGGCCGGTGCGCCGGCCGCGTGACGGCGGGCTTCCGCGCCGGGCCCGGGCCGGGCCAGGGAGAACACCAGGGTGACCAGCACCGCCCACAGCGCCGAGGCGAAGGCCAGGTGGAGGTCTTGCCACAGGGGCCGGGCCCGGGTGAGGGCGCTGGCCGCCCCGAGGGAGGCGACCACGGCGAGCAGCACCAGCAGGGCGACGGCGCCGCGCCGCCACCACGCCCGCCCGGCGGTACGGGCCCACGACGTGACGACGAAGACGACCATGGACGCGCTGGCCAGCCCGACCATGGTGCGGTGGAGCAGTTGCAGCACGACGAGGTGCGTCGGGCCCGGGTGGGTGCACAGCGGCCACGACGGGCAGACTTTGGCCGCGCCGCCGTCGACCACGACCGTCCCCGACACCAGGATGAGCAGCGTGGCCGCCAGTGCCACCCATGCCCACCGACCGGCGGCGCCGGCGGCGATCTCGAACCGCGGGCCGCCGGCCACGGCGGCGAGCACGGTCACCAGGGTGGCACCGAGGAAGACCAGCCCGACCACCAGGTGGACCGCCACCGTCCACGGTGCGTTCCTGGCGAACACGGTGAGGGCGCCGAGGCCGGCCTGGAAGACCACGAGACCCACGGTCACCACGCTGGGGCCGAACGCGGCCCGCCGGGACGGGGTGCGCCGGGCGGCCCACGCCGTGGCCAGCGCGGACAGCGTCACCAGGCTCGCCAGGTACCGGTGGAACTCCTCCAGCCAGGCGTGGACGTTGCCGACCAGGCCGAGGTGTCCGTAGCACAGGGGCCAGCTCGGACAGCCCATGCCCGACTCGGTCACGCGGACGGTGCTGCCCAGCACCACGAGCGCGTAGGCGAGGCCGGCGGTCAGGAGGGCCAGGACGACGACCGACCGTCCCGCCCCGCCGGCCGGGGGTGACTCCGGTCCGCTGCGGTCGGCGGCGGTGCGGGACAGGGTGGCGGCCACGGTCCGCGATGCTTCCACCGCGCCAGCCGGCGTGGCCATTCGGTGACCCACCGTCAGCTGGTCCGCCGGCAGGCGGTCAGAACCCGAGGTCGAACGATTCCTCGGTGCCGTCGGGCAGCACGTGGGCCACGTGGACGGGGACGCCGCCGCCGGGCCCGCCGATGCCGAGCTCGGGCACGACCTGACCGGCGATGGCCAGCGCGTCGAGCGGGCGTACCACCGCCTCGGGCGGGTGGACCCCGGGTTCGACCACCAGGCCGCGGGCCACCAGCGCAGCGCCGATGCCGGCGGGAACCCCGGTGCCGGCACCGGCGCCCTCCCGGTCGGAGGAGACGGAGAAGACGTAGCGGTGGTGCTCGCCCCCCTGCTCCCCGCCGACGACGATCTTGAGGCAGCCCTTGGGACCGCTGACCCCCGCCTCGGCCAGCAGCCGGTCCCGGACCGCCAGGATCTCGTCGGTCCACTCGTCCACCGGAAGCTGGTCGGCCGGGACGTCGCCGGCCTCGGCCAGGCCCCGCCGGACCACGTCCATGGTGTACGTGAAGTAGGCGAGGGGGAAGACGACACCCCGGTTGGTCGCCCGGGTGAGGCCGGGAATGTGGCGAGGAAGGGTGACCGTCTCGGGATGGGGATAGGGGTAGACGGGGAAGGTGCCGACGTCGCGGAATTCCGTCTCCTCGACGAACCGCTGCCCGCTCTCCTCCAGGAGCCGGACCCGTTCGACGCGACCGTCGACGAAGACGGGCACGTCGTGCACCATGGCGTGGATCCGGTGCTGGATGACGGCCGGTCCCTCCTCGGCCTCGCCCCCGTGGACGTGCATGATGTCGACCGACCTGCAGGTGTCGAGGAGCTCGTCGGCGGCGAAGCGCACCAACAGGTTGGCCAGGCCCGGGGAGTTGCCGAGGCCGACGACCGCGCACACTCCCCGGTCGCGGGCGCGCTGGTCCAGCTCGAGCTGGGCTTCGGTGGCGTCGAGGTCGTCGCAGACGTCGACATAGGCGACGCCGGCGTCGATGGCGGCGGTGAGCACGGGAACGCCGAAGCGGTAGAAGGGGCCGATGCAGCTCACGGCGACGTCGGCGCCGTCGAGCACACCGGCCAGGCTGGCGGGCGAGGTGGCGTCGACACCCACGCCCCACGCCCCCGGGTGACCGAGGGCGGCCGCACCCCGGGCGGCCTCCTCGGCACGGACGTCTGCCACCACGATCTCGTCGAAGTCGCCGGTGGCGGCGATGGTGCGCGCCGCCACCGAGCCGATGCCCCCCGCTCCTCCGAGTACGACGGCTCGCGTCATGGATCCTCCGATCGGTCGAACGGCCCTCCTGACCGGTTGAGCGCCGCGTACATGCGGTGCTGCTGCCGGTAGAGGGTGCGGAACTGCCCGTAGAGCTCGCGGTAGACGTGACGGTGCTCCGAGCGCGGCTCGAACACCTGGGCCACCTCGGACGCCGTCGCCGCCGCTCGCAGGTCGATCTTCCCCAGCGCCAGTGCTGCGTAGAGTGCCGCACCTCGCACGTTGGCGAGCAGTGGCTGGGCCACCTGGTGGACCGGGCGCTCCATGACGTCGGCGTGGATCTGACACCACACGTCCGACGACGCACCACCTCCGATGAACCGGATGGGGCCGGTGGGCCGTCCGAGGAAGTGCTCGACGGCGTCCTGCATCCAGCGGGCGTTGAGCGCCACTCCCTCGAAGACGGACCGGAGCATCTGGTCACGGGTGCTGGAGAGCGAGAGGTTGAGAAAGGAGCCCCGGAGCGTCCGGTCGTCGACCGGGCACCGTTCCCCGCCGAGCCACGGCGCGAAGAGGACGCCCCCGCTCCCGGCACCCGTCGCCTCGACCACCGAGTCCAGCGCCGCGTACGAGGGCGCCGCCGCCGGTCCCTGTCCGGCTCCGGGGGCGAACATCGCGTCGCGGAACCACTGGAGGCAGATCCCGGCCGTGTCGTGGTTGTTGGCCACCAGGTACCGCCCGGCACGCACACCGGGGACCGTCGCCACCTGGCGGAACGGGTCCGTCTTCTTGAACGGCACGTGACACGAGAGCCACGAGGTGGTGGAGATGGCCATGTGCAGTTCGTAGTCGCCGAGGGCGCCGGAACCGGTGGTGGCCGAGAGCAGGTCGGGAACGCCGGTCACCACCGGGATCCCGGCCGGCAGTCCCAGCTCGTCGGCCACGTCCCTGGCCAGACCCCCGATGACCGAGCCGGTGGGGACCAGCTCGGGCAGCGTGGCCGGGTCGCGGGTGGTGAGGCGCACCAGTCCCGGCGCGTAGGTGGGCCGGTCCAGGTGACGGATGTCGACGAGCCACGAGAGGATCATCGACGCCGGGGTGGCCACCGGCCGCCCGGTGAAGCGCAGCCCCAGGTAGTCCACCGGCTCGAGGAACACCGATGCGGCTCGGTAGACGTCGGGCTCCTCGTTGCGGAGGTGGAGGACGTGGCCGAGCGGGTCGTTCCCTTGCAACGCGGGGGCACCGCCGCTGGCACGGATGAACCGGAGCGCCTTGGTCGGGCCGTAGCCCTCGATCTCGAGTGGCCCCCAACCGCCGAGGACGGCGGCCGCATGCCGCCCGCCGCGGGCGTCCATCCACAGCAGGCACGGACCCACCGGCGCGCCGTCGGGGCCGACCGGCACGGTGGAGCCCCACTGGCCGGTGCAGGTGATGCCGACGACGTCGTCGGGCCGGACGGTGCCGGCGTCGACGAGCCGCCTGGTCGAGCCGCGGATGGCGTCCCACCAGGTGCCGGGATCCTGTACGGCACCTCCCCCCGGCAACATGGTGGTGGCGATCTCGACCAGCTCGTGACCGAGCACCTGACCGTCGACCGTCACGAACGCCGTCTTCGGCCCGCCGGTTCCCAGGTCGATCGCCAGCACGGCACCCCGTCGCCCCACGGGGCGAGGTTAGCCTCGCGCCGGTGCGCAGGCGGAGGACGCGGACACGCACGTCCGCACCGCCACCGGCCGCTCCCGCCGGGGGGTCGGAGTCATCGCACCAGGCCGACGGCCAGCCCGGCGGCGGCCGCCGCCAGCCCGGTGACGACACTGGCGGCCACGTTGGCGGCCGCTTCGAGGTAGCGCCCGTCCTCTACCAGCACCAGGGTCTCGTAGGTGAACGTCGAGAACGTCGTGTAGGCGCCGCAGAAGCCCACCGCAAGCAGGGACGTGGCGATGGCCGGGAGGCGGTGGCCGAGAGACAGGCCGGCCAGGAGCCCGAGGAGGAGCGATCCCGACATGTTGATGGCGAACGTGCCCCACGGGAGGTCCGACGTCACCCGGGACGTGACGGCCCGGTCGACCAGGTACCGGGCCGGCGCTCCCACGAACCCACCGGCGGCCACGGCGAGGGCGGTCGACGCCAGCATCAGCGGGGTGTCCCGGGCCCGACGATCTCGACGTCGGCCATCGACACCAGGACGCCGGTGAGGAGGTCGGCGACGTCCTCGACGAAGGCGTCGATGCGCTCGGGGGTGTCGACGACGACGAACGTGACCGGTGCGTCGTCGGAGAGCAGATGGGTGCGGTGGGTCCGACCCGACGCACCGAATCCGGCGACGGCCTCGAACACGGTGGCACCGGCCAGCCCGGCGCGCCGGGCTCGCTGCAGCAGTTCGGTGACGAGCGAGGCCCGCCCGGAGTGGTCCCTCGTATCGCAGTGGACGGTGAGACGGCGTCCCGGTCGGCGGGCCGGTGCCGGAAGGGACCCGCTCATGACAGCGTCGCCTGCAGCCAGTGCTCGAGCCGGATCACGAGCCGGCCGCCGGCGATCCCCAGGGCCGCCACCACCAGGCCTCCCGCCACGCTGACGGTCACGTAGAGCGCGGCGACGCCGGCGTGGTGGTGGCGCACGAGGTCGACGGCGTCCACGGCGAAGGTGGAGAAGGTGGTGTAGGCACCGATGATCCCCGTTCCGACGACCGGCCGGACGAGCTTCCCTCGAGGAAACTGTTCGGCCAGGACGACCAGGAGGAAGCCGAGCACGGCGCTCCCGGACATGTTCACGGTGAACGTCGCCCACGGGAACCTGCCGACGGTGTCCGGCAGGGCCAGGGCGATCGCCTCGCGGGCCACCGCTCCCGCCGCGCCGCCCAGGGCCAGGGCGACGACCAGGACGGCCTGGGCACGAACCGGTCTCGACCCTCCGGTCGGCTGGGGTGCGTTCTCGGGGGGGATCCGCCCGGCTGTCGTCGGCAGCATGCGCTCCTCCTTCGTCGGTGCCTGCGGCTGGCAGGCACGCGTCCAGTAGGAGCCATCAGCCATCCGGCGCATTCGGCGAGCCCCATCGCCGTGGCGACCACGCTACCAACGACCGGGGGAGGCGGCCAGGCACGGCACCGTCCGATGGGTGCACCTTCCGGCACGGCACCGTCCGGCGGGGTGCGACGGGAGGCGCGCACTAAGGTGGAACCGGCTCCGGGGCGCACCCGGGCACCGGGTGGGGAGGTGTGCCGTGCCGGTGGACGATGTCCGCACCAGGCTCCAGGTCTACCTGGCCGAAGACGACAGGTCCGGTCACCGCTCCCTGGGCGAGGACCTGCTGGCGCAGGCGCACGACCGTGGCATGGCGGGGGCCACCCTGTGGCGGGGGATCGAGGGTTTCGGGGCCTCCGGCGGCATGCGCACGGCCCGCTTTCCCGACGCCGGCGCCGCGCTCCCCCTCGTGCTCGAGGTGGTGGACACCGACGAGCGGGTCCAGGCGTTCCTCGACGCCGTCGTGCAGCGCCTACCGGCGGCACTGGTCACGACCGAGCCGGTCCGGGTGCGCCGGGGCTGACGACGCCGGCCGGGCCCCCGCCGCTCAGGTGGCGCCCGCAGCCGACTGGAAGGTGTAGGTGTACGGCGCCTGCTTGGGCGCGATCAGCAGGCCCACGGTGCCGTGGACGGTCACGCCGACGACGACGGCCGCCGAGCCGACCTGGACGGTCAGGCTGGTGGTCGCGTCGAACGTCTTGCGCTGGCCGGCCTGGAGCACCGACGAGAACACCGGGGTGAGCGACGACGGATCGCTCACCTGGACCCAGCAGGCGGCCGACGGGGCCACGGCGACGGTGAAGGTGCCGGCCTCGACCGTGTAGGTGGCACCGGCTGGCGTGGTGGTGGCCAGGTGGACGGCGGCGGGCGGCGGCGTGGTGGTGTGGTGGACGCGACGGACCGGCGGTGCGGCGGTTCCGCCCGGGTCGGTCGTCCGCAGGATGCGCCAGTCCGCCAGCAGGCGGGGATGGGTGACAGCCAGGTACTGGCCTGCGCCGGCCGCCACGAGCAGGAGTGCGGTGACCCACGTGGCCACGCGGAGCGACCGGGGGGCCCGCGCGCGGCGCCGGGCCCGTCGGGCCGCCCGCCGGGTGACGCGGATGTCCGCCGGCTCCAGGGCGGTGACGATCCCGGTCGGCATGCCGGTGTCGAACGCGCCGCCGACGCTGGGGACCTGCCCGGTCTGGGTGAACGCCCGCAGGTGCTCCGGGCTGTGCGCCGCCGAACCGGCCAGCGCGCCCACCGTGGCGGGAACCACCGTGGGCCGGAACGGGGCCGACACGCCGGCCGACGACCACGCCTCCATCAGGTGGAGGGCCAGGGCGTCGCCGTCGAGCGACAGGAACGCGGCGTAGCGCCGGAGGGTGCTGAGCGCTCCGGCCTGGTCGGGCAGCTGGCGGAGGTCCCCGGCCTCGAGTGCCTCGATCTGGGTGATCGGTCGCCCGATGCGGTCGTGCACCGTCAGCAGGTCGAGGCCCGCCGCCTCGCGCGCCTGGCGGAGGAGCCGACCGATCTCGGTCGGCGACGTCGGGGTCGCGCGTCGCTCGCCCCGCCGCCCCCCCTCCGGTGCCCGGCGCCGCATCACCTCGCCTCCTTCATCTGTCCTCCGGTGGGCAGCGTAGTGCCCGGACCGCCCGGGACCAGGTCAGCTGCGGTTCCCGACCCGGGCGGGAGCGGGCCGGCTCACCCCAGGCAGGAGCGGACCGCGTCGAGCAGGGCGAGGGTGCGGTCGTCGCCGTTCAGCCCGACCCGCATCTGGTCCATGACGTACCCGAAGGCCACGCCGGAGGCCGGATGGGCGAACCCGACCGAGCCACCGGCGCCGTAGTGGCCGAACCCGCCGGCGCCGAGGAACGGGCTGAACTCGCCGTCCAGCATCATCCCCAGGCCGAAGCGGCTGTCGACACCGAGGACGAGGTCGGGTCCGTCCGACCGGACGGTCGTCAGGCGTGCCAGGGTCGCCGGGTCGAGCAACCGCACTCCGTCCACCTCGCCGATGGTCGCCGCGTACATGCGGGCCAGCGAGCGGGCGTCGGTGATGCCGTTGGCCGCCGGAACCTCGGCTGCATGGACGTCCCGGCGGTTGAACGGTCCGTCGCCGGGGGACAGGGAGCCGAACGCCCCCTCGAGGAACAGCGCCCGTGTGGCCAGGCCTCCGGGGGCGAACTGCTGTGCCAGGCGTTCGAGCGCCGCGGGGTCCATGCCGGCCAGGTGGTCGAGCGACATGGTGAGCGGTGCCACCCGGTCCTCCTCCTCCTCGGGCAGGCCGATCCAGAACCGGAGGCCCAGCGGTCGGGCGATCTCGTCCCGGAAGTACTGGCCGACACTGCGCCCGCTCACCCGCCGGACCACCTCGCCGACCAGCCAACCGAAGGTGAGCGCGTGGTAGCCGTGGGCGGTACCCGGCTCCCACAGGGGAGCCTGGTCGGCCAGGGCACCGACGATCGGGTCCCACGTGAGGATGTCCTCCAGTGCCAGGTGGGCGTCGACGGCCGGGAGGCCGGCCCGGTGGTCGAGCAGCCAGCCGACGGGGATCCCGGCCTTGCCGGCTGCCGCGAACTCCGGCCAGTACGCGGCCACGGGCGCGTCCACGTCGAGCTCGCCCCGCTCCGCGAGCAGTGCGGCGCACAGGGCGACCGCACCCTTGGTCGAGGAGAAGATGAGCTGGAGGGTGTCGTGCCGGTAGGGCCGGCCGCTCCCGGTGTCGGCCGTCCCGCCCCACAGGTCGACCACCGGCAGCCCGTCCCGGTAGACGCACACGGCGGCGCCGAGGTCGCCGCGCACGGAGAAGTTCTCCTCGAAGGCGGTCCGCACCGGTTCCCACCCGGGTGCGACCTCGCCGGCCACGGTGCCGTCCGCCCGTCCAGCCGTTTCGTGTGCCGTGCCGTTCCCGGTCATCGCTCCCCCTCGTGACCGCGACCCCACGGCCACGTCTGGTCAACGCCCCGCACTGCATCGGCCTCCGCCGGCGGTCCGGCGCGACCCTACCGGTTGCGCCGCCGCCGGCCGGTACGGCCCCTCGTATCGGGTGACGCGGAATGTTGCATCCGCAACTAGTGTTGGACTGGTCGCAGCCCGGAGGGGCCGCAGCACCCCGGAGGAGGCAGCCATGCCCGCAGTCGACGTCGACGATCGCACCGTGCTCCCTACGGTGGTCGCGCCCACCGGGGCACGACCCCGCGCCGTCCGCTCCGTCACCAGCGCTCCCGCCGGCTTCGAGGGCGAGGGTTTCCCGGTCCGCCGGGCGTTCGCCGGGGTGGCACTGGCCGACCTCGACCCCTTCGTCCATATGGACCAGATGGGCGAGGTGGAGTACGCGCCGGGCGAACCGAAGGGCACGCCGTGGCATCCGCACCGGGGGTTCGAGACGGTCACCTACATGATCGACGGGACCTTCCGCCACCAGGACTCCATCGGCGGCGGCGGGCTCATCACCAACGGCGATACCCAGTGGATGACCGCCGGAGCCGGCATCCTCCACATCGAGGCCCCGCCGGAGGAGCTGGTCGCCTCGGGAGGGCTGTTCCACGGGGTCCAGTTGTGGGTCAACCTGCCCGGGCGGGACAAATTCGTCGTCCCCCGCTACCAGGACATCGGTGCTGGGCACGTGACCCTGCTCACCTCCCCGGACGGCGGGGCGCTGGTGCGCGTCATCGCCGGTGACGTCGGTGCCCACCGGGGGCCGGGCGTCACGCACACCCCCATCGTCATGCTCCACGTGTCGGTGAGCCCGGGTGCCCGGCTGGAGCTGCCCTGGGACCCCGCGTTCAACGCCCTGGCCTACGTGCTGGCCGGTTCGGGCACGGTCGGAGCGGAGCACCGCCCGGTACGCACCGGTCAGCTGGCCCTGTTGGGGCCGGGTGACACCGTGGTGGTCACCGCCGACGCCTCCCAGGAGGCGCGGCACCCCGAGCTCGAGGTGCTGGTGCTGGGGGGACGACCGATCGGCGAGCCGGTCGTCGCCTACGGGCCGTTCGTGATGAACACCCGGGACCAGATCGCCCAGGCGTTCGAGGACTACCAGGCGGGCAGGCTCGGCTCCGTCCCGCCCGCCCACGTCGTCTCGTAGGGCCGGCCGCCGCCTCAGCCGGCCGCCGGCACGGCTATGGCACTCAGGGCGTGGAGGTCCGTGCGACTGGCCCGGACCACCACCAGGGCCGCCGCCGCCGCCGTGGCCAGGCAGGCGGCGGCGATCCAGAACCCCAGGGTGAAGCCGTGGACCTGGGCGGCGGCCACGGTGGCCGGCGACAGCGCGTGGGACGCCAGGTAGGCGGCGGTCGCCGAGGCGGCCACCGTGTTGAGCAGGGCCGTGCCGAGTGACCCGCCGATCTGCTGGCTGGTGTTCACCAGCGCGCTGGCCACGCCGGCGTCGTGGTGCCCGACACCGAGCAGTGCCGTCGATCCCATGGGCACGAAGGCCAGCCCCAGCCCGAGGCTGAGGAACGCCTCGGCCGGGAGCACGTGGGTCAGGTAGGCGGTGTGCACGCCCACCTGGGACAGCCAGGCCATGCCGACCGCCGCCGCCCCGAACCCGGCCGCCATCAGGGGCCGGGGGCCGACCCTGGGCAGGATCCGGGACGACACCGTGGCGGCCACGATGATCCCCGCCGAGAAGGGCAGGAAGGCGAACCCCGAGCGCAGCGCCGAGTAGCCGAGCGTCCCCTGGAAGTAGAAGGTGAGGAACAGGAACATGCCCATCATCCCCGATCCCACGAGGAACGACGCCAGGTAGGACCCACCCCGGTTCCGGTCGAGCACCACCCGGAGCGGGAGCAACGGGTGGTCGGTGCGCAGCTCGATGACGACGAAGGCCGCCAGCAGGACGACCGCCACCCCGAGGAACCCCACGGTGGTGGTCGAGGACCATCCGTCCTGTGCAGCCGTCGTGAACCCGTACACCAGGGCGGCCAGGCCGGCGGTGACCGTGAGGGTCCCGGGGATGTCGTAGCTGGTGTTCCCGGGCGCCTTGCTCTCCCGCACGATGGCGGACGCTGCCACGGCGGTGAGGACGGCGATCGGCACGTTCACCAGCAGGCACCAACGCCACGACGCGTACTCGGTGAGCACGCCGCCCATGACGAGCCCGATGGCGGCCCCGCCGCCGGAGACGGCGCCGTAGACGCCGAAGGCCTTGGCCCGCTCGTGGACCTCGGTGAACGTGACCGTGATGAGCGAGAGCGCGGCCGGCGCCAGGATGGCGGCGAACGTGCCCTGGAGTGCCCGGGAGGCGAACAGCATGGGGCCGTTCAGGGCGGCACCTCCCAGTGCCGAGGAGCTGGCGAACCCGATCAGCCCGATCAGGAACATGCGCTTGCGGCCGACGTAGTCGGCGATCCGCCCCCCGAGGAGGAGGAACCCGCCGAACGTGAGCGTGTACGCGGTGATGACCCACTGGCGCTCACTGGTGGAGATGTGCAGCGCCCGCTGGGCCGACGGAAGGGCGATGTTCACGATCGAGGCGTCGAGCACCACCATGAGCTGGGCGACGGCGATGACGACGAGGGCCAGCCACCGGCTCCGGTCCGGGGCGTCGGTGCCGGCGGGCGGGCGGCCGGGGGAGGCGGCGAGGTCGAGCGTGTCGGTCATCGGGTGGTCTCCTGGGGGGGTCGGAACTGGAGGAGGGGAAGTGCGACGTCGTCGACCAGGTGGTCGGCGAACTCGTCGTCGGCGGGAAGGTCGAGCACGAGGAACCGGGCGGCGACCAACGCGGGGAGGATCTCGTGGAGGAGTGCCGCCCCGCCCGGACCGGGCAGCTCGCCCCGGGCCACCGCTCGGGCCACGATCTCGTCGTACTCGGCGTGCTTCGATTCGAAGACCTGGACCCGGAGCAGGTCGGCCAGGTCCGGATCGGCATGCATGGCGGCCATCACGCCGAGGAGGAGCGGACCGTCCTTGGCGGCCACCGCGTCGATGATGCGCCGCACGGCGGCCCGCAGGTCGCCCCGCAGGGAGCCGGTGTCGGCCAGGGGCCCGGCGTGGGTCTCGTGACGTCGGCGGACCGCTTCGGCGATCAGCGCCGCCTTGCCGGGCCAGTGGCGGTAGATGGTGGCCTTACCCACGTGGGCCCGCTCCGCCAGGGCGTCGATACTGAACCGGTCGTAGCCGACCTCCTTCACCATCTCGAGTGCGGTGTCCAGGATGGACTGCTCGCGTTGCCCGGCCTCGGCCGCGGTGGGCCGGCCGGTGCGGTGGGCGGCGTTGTCGGGTGGGGGAACGGTCATGGTGGCGGGTGCCCGCCCGGAGAACGGGGAACGGAACGGTCTCGTTCACTTTATGGGTGCACCGCCGCCAGCCGTACGCGCCGACGTCGCTGCCGGCCACCGGGGTGGGGGCGCCGCCGCCCGGCGGGCCGGGGCGCCGGTCAGACGGGGTTGGGGACGGGCGCCGAGACGGTCGCGCCGGGAGCACAGGCCCGGGGGTCCCACGGCTGGAGCCCCTGGGTGCTCGGCGACGGCGACGTGATGTTCGACGCCGCCGGCGACGTGGTGGTGGTGGTGACCGGGGCCGCCGTCGTGGTCGTCGAGCCGGACGAGGCGCCGCCGGCCGGGCTCGTGCCGCCGCCCGCGGGGGCCGCCGAGGCCGGGGGGTTCACCGCGAACTGGGTGCCGGTGACCACGGTGACCATGGCGCCGTCGACGACCCGCGACGGGTCGTAGGCCATGACGACCGACCCCGTCATCGAACGGGTGACCGCCTCGGCGGCCGCCTCGGCGGCCGGTGCCCGTGAACCGTAGTAGACGACGGTCTCGGCCAGGTCGCCGACCGGTGTGGCGTCGCCGACCCCGACGGTCTGGAAACCCAGCGCGGCGAGCGCGCCGGAGGTGTCGGCCGCCTGGTTGTAGGCGCCCGTGCCGTTCAGCACCGACACCGTGACCGACGACGGCGACGGGAGCGGCTGCCCCGTCATGGTGTCGTCGGCGGGACCGACCCCCAGCACCTGGTTGATGGCCGCCTGGTCGGGCCCCTGGGCCGTGAACTCGACGTCGCCGTAGCCGTAGCCCCGGTAGATGTACGAGCCACCGGCGCCGTTGGGGTCGGACACCACCGACACCGGCAGCGTCAGCTGGGGGGCCGAGTTCACGTTCACCGAGTGGAAGTCGAGGACCAGGTTCACCATGTCGCTGGTCGCCCAGCCCTGGTCGAAGGTGAGGTCGCCCCGGACCGAATTGACCAGACCGAGGTCGGTCAACGGGTTCCCCAGCCCCTGCTTCGACACCGCGGTGGCGAGCACCCGCAGGAACTCGTGGGTCCGGCGGATCCTGGCCAGGTCGCTCTGGTTCTCTTGGGGCCAGTAGCGCGCGTACGGCGTGGTCGTCGAGGCGCTCTTGTACTGGAGGTGCCGGGCCCGGACCACCTGGAGGGCCTGGGTGCCGTTCAGGTGCACGCACGCGGCCGCCTGGACGTTCAGCCCGGACTCGGCGTCGAAGACGGACATGGGGAACTGCATGTTGACGCCGCCGAGGGCGTCGACCACGCTGGCGAACTGGTCGAAGTTCAGCTCGACGTAGTGCTGGATGGGGATGCCGAAGTCCTCCTCGATGGCCGCCACCAGCTGGCTGGGCCCCTGGTAGAGGCCGGCGTCGATCTTGTTGGCGCCAGTGGAGCGGGCGTTGGGGATGAACAGGTCCCGCGGGATCGAGAGGATGGCCAGCTTCCGGTGGACGGGGTCCACGTGCAGGATCATGATGACGTCGCTGTTGACCCCGGTCACGCCCTGCGAGCACAGGCCGTACGCGGGGTTCTGGACGGCCAGCGCGCACCTCGACGTCGAACCCACCATGAGGATGTTCTCGGTGCCCGCCTCCTTGCCGGTGGTGAGCGCACCGTTCAGGCCGCGCACGTCGATGCGGTGCAGGCTGTTGGCCAGGTAGTAGGCGTAACCGGCGCCACCCCCCACGACGACGAGCACCACGGCCAGTCCGATCAGGATCCCCCGCTTCACCCGCTTCCGCCGCCGGCCCCGTGCGGCCATCCGCCGCCGGCCCCGCCGTCCGCCGCCCGCTCGGGCCATTTCGGCGCCGAGGGCGGCGAGCCCCGCTTCGTTGGCCACCCCCGCGGGCGTCGTCCCCCACGGCGTGTCGGCAGCGGTCGGCAGCGAGGGGAACGCCCCGCCCCCGCCGCCGGTCCCGCGACGGCCACCGGTGCTGCCGCCGTCGCCTGCCCCGCCGTAGCCGTCGCCTGCCCCGCCGTAGCCGTCAGCCGGGCCGCCCGCCCTCCCGGCGTCACCGCGGTGGCCGGGAGCCAGGATCCGCCAATCGTCCTGCCACTCGTCCGACGATCCGGCCGGTTGGACCGGTACGGTCCGCCCGCCCCGGTCCACCAGGTCTCCGAGGGCCCGAAGGCCGTCCTCGTTCGGAACCGAACCACGGCGGGGCCGCCGGCCGGGAGCAGGGGCGCGATGGTCGGGGTCGCGGCCGCTCATGGCGCACCACGGTAACAATCATCGCGGAGGCGGTGGCGTCGGGCCGGGCAGGCGGAGGTGGAAGGTGCGTCCGGTGCACCCCCGGCACCGCCACCGGCCGGTGGTCGCGTCGTGCGCCGGGAGGGCAGGTCAGCGGAGGCCTCCGGCGGCGATGGCGGCCGACACCGACAGGGGCACGATCACGGCGCCGATGGCCGAGTACCGGCGGATCGAGACGGCTGCCCCCTCGGCCCGCGCCACCCGCAGCCAGAGGACGGCGGACAACGAACCGGAGACGGCCAGGTTGGGCCCGAGGTCCAGCCCGATGAGCAGGGCGCGGCCGTGGGCGACGGCGTGGGACGAGAGCAGGGCGGCGGCCGGCAGGTTGTTGACCAGGCAGGCAGCGGCCACGCCGATCCAGGCAGTGGTCCACGGGCCTGTGGTGGAGGTCAGGTGGCCCAGGCTCCCCACCTCCCGCCCGAGCGCGCCCACGGCGGCGGCGACCACGAACAGCCCGGCGAGGAGTGGCGGGTTGACGGCACGCCAGGCCACCCGGAGCGGGAGCCGGCGCAGGGCGCGCTGGGCGGCGACGCAGGCGATCCCCACGACCAGCGCGGGAACGGCCGGCCGGCTGGGTACGAGGACGGCGAACGTGGCCCCCACCACGCCGACGGCGCCCGTCCCCAGCCGCCACCGGGTGACCTCGATCGGGCCGGGCTCGGGAGTGCGCAGGTCGGCCCGCCACCACCAGGCCACGACGGCCACCGTCACCACCACGGCCGCACCCCAGGCCGGGGCCATCCGGGCGGCGAACGCGGCGCCGCTCACCGGTCTACTGCCCTGGACGATGAGGTTGGTCAGGTTGGAGCCGGGCAGGAGCAGCGACGATGCGTTGACGAGGAACACGGTGCCGTACAGCAACGCCGTCTCGCCCATCTGCCGCCGGCGGGCCGCGTGGAGCACGACGGGGGTGAGGAAGACGACAGCCGTGTCGAGGTTGAGCACGACGGTCACGCCGCAGGTCAGGGCCATGAGGGTGCCGAACAGGACCGGACCGCCTCCGGGCAGGCGGGCCAACCGGGAACCGGCCGCCTCGAACAGCCCGTCGGAGGCGGCCACGGCACCGACGAGCAGCAACCCGGCGACGAGGACGAACGGCGGCCAGCTCTGGTCGATCGCCTGGCGGAGTGCGCTCACCGCCGCGACGTGACCGGCGGCAGGATGGCGGGTATGGCGGCTGCCCGGATCACCCGGCGGTTGCCCGGCGACCGGCGGCGTCCCCGGCGGGCCGATCGGGGAGCACGGCGTCGACCTCGAGGTCGCGTCGACGGAGCACGAGCGTGTCGAGCCAGTAGCGCACGGTCCACGACGGCCAGTTGTTGGTGACCCGCCCGGCGGCCGTCTTGTACCAGCTGGTGCACGTGCTGGCCCAGGTCGTGCGGGAGGCCAGGCGCTGGGTCCACCGGTCCGAGCGCCCGGCCACGTCACGGCGGACGTCGACAGCGGCCACTCCGGCACCACCGACGGCAGCGGCCGCCTCGGACCGCATGGCCAGTGCCTGGAGGATCCAGTTCACCTGGCGTTCGACCATGAAGAGGATCGAGTTGTGGCCCAGGTTGGTGTTGGGGCCGTAGAGGAGGAAGCAGTCGGGGAATCCGGGCACCGTGATGCCCAGATGGGCCCGGGCCCCGTCGTGCCACGCAGCGGCGAGCGTCCGGCCTCCCACGCCACGGACGGGCAGGTGCGAGAGGAAGGACGTCGTCTCGAAGCCCGTCCCGAAGACGAGAGCGTCCACCGGGTGCCGCTCGCCGTCAGCGGTCACGACCGCGTCCGCTTCGACGTGGTCGATCGGCGCGGTGACGACGTCGACGGTGGGGCGCAGGAGCGCCGGGTACCACTCGTTGGAGATGAGGATGCGCTTGCACCCGACCGGGTAGTCGGGGACGACGGCCGCCTCGGGAAGCCGCTCCGAGACCATCCCGGCCCGCAGCTTGCGCCGGAAGGTCCGGCCGAGCAAACGCCCGGCGAGGCCGGGCCGGCGGAACACGGGCCACCGGAGCTCCAGGCCCCAGTAGATGCACCACCGGTAGAGGACCTCGTAGGGACGGACGCGCTCGAGCAGCCGGCGCTCGACCCCCCGGTAGGCGCGGTCCCGTTTGGGTGCCACGTAATTGGGTGTGCGCTGGAAGATCGTGACCGCTGCCGCCTCGGACGCCACCCGGGGGACGAACTGGATGGCGCTGGCGCCGCTGCCGACCACGCCCACCCGGCGCCCGGCCAGGTCGACCGTGTGGTCCCACCGGGCCGAGTGCCACGACGGCCCGGCGAACCGGTCGAGCCCGTCCAGGTCGGGCACGGCCGGCCGGTTGAGCTGCCCGCACGCCAGCACGAGGACGTCGGCCTCGAGCACCCCGTCGCCGTCGGGACCGGTGAAGGAGACCCGCCAACGCCGGAGGATCTCGTCGTAGTCGGCGCCGGTCACCGCGGTCGACAGCCGCAGTGCGGCCCGGAGGTCGAACCGGTCCACCAGGGACTCGGCGTAGGCGAGGATCTCGGGCTGGTCGGCGTATCGGCGCGTCCAGTCGGCCTTGCGGGCGAAGGAGAACGAGTACAGGTGGGAGGGGACGTCGCATCCCGCACCCGGATAGGTGTTGTCGCGCCAGGTCCCCCCGACGCCGTCCGAGCGCTCGAAGACGGTGACGCCGGTGATCCCCGAGCGGTGGAGCTGGGCGGCCATGGCCAGCCCCGAGAGCCCACCGCCGACGACGGCCACGGTCGGGGGCAGCCCGCCGGCCGCCATGCACCGCTGCAGCCTGCGCCGTCCCAATTCGATGGCCATGGCCGATCCCCTCCGTCGTCCCCGACCGCCGGTCGCAGGCGGGCGAGGTCCCACGCGACGCGCCCACGTTAGGCGCCGGCGCCGGTCGAGCGGCCGGCGGGAAGGCGGCGGTGCGGGACCGGCGCCCGGGGCCTACGATCGCTCCGCTGCTCGCCACGCCCGGCCCCGAGCGGCGAGGAGGGGAGGGACGGTGTCGGTATCGGCCATGCAGGCGGCGTCCGCTCGAGTGCCACCCGAGGCGGGGACAGCCGATGACGGGACCGGACCGGCCGGCGACGAACTGGAGCTGCTGGCGTCGCCGGGCATGGCCGCCTGGTTGGTGGACCAACGGGTGAGCCTGGCCTTCGGCACGCCGCCGCTCAAGCTGTGGCTGGTGGGCGTGGACGACGACGGGGAGCTGGCCGTCTTCGACCGCTCGCTGGACAAGGTGATGGGGATCGCCGCCGAGGGTGCCGAACGGCTGTGGGTGGCGACCCGCTTCGAACTGTGGCGCTTCGAGAACGTGCTCGACCCCGGCGAGCGCACCGCCGACGGCCAAGACCGCCTCTACGTTCCCCGGCAGCTGCTCGCCGTCGGGGACGTGAACGTCCACGACGTCGGCGTCGACGCCGATGGCCGCGACCTGTGGGTGAACACCCGCTTCGGCTGCCTGGCCTCGACGTCGACGTCGGCCAGCTTCGTGCCCCGCTGGTGGCCACCGTTCCTCGACGGGCCCCGCCAGGGCGACCGCTGCCACCTGAACGGCCTCGCCATGCGTGACGGCCAGGCCGCCTTCGTCACCTGCGTCAGCCGTTCCACGGAGGTGGACGGCTGGCGCGACGGGCGGCGCGACCAGGGATGTGTTCTCGACGTGGCCTCCGGCGAAGTGGTCGCCACCGGGCTGTCGATGCCCCACTCCCCCCGGTGGCACGGGGACGACCTGTGGGTGGCGAACGCGGGCACGGGCGAGCTGGGCCGGGTGGACCTGGCCCGGGGCCGGTTCGAGCCGGTCGCCTTCGCTCCCGGGTTCCTGCGGGGGCTCTCCCTCGTTGGCGACCGCTTCGCCGTGGTGGGATCGTCGAAGCCGAGGCGGGGCGACATCTACTCCGGCCTGCCGCTCGACGACGTCCTGGAGGAGCGGGGGCTTGCTCCCCACCTCGGGATCTTCGTCGTCGACGTGGACCTCGGCGAGCTGGTGGAATGGCTCCTCATCGAGGGACCCGTGCGGGAGCTCTTCGACGTCTGCGCGCTCCCGGGGGCCAGGCGGCCTGCCGCCATCGGCCTGCTGACCGACGAGATACGGCGGGAGATCACCTTCGACCCGAGGTGGCCCGCCGTCCCGTCCGCCGGAGGCCAGCATGCCTGACGCCGTCTCTCCTCGTGCCGTCTCTCCTGGTGCCGTGGTCGGCCTGCTCAGCGCCGAGGTGGACGTGACGGGACCGCTGTGGGAACGCCTGGCCGGCATCCCGGCCGGCCTCCTGGTTTCGGCGAACGGGCGCCTGTGGATCCTGGCCCCCGACGATGGAAGCGGCACGCCCACGGTCGCCGAACGCGGCATCGGGGGAGCCGGTCCCCTGTGCCGGACGGCGACGGGCGTGCTGGCGGCGAACCCCTGGCAGCTGTGGACGTTCGTCGACGTTGCCGCCGGACGACCCGCTGGGTTCGCGGGGCACGACGTCGCGCTGGTCCCGCAGGCGGCCACGACCTTCGGATCGATCGGCGTGTGCGACGTCGCCGTCGACGTCGACGGCCCGCTGCTCGTGGTGGGCCGCTTCGACTGCCTGGGCCGGTTGGACCGGCGGCACAGTTTCCGGCCGGTGTGGACGCCGCCGTGGACCGCTGGGTTCGGCACCGGCGACACCGAGGCCGTGGGTGCCGCCAGCAACCTGGGGGGGGTGGCGGTCTCCCCCGGCGGGCGTGCCGTGGTCAGCGCGGCAGGCCGGTCGGCGGAGCCCAACGGTTGGCGTGACGGCGTCGTCGGCGGCGGTGTGGTGGTGTCGACGGGCGGTGACGTCCTGGCCACCGGGCTGACCCTGCCCCGCCAGGTCCGGGCCCACGGCTCCGGCCACCTGGTGGTGGAGTCGGGGACGGGCCGGTTGCTCCGGCTGGGGCCCGACGGCGGGCTCGACGTGGTGATCGAGGTGCCGGCGGTGCTGACCGGGCTCGATGTGCTGGGCACGACCGCGGTCGTCGGGTGGTCGGCGCCGGGCGAGGGGCAGACCGGTCTGCCGGTGGCCGAGGGCCCGGCGGGTGGGGCGCCGGCCCGCTGGCGGGGGACAGGTGTGGCGCTGATCGACGTGGCCACCGCCTCCCTCGTCGCCTCGGCCAGGTTCCTCGGGAACGCGGACCCGGTCGTCGACGCGCTCCTGGTGCAGGGCGGGCGGCGCCTCGACCTGCTGGCGCCCCGGGGGGACGCGGCCAACCGGACGGTCGTGGTCGGCGAGGTGGACGGGCTGCCCGGTCTCGGACCGGTCCGGGCGCATGCCCAGTCCCCGGAGTAGCTGACAGACCGCAGGACATCGTTCCGGCGCGAACCACAGGACATCGTTCCGCTGCGCCAGGTTGATCGCCAGCAGGACATCGTTCCGCCTGGTGAGGTGGAGTAACTGCAGGACATCGTTCCGCCCGCTTGGATCGGTCATCCGATATGAGCGAGGAGCCCAGGTGTCCGAAGAGGAAATGCGCAAGGAGGCAGTGCGTCGGCGTCAGGCCGGTGAGAGCGCCGAAGAGGTTGCCGCGGCGCTGGGAAGAACGAGCCGGTGGGTCCGCAAGTGGTCGGC
>JAJZAC010000154.1 GCA_021799615.1 Actinomycetes bacterium
CAGCGCGCCCATCTTCCAAGCATCGCGCCGTAGCTCCGCAGGCCACAACGGCGCGAGGAGCGGCGCCAACAGGCCGGGTGGGCGCGCCACCCCCCATGTTCGGCGGGCCACCTAAGGGACCGGCCGGCGGGTCCGGCCAGGGGAGGTCCTCCCCGGTGGCCGGGCCAGACCGGGACCGTCCTAGGCCTGACTGCCCCGTGACCCGGCCAGCTTCCAGGCGGCGGGGAGGAGGCCGGCGGCGATGGCCGCCTTGATGGCGTCACCGGCCAGGAACGGGGTGAGCCCCTCGGAGATCGCCTTGCCCGCGCTCAGGTGCAGGTCGGCGGCCAGCCAGACCACACCGACGGCGTACATGACGACCTCGCCGGCGACCATGGCCGGCACCGACTTCAGCAGCGACCGATCGGCCTTGCGCTCGGCCAGCCAGCCGCACAGGCCGGCGCACAGTACGAACCCGACGATGTACCCGAACGACGCGCCGACGTACCCGCTGGCGTGGCCGGCGAACCACGGAACGCCGACGAGCCCGGCCACCGCGTAAAGGCCCATTGACGCGAGGCCCCGCTTCCAGCCGAGTGCGGTCCCGGCCAGGAGGACGCCGAGCGTCTGGCCCGTGATGGGCACCGGGGTGAAAGGCAGGTGGATGCTGACCTGAGCCAGGAGCCCGACGAAGCAGGCGGCGCCCACGACCAGGGAGGCGTCACGGACGAGGGTGCCCGGGACCAGATCCGCCAGCACGAGAGGCTGGCGTGGTTGGAGCGTCGCAGCGTTGGCCGACATGGCAGTGAAGCCTCCTTGATGGGGGTGACGGTCGATGGTCCGCACTGGCCTGGCGGCCACCGGGGAACCCTAGCAAGGGCGCCCGCAGGGCCCATAGTTGCCTCCCCCGCACGCCGCGGGCTCCACCCACGGTTGGCCGTCTCGCCGCCGGCGGGCATGATCTCGGTGGTGGTGATCGACGACACACTCGGGTTCCTGCGGGGATCGTGGGCGCTGAGCCGCCTGATCGAGGACGACCGGTCGGCTCGCTGCGGTCGGTTCACCGGCGCTGCCGACGTGACCGTCCCCGCCGGGGGCGGGCCCGCCCGCTGGGTCGAGTCGGGCGTGCTCCGCTTCGGTGACCACGAGGGCCCTGCCGAGCGGCAGCTCCTCCTGGTTCCCGGCCCCGGGTCCGCCGTCGCCGTCCTCTTCGCCGACGGTCGCCACTACGTGGACCTCGACCTGTCGGCGGGCAGCTGGCACGCCGTCCACCTGTGCGGGGCCGATCGCTACGAGATCTCGACCACGGTACGGTCGGCCGACCTGGTCGAGGAGGCGTGGGCGGTCACGGGCCCGGCCAAGGACTACCGGGCCCACACCACGCTGGTGCGGGCCCGGCCCTGAGGCGCGGGAACACCCCCCGACGCCGGGCAGCGGGCTGGCCGATCAGGCCCGGCGCCCCTCGGCGACGGCCACCAGGGTGGCGATCGCCCCCGACGGGGGGCGGTCCTGGCGCCACACGACGCGGATGCGGCGGACCATGACGAGCCCGTCGACCGGCACCTCCACCAGCTGGTGGCGGGCCAACTCGTCGCCGACGGCCAGTTCGCTCACCACGCCGGGCCCCTGGCCGGCCAGGACGGCCGCCTTGATGGACTGGGTGGACCCCAGGGCGGCCCCGACGGTGATCCGCTGCGTGGACCCCGGATGCGAGCTGGCTACGGCCACCGCCTGCTCCAGCACCTCACGGGTACCGGATCCGTGCTCCCGGACGACCATCGGCGTCGCCGCCAGCTCGGACGCCGACAACGGGGCGCGCCGTCGGGCCCACCGGTGATCGGGGGGCACCACCACGACCAGGCGGTCGTCCCGCACGGTGCGGCTCACCAAGCCGGGCGGCCGACCGCCCCCCTCCACGAACCCGAGGTCCACGCTCCCGGCAGCCACGGCCGCCGCCACCGCCGACGAGTTGGCCACCTCGAGCTGCACGGCGACACCGGGAACCCGCCGACGGAGGACCGAAAGCCAGCCCGGCACGAGGAAGTCGGCCACGGTCAGGCTGGCGGCGACCCGCACCGTCCCGATGCTGCGCTCGCGCAGGGCGACCACGCCGGACACCAGCCGGTCGGCGGCATCGAGCACCTCGGAGGCCCAGTCGGCGACGGCCCGCCCGTCGTCCGTGGGCGCGGTGCCCCGTCGACTGCGGGCGAAGAGCGTGACCCCGAGCCGTCGTTCCAGGGTGGCCAGCCGCTCGCTGGCCGAGGCCTGGGTGATGCCGAGCCGGCGGGCCGCCTCGCCGATGCTTCCCCCGTCGAGCACCTCGACCACCAGGCGGAGCGACACCAGGTCGGGGAGCTCCCACGGGTTGCTCATTGGCACAGCCTATGTCTTGCCGGGCAACGGGCACCTACCGCCCGTAGAACTTGGGGTGCACGCTCGATGCATGGACGCCCCCGCCCCCGAGCTCGTGACCGTCGCCGAACCCGCCGAGCGCACCGGACCCACCTCCCCGCCCGCCCGCGGCGGGACCGGCAGCATGCTCCCCGGGCTCGCCGTCGCCACCACCGTGGGCCTGGCCGCGACCGCTGCCGGCCAGTTGGTGCCAGCGGTGGGCGGGCCGGTCATCGCCGTCGTGTCCGGGCTGGTGCTGGCGACCGTGCTGGGACACCGGCCGGCGTGGGTCCCCGGCATCCGCTACACCACCCACGCCGTGCTGAAGGCGGCCATCGTCCTGCTCGGGTTCGGGATCTCCCTCGGCACGGTGGTGGCCACCGTGCGAAGCTCCGGCCTCGTCATGCTGGGCACGCTGACGGCGGGGTTGGGGGGGACGGTGTTGGTGGGCCGCCTGCTCGGGATCCGCGGGGACCGTCGCACCCTGATCGGGGTGGGGACGTCCATCTGCGGCGCGTCAGCCATCGCCGCCACCGCCGGGGCCATCGAACCCGAGGACGACGACGTCGCCTACGCCATCACCGTCATCTTCGTGTTCAACGTGGCTGCCGTGCTCACCTTCCCGCTCCTCGGCCATGCACTGGGCATGAGCCCCTCCACGTTCGGACTGTGGGCGGGCACGGCCGTGAACGACATGTCCTCCGTCGTCGCCGCCACCGCAGTCTTCGGGCACGGCGCCCTCCACACCGGTGTCGTGGTCAAGCTGGCCCGCACGCTCATGATCATCCCGGTCACCGCCTTCCTGGCCGCCCGCCGGTCCCGGGCCACCCGCCTGGCCGGCGGGGGAACGGCTGGCCGGCTGGACCTGCTCCGGCGGGTGCCGCTGTTCCTCGTCCTGTTCCTCCTGGCGTCACTGGTGCGCACGACCGGTTTGGTCGGTGCCCACCTGGCGGCGGCGGGTGGGCAGGTCAGCACCCTGCTCATCACCGTGGCCCTGGCTGCCGTCGGCCTCTCCGCCCGCACCGACCACATCCGCTCCGCCGGGTTGCGCCCGTTGGTCTTCGGGGGGGCGTTGTGGGTCGTGGTGGCCGGCACCAGCCTCGGGCTCCAGGCCATCCACTGACCGGGGGGCGGCGCAGGTCGACCCACCACGCCGGATCGCCGCCCACGTGGCGTGCTGGTCCGGAGGGACGCCCATCCGGCCCGCACGTCAGTGCCGAGCACCCGTCTGCCTGGAACCGACCGGATGACCGATGAGAAACTCCCCAGGCGCCGGCGTGAACATGGTCCGCCAAGGCCCTGACTGGATGCCGGAGTGGATGGTCCCCTTTGCCGAGACCATCGACCGGGCGAAGAAGTACGTCGTGTCGAGCACGCTGGTCCGGGTCGACTGGAATGCAGAGCTCCTGCGGGGCGACCTCGGGACGATCGTGCGGCAGCTCAAAGCGCAGCCTGGCGAGGGCCTGCTCGTCAGCGGCGTGACCCTCCCGGTGGCCCTGGCGGACCTGGGATTGATCGACGAGTACGAGTTCGTCGTGCAGCCCACCGTGGCCGGCCGCGGGCCGACGGTGCTCGGCGGCCTGCGCGAGCGGCTCGAGCTGGAGCTCGTCGAGCGCCACGACGTCCCGTCGGGCACCGTCGCCCTCCGCTACCGGCCCAGCCGGTCCCCGGCATGGGGCGCGGCGGCCCTCTGACCGCCCCGGCGGCACCTGGACGTTCCCCGGCGTGGCGGCGAGCCGGCGCGGTGCGCCGGGGACGGAGCCGTCCGCGTCGTGGGTCGGGGTGTCGCCGGAACGGCCGGAGCCGCCCGGTGGCTCACCGGATGCCGGTGGGATGGTGGGCGACGTGCGATCGCCGGGTCGGCATCGTGAGGGCCGCCGATAGCGATCATCTAGCGTGGCGGAGGTGGCGACCGCCTACGACCTCGGCCGGGACCAGCTCGCCGGGCTCCTGGCCGGCGAGCCGGCCTTCCGCGCCCGCCAGGTGTGGGACGGCCTCTACCGGCGCGGCCTGCGGCCCGAAGAGATGACCGAGCTGCCCGCCCCCCTCCGGCACCGTCTCGCCGCCGAGCTCCCCGCGGCACTCGCACCGGCCGCCGTCACCGAGGCCGACCGGGGGGAGACCACCAAGTGGCTGTGGCGCCTGGCCGACGGCGCCACCGTCGAATCGGTCCTGATGCGCTACCCGGGACGGGCCACCGTA
>JAJZAC010000155.1 GCA_021799615.1 Actinomycetes bacterium
CCAACCGGCCCGGCTCCTCCGGGGGCCGGGCCGGTGCGCGCCCGGAGCCGACGCCGGGCGGCGCCCGGCCGCGGGCAGGCTCAGCCCGCGCCCCGCACAGCCCCGCCGTCCGAGCCGACGCGGCGACGAGCCTGCCGGGCGGCCAGCCATTCCGGCGGATCGGGACCGTCCCCGGGTACCCATGCCGTGTCCCCGGGCTCCTCGCCCCCGGGCCCGTCGGCGACGCCACTGCACCACCACGGCGCCGGTCGGGTCGACCGGCGGGCCCGAGCCACCAGCGCAGCGGCCGCCCGTTCGATGCCCGCTGCCAGCTCGGCGACGTCTGCGACCAGTTCCCGGCAGCCGGCAACCCCGACGAACACGGTCCCGGCATACGAGAACACGGTGACGTTCACCCCGACGCCGTCCACGATGGGCCCGAACGGGTGCAGCGACACCAGTCGGGCCCCGGCCAGGTACAGGTCCGCGTGCGGACCGGGGACGTTGGAGACGACCAGGTTGAACGGTGGCGGCAGCCGGTCGAACACCCGCAGGTTCGTCGCCAGCCTGGCCAGTCGAGTGGCCACCACCGGCGCCAGGGCGTCGGCCCAGGTGGCGAAGGGGTCCGCCCCGACCACCCGGTGCTGGGCCTTGGCCTTGGCCATCTCCTCGCTGACCAGGCGGAGCCTGGCGGCGTCGTCGGCCACGCCCGATGCCGTCGAGACGAGCATGGGCGCCACGCGGTTGCCGAGCGCTCCCCGGTCGTCCGCGGTGCGGACCGACACCGGCACCATGGCCACGAGCGAACTGTCGGGCTGTTCGCCACGCATGGCCAACAGGCGACGGAGACCGCCGCCCACGGCAGCCAGGACCACGTCGTTCACCGACCCGCCCAGTGCCGCGCGCACCTCGTCGACGGCGGCCAACGGGATCTCGGCGAACGCGACCCGCCGGTGCGGGGAGATCGAGCCGTTGAGGGAGGTGCGGGGTGCGTCGAAGGGCGAGGGGGGCAGCGTCCCGTCGACCTGCCGGTTGCGGCCGGACAGGCGCCGGGCCAGACGGACCGTTCCGGTGGTGGCCCGGACCACGCCCTCCAGCCGGGCCGGCAGGTCGCCGAGGGCGTCGCGCACCATGCCCAGCTCGCCGGGGACGGGCGGCGGCGTCCAGTCGCCGGCGTCCACGGGCTGGGGTCCCGGGTGGGGCGTCAGGTCGAAGAAGGCAGCCAGCAGCTCGGCACCCGACACACCGTCGATGATGGCGTGGTGCACCTTGGTCACCAGGGCGAACCGCCCGCCCTCCACGCCCTCGAGGACGTGGAACTCCCACAGGGGGCGTGTCCGGTCGAGCGGGCGCTCGACGATCTCGGCCACCGCCCCGGCGAGCTCCGACCGCCCCCCGGGACGGGGCAGTGCGCTCCGCCGCACGTGGTAGTCGAGGTCGAACCGGGGATCGTCGACCAGGCCGCCATGGCCGAGGCCGAACGGCACCGCCACCGGGCGCTGGCGGAACGGCGGGACCCGGGGAAGCCGGCGGGCCACCAGGGCACGGACCTCGTCGAAGCCGACCCCGTTCGGCACCCCCGTCGGATCGAAGACGAGGACTCCCACGATATGGAGCGGTGCAGCGGGTGACTCGAACGCCAGGAAGGCCCCGTCGAGGCCGGCGAAACGGCGCACCCCTACCGCCCCGTCGAGCCGAAGCCGCCCAGGCCCCGCTCGCTCCCACCGAGCTCGTCCCTGCCGACCGGGGCGAACACGGCGTGCTCGACCCGCTGGATGACCAGCTGGGCGATCCGGTCGCCACGGTGGACCTGGTAGGGGGTCGACGGGTCGGTGTTGACCAGAAGCACCGAGATCTCGTCCCGGAACCCGGCGTCGATGAGGCCGGGGGTGTTGAGGCAGGTGACCCCGTGGCGGAGGGCCAGGCCGCTACGGGGCTGGACGAAGCCTGCGTAGCCCTCGGGGATGGCCACCACCAGGCCGGTCGGGACCAGCGCACGCCCGCCCCCCGGTGCCAGGGTCGCTCCCGCCCGGGCGACCAGGTCGGCACCGGCGTCGCCCGGACGGGCGTAGGCCGGTCGGGGCAGGTCGGGGTCGAGGACGGCGGCGGGAACGGTCACCGTTCCGCGGCCGCCAGCCCCGCCGGCCGGCGCGGCGGTCCCCGTCGCGCCCGCCCCCCCACGCACCACGTCCTCCCGGTCCACCCGCATCCTCCTCGCGATCAGGCCGACGCTACCCCGCCGTCGCACCAGGCCGCGGCGGCCACCACCGCATGCGGCGTCCCCCCCACGGTCGGCCCACGGGACCCGGCGTCCACCTGCTCGACCAGGTACGACGCCATCGAGTTGACACACCGTCATCTTTCGCGACGCCCCCCGAGGCGATAGCGTCACCGGGCGTGCTCGTGTGGATGGACCTCGAGATGACCGGTCTCGACCCGACGCGCCACACGATCGTCGAGATCGCCACCCTCGTGACCGACGACGACCTCGCCGTGGTGGCCGAGGGACCGGACCTCGTGGTCGCCGCCACACCCGAGCAGCTCGGCGCCATGGACGACTACGTCCGGACCATGCACACCCGCAGCGGGCTGCTGGCCGCCATCGAGGCGTCGACCCTCACCCTGGCCGACGCCGGGGCCCAGACGCTCGAGTTCATCCGTTCCCACGTCCCCAAGGCCCGGAGTGTCCCGCTCGCCGGGAACTCCATCGGCACCGACCGGCGGTTCCTCGCCGCGTACCTCCCCGACATCGAGGACCACCTGCACTACCGGTCCGTCGACGTCTCGACGATCAAGGAGCTGGCCCGCCGCTGGTACCCGGACCTGCTGGGGGGCGTGCCGGCGAAGGCGGGTGGGCACCGGGCCATGGACGACGTGCGTGAGAGCGTCGCCGAGCTGGCGTGGTATCGGGACAACCTCTTCGTCCCCCGCCCCGTGGCGACCGACACCCCCGCCGCCCCGTCGAGCCCACCGACCTGACCAGGAGATCCGGAGGAACCACCATGGCCGACACGGCCCACGAGACCACCCCGCCGACGTTGGCGGAGGCGACCGCCAGCCTCACCGCGCCCGGTCAGATGTTCGAGATGGAGGAGATCGAGATCCGCGGGGTCCGCACCCGGGTCTGGAAGCAGGCCCCTCCCTCCCTCCGATCGGTCCTCGAGATCTCGGCCATGCACGGTGACAAGGACTTCATCGTGTACGAGGACGAGCGGATGACGTTCGCCGAGCACTTCGCCGCTGCCGCCACGCTCTCGCACGTGCTCGTCGACCGGTTCGGCATCGCTCCCGGCGACCGGGTCGCCATCGCCATGCGGAACCTGCCCGAGTGGATCATCGCCTTCTGGGCGACGATCGCCGCGGGGGCGGTGGCGGTGCCGTTGAACGCGTGGTGGACGGGGCCCGAGCTCGCCTACGGCCTGGCCGACTCCGGGACCCGGGTGGCCTTCGTCGACGAGGAACGACGGGAGCGCATCGCACCGCACGCCGACGACATGCCCGACCTGCAACACGTGGTCGTGGTCTCGGAGACCCCCGCACCCGGCGGCGGACGGACGGTGGCGACCGGTGGCGAGCTCGCCCGGACCGCCGGGGCCGCCGTCCCCGTGCTCCCGTTCCCCGAGGTGCTGGGCACCCCGCCGGCCGGGGTCGCCCTGCCGGAGGTCGCCATCGGCCCGGACGACGACGCCACCATCTTCTACACGTCGGGCACCACGGGGCGACCGAAGGGTGCGGTGGGAACCCACCGCAACAGCTGTTCCAACCTCATGAACCTGTTCTTCGTCTCGACGGTGGGAAGCATCCGGCGCACCGGCTCGCTGGTCGACTCGAGCGAGGGCGGCCAGAACGCCAACCTGCTGTCCGTCCCCCTGTTCCACGCCACCGGCTGCCACGCCGTGCTGGTGGCCAACACCATCGCCGGCGGCAAGCTGGTGATGATGCACCACTTCGACCCCGAGCGCGCCCTCGAGCTGATCGAGCGGGAGCGGATCACCATCTTCGGCGGTGTGCCGGCCATGGTCATGCAGGTCCTGGACTCGCCGGACTTCGAGCGCCGGGACACCTCGTCCGTCAAGTCGATCTCCTACGGCGGGGCGCCGGCCCCACCCGACCTGGTGCGCCGGATCAAGGAGCACTTCCCCACGGGCGCTCCCGGCAACGGGTACGGGCTCACCGAGACGTCGGCCATGACGACCATGAACACCGGCGACGACTACGTGCGCAAGCCCGACAGCGTGGGTCCGCCGGCCCCGGTGTGCGACGTCGCCGTGGTCCCCGAGGACTTCAGCGGGGACGAGCCGCCCACGCTCGAGATCGACCCCGACCGGGCCGGTGAGCTCTGGATCCGGGGCCCGAACGTGGTGCGGGGCTACTGGAACCGGCCCGACGACACGGCACGGGTGTTCACCCATGGATGGCTCCACACCGGCGACGTGGCCCGCATCGACGAGGAGGGCTATGTCCACATCGTGGACCGGGCCAAGGACATGATCATCCGGGGCGGCGAGAACGTCTACTGCGTCGAGGTGGAGGCCGCCCTCTACGAGCATCCGGCCGTCGCCGACTGTGCCGTCATCGGTGTTCCCCA
>JAJZAC010000156.1 GCA_021799615.1 Actinomycetes bacterium
TCAGGTCGGCGAGGAGGGCCATCACCGACAGCGCCGTGCCCCGGAACAGGTCCGACTTGTTGAGCACCTGCACGATCGCCACCGAGATCGGCTTGACGCCGGGCGGCGACAGGAGCTCCGACGCGGGGAGCTCGAGGAACGTCGTCGCGAACGTCAGCAACCAGGCCCACACCAAGCTGGGCGCGAGGAGTGGCAGGACACCCGTGCGCCAGGCGGCAGCGGCCGATGCCCCGTGGACGCGAGCTGCCGCGAGCAATGACCCATGCACCTGAGTCATCGGCCCGACGAGGATACGACTCGTCGACGGCAGCGCGCCCGCCAGGTAGGCCATCCCGAGAACCCACAAGGTGCCGTAGACGTGGATGCCGAGCGTGGAGACGACGGGGAGGTTGTAGGCGAAGATGTACCCGGCCGCCAGGACGAGCCCGGGCAGGGCGACGGCCGCCATCAGCGTCACGTCCATGACCTTGCTGACGGTGTCGAGGTGTCCGGCAGCCAGGCGGCGCGCCACCACACCGGCCAGCACCAGGGTGACGCAGGCCGTGATCAGGGCCATCTTGAACGACACGGCGATCGGCGCACCGAGTGCGGTGCTGGCGAGGATCCCCCGGTAGGCGTTGATCGTCAGGGCGTGCAGGCCCAGGTGATGGAATGGCTCCAGCAGCGATGACACGACCGCCCCGAGGACGGGGACGCCGAGCGCGAGCGCGAAGAAGCCACCGAGGGCGGCGAGGGCGGCGGCCCGCTGGGCCAACGGGAGACGGACCGGCACGGCAGGGCGCATCCGCCCGCCCAGCACCGCGTACGACCGGCGCGCCAGCAACCGTCGTTGGACCACGAGTGCGGCGCCGACGGCCCCGACGAGCATCCATCCCACCACCGCCGCGGCCCCGAAATCAGCGGGGTAACTGGAGAGGGCCGCGTACAGCGTGTAGGTGGCGACCGGGAAATGGGCGTTCGGAGCGATCACGACAGCCGTGCCGAAATCGGCGATCGACTCTGCGAACACGACGACGAGTGCGGCGAAGAGCGCGGGGCGGAGCATCGAGGCCGTCGTCGCCATGCGGGTGCCGCGGCCAGCGCCGTGCACTCGAGCGGCTTCCTCGTAGCTGCGCCCGATCCCGGCCATGGCGGCGGCGACCGCGAGGTAGGCGAAGGGGACGCCTTTCAGCGTGAGGACGAACGTGTACCCGACAGGTCCGAAGAACAGCGACCTGAGCCCCGCCGAGTAGAGGCCGAGGGAGCTGAGGACGCCGCCCTCGTCGAGCACCGTCTGCCAACCGACCGCGATCAGATAGCTGGGCATGAGGAGCACCGCCCACACGGCGACCGCCCACGTACGCCGCCCGGCGACCACCGTCCGCTGGAGTACCCAGGCCAGCGCGGTCGCGGCCGCTGTGGCCAGGCCCGCCGCCGACACGCCGACGACGATCGAGTCGACCATGCCCTGGCCAGCGACACCTCCGAGGGCCCGGGAGAACGACGCGATGCTGAACCATGCCGATCCCTGGTCGAACAGTCGGGGGCTGACGGCCAGGACGAGGAAGCAGGCGGTGGGCACCAGCAGGACCACCACGAGCACCAGCCAGAAGACCGGCCACCCCATCCGCTCGGCCACCCGGGCGGCGGTGGCAGTACCGGTGAACCGTTGCCGCCGCTCGGAGACACCGGGCGGGCGGGCCCTCAGGGCCGCAGTCGTGGGTGCCGTGCTACAGGACAATGTTGTCGGTGAACCACTGGTCGATGCTCGCCTCGCGTGGTCCCCACACCGCTGGGTTCGGGTCCTCGGTGGGCAGGCTCGCCACGTCGGGCACCTGCGGCAGCGCCGTGGTTCCCTGGATCACCGGAAAGAACAGCGAATCACCGTGAGGATCCCCCGAGAGCTGGACGGCCTGGCCCTGCGCGCTGTAGACGAAGTTGGCGAACTGTTCGGCCTCCGCGATCTCCTGTTTCGGTGCCTTGGCGTCGATCCCGATCACGCTCGGGAGGAGGTTGACCCTCGACGGGTACGCGACCTTCAGCTGAGGCGCCGTGAACTGGAAGCCGATGCCGGCGGAATTCTGGACGAGGGCCAGCTTGATCGTCCCGTTGAGCAGGGCCGTGAGGGTCACCTTGTTGGTCGTGTAGACGTGCAGCCCGTTGTTCTTCAGCTGCGTGAAGAATTGCTCGCCCTGGGCGACGCCACCGAGTTGCTGCATCACACCGGCAACGAACGGGTAGGTGGGTCCCGAGATGGCCGGGTTGTTCATGCCCACCGCACCCTTCCATTGCGGATCGAGGAGTTGCGACCAGGTGGTCGGCGGGTTCTTCACGACCGTCGAGTTGTAGATGACCGCAGCGGCAACCGTCAGGCCCGTCGGGACGTAGCTCTTGTCGGCAGGGACGACCTCCTTGCCCAGGGCAGTGAGGGTGCCGGCAGTCGGCTCGAAGCCCCGTACCAGCAGGTGCTCCTGGTCGAGTGCGGCGTAGGACTCGGCGCCGTCGGACCAGAAGACACCCCACTGCGGGTTGTTGCGCTCGGCCGAGATCTTGGCAAGCAGGGTCCCCGTCGAATGGTCGACGAGCTGCGTCGGAATGCCGGTCGCCTGCTGGAAGGCGGTCACTTCGGCCTGGTCGTAGCCCTCGGCGGCGTAGACGACGAGCGGGACCTTGGGCGCTGACGCGGCGTGGGACGTCGGGGACGCCGCCGAGGAGGAGCTGCCGCAGGCTGCCATGAGGGCGCCTGCTGCGGTCAGGGCTGCGAAGGCCGGCAGTCGGTGGCGGGGCAGGTGCATGGTGATGGGTTCTCCTCGCGATCGACCGACGCCCGCTCCCACACCCACGCGGCAGGGGCGACGGTCCGTACATGACGAAGCGCACCCTACGGATGCGGGGTGAACGGACCGCGAGAGCGATGCCACGTCCAGGGGAACACTCGGTGAACTGTTCCTCACTCCCGGGCCGGCACCGAACTCGACCGTGCGCCGGCCACGACGACGCCTGACGCCACCGGTGACGGAGAACGGTGCGCATGCGCGGACGGCTCGCGCCGCGACAGGGGATGCGGCCGGACGCGCAACGGCCCGGGACGTCAGATGATCGTCCCGGGCCGGCGATGGTCCGGGCCCACCAGGGCGGCGCCAGCGGTGGAGCCGGGGAACGGTGGCAGGTGCCGGGCGGACGCCGGCTCCGGCCACAACGGCGATGACGGCGTGTCAGTCGAGCGTGATCGGTTGGTCGTCGGGCTCGAGGTCGTCGGTCACCGAGGGACCTTCGCCGGCGTCCGTCGCGTTCTGGGCGGCGAGGTGTTCCCGGATCCGCTCGTCGATCTCCGCCATCAGCTGGGGGTTCTCGATGAGGAAGGTCTTGACGTTCTCACGCCCCTGACCGAGTTGCTCACCCTCGTAGGTGAACCAGGCTCCGGACTTCTTGACGAAGCCGAGCTCGACGCCCACGTCGAGGAGGGAGCCCTCGCGGCTGATGCCCTTGCCGAAGGTGATGTCGAACTCCGCCTGTTTGAACGGCGGGGAGACCTTGTTCTTCACCACCTTGACCCGGGTCCGGTTCCCAACCTGGTCGCTGCCGTCCTTGATCGTCTCGATCCGCCGGATGTCGAGCCGGACGGACGAGTAGAACTTGAGGGCACGGCCACCCGGCGTGACCTCGGGCGAGCCGTACATCACGCCGATCTTCTCACGAAGCTGGTTGATGAAGATGGCGATGGTCCGCGACTTGGACAGCGTGCCGGTGAGCTTGCGCAGGGCCTGGGACATGAGGCGGGCCTGCAGTCCGACGTGGGAGTCGCCCATCTCCCCTTCGATCTCCGCACGGGGGGTGAGGGCGGCCACCGAGTCGATGACGAGCACGTCGAGGGCGCCCGAGCGGATGAGCATGTCGGCGATCTCGAGCGCCTGCTCCCCGGTGTCAGGCTGGGAGATGAGCAGGTCGTCGATGTTCACACCGATGTTCTTGGCGTAGACGGGGTCCATGGCGTGCTCGGCGTCGATGTAGGCGCAGATGCCGCCGTTCCGCTGGGCCTCGGCCACCACGTGCATGGCGAGGGTGGACTTGCCCGACGATTCCGGACCGAAGATCTCGACGACACGGCCGCGTGGCAGGCCGCCGATGCCCAGTGCGAGGTCGAGAGCGAGAGCCCCCGTCGGGATGGCTTCGATGTTCATGTGGAGGTTCTCCCCCATCCGCATGATCGAACCCTTGCCGAACTGCTTCTCGATCTGGCCCAGGGCCATGTCGAGCGCCTTGTCACGTTCCATGTGCCTGCTTCTCCTCGGGATCTCTCGGGGACGTGCTGTCGGGGCGACCCTAAGGACGGGCTGTGACAGGCACCGGGGGTCGATCCGGCTCCAACCGCGCCGTCACTCTAGACCCGAACAGACGTTCGATGTTGGACCCTCCGCCGGTGGTGGGCGGGCGTCCCCGGCCGGCTGGCCACCGACCGGGATCTCGGCCACGGTGACGTAGCTGGACCTCCCCGCCGTCCGTTCGGAGGCGACGAGACACACGGTGGGGACGACCCAGGCGATACCAGCGGGGAGAGGCCACCCGGACAGGGAGTC
>JAJZAC010000157.1 GCA_021799615.1 Actinomycetes bacterium
ACCAGCATCCCCCGGCGTATCCCGTACGTATCGCCGACTGCCCCGACGATCGGGATCACCAGCAGCCCGGGCAGGACGAAGAGAGCCCCGAGGGAGAACCCCATAGACCGGGCGCGAGCCGGAATGGCAAGCGACATCGATGCGAGCAAGCCGGGTCCGACGACCACCAGGGAGGCATCGATACCGCCGTTGGCGATAAAGGCGACGGGGACGTTCGGAGCCAGCGCGAACAGCACGGCGAAGCCGGCAGCAGCGGTCGCCGAAACGGCCATGAGGCGGAAGGCGAGCTGCCGGCTTCTGGCAGCCAGGCGAGTGCCGACGACGGCGCCGAGAGCAAGGCCGGCCAGGTCGAAGATCTGGATGGGAGCGATGATCAGGCCCCGTTGGACCACTCCGAGATGGAAGGTCTGCTGGTACTGCAGCGACGCCAACGACGTGAATCCCACGAGGGAGGCGGCGAGGAACGGGAGCGCGGCGAACGTCCGCCGCAGCACGCCGATCTTCCAGACCAGGCGCCACGCCTCGCCCAGCGACGGCGGTTGCTCGGCGACGTCCGGGACGGACGCACCCTCGCCGGCAGCCGGAAGATCCTCAGCACCGTGCCCGGGGGATCGGTCCGGGTCACCGACGCGAGCTCGCCTCCCGTCGGCATCGCCCGCCTCCTCTCTCTCGAGGGCCGCCGCCTCGTGACGCCCCCGAGGCGGTTCCCGGAGCCGGACGCCGACGACAGCGGTCACGACGATGGGAACGGCGAACACCACGAAGGGCACCCGCCACGAGAACAGATGGGTGAGCGCCGCAGCGACGAGCACCCCGAGGACCGCGCCCACGGACAGGCCGGCTCGATGGGCCGAGTAGACACGCGTGCGCGCGTCGACCGGGTAGTAGTCAGCCAGCAGGGAGTTGTGGGCAGGGAAGATCACGGCCTGGCCCATGGCCACCCCACACAGCATCACGGCGAGGAACACCGTCGACGACGCGACACCGACACCGATGGCGAAGATGGCGCTGATCACGGCGCCGATGAGGGTGATGCGCACGCGTGAGTACCGGTCGGCCAGGAAGGCGACCGGTACCGTGCACAGCAGAGCTGATGCGAGGGCCGCCGCCACGATGGTGAGGATCCCCGCGTCCGACAGTCCGAACGCGTCCCGCAGGTTGGGGACGAGGATGCCGATCGAGCTCTGGAGTGCCTGGTCAACGAGCTGGAAGATCAGCAGGACCACCAGGGGGAGGAGCGGAGCGCCACCCCCGAACCGGGTGCGGCGATCGTCGTGCCCGCGACGCCCGTGCTCGGCGGCGTCCTGTCCGGGACGCCCGAGCTCGGCGGACGGACCGGTGGGTACCATGGCACGCGCCCGCCGCACCATGGGCAGCGCGTCACCTGCTCCGTTGGCACCGGCGTTCCCACCACGGCCAGACGTGTGACGACGCTCACGCCAGGACATCGTCGCCCCTGTTCTCGCTCACGGGGGCACCGCCTGCTCCCTGTTGGCCTGCGTTGCCGACGACGGCAGGAGTTCGTCCAGCCGATGGTGCCGGACCGTCCGAGCCGTCGTGGTCGATGCCCATCCCGTGCCGGCGGGCCACCACCTGGAGCAGGCGATCCCGCCCCCGTGCGGCAGCCCCGGCGACGCCGGTGGGGAAGGCCAACAGGACGAGCAGGACGCCGAAGGCCGAGGGGAGAAGCTGCCAGCTCGGCGGCAGGAAGACCACGCTTCCCTCGATGAGCGCGGCGCCGGCGAATGCACCGGTCGCAGATCCGATCCCTCCCACCACCGTCGCGGTCAGGACGGCCAGGCTCTGAGGAACCGTGAACGGCGACTCCACGTACTGCTGGTTGACCGCCACCAGAAGGCACCCGGCGACGCCGGCGATGAAGCCGGACACCGCGAAGGCGCTGAGCTTCGACCGGGCCGCGCCGATGCCGAAGCCGGCAGCCGCACGCTCGTTGGCGCTCACGGCCCGCCACGCTCGACCGGTCCGGCTGTGGCGGAGACCGTGGAGCCCGAGGAACCCGAGCACGGCGACGGACAAGCAGGTCACGTAGACGGCTGTCTGCGAGCCGAGCGCGAACCCGAACACGGCGGGCGTGGCGAACTGATGTGGGGGTATCCAACCGAACTGGGCCCGATCGAGTAGGTACCCCGACGTGGCCAGACCGAACACCAGCGTGGTGACCGCCACGAAGACCCCGTCGAAGCGGAGTGTCGGCAGGCCCACGAGGAAGGCCGCGCCGGCACCGGCGGCGCCGGCGAAGAGCAGGGCCAGGCTGAGGTCCCATCCCCAGTCGGCCAGCGCGACAGCGCCAGCGGCGCCGCCCACGGCAGCGAACGACATCTGGCCCAGCGTGACCTGACCCGACCACCCGGTCAGCACGACGATCGAGTAGCCGACGACGACGAGCACGAGGAGCGTCGAGAGCTCGAGCAACGTCCCTGGGTCGCACCAGAGGGGAAGCGTCGCCAGCGCCACGAGCACGATCGACCATGCAGCCACCATGGCGGCCCGCACCTCGGGCAACGCCCGCAGGCGGCCCGCGATGTCGGGCACGACGGAGACCAGGGAGCCGGGCAGCGCAGCAGGCCTCCCACCGGGCCGGCTGCCGACCCCGCGGACGAGCATCCCCAGCACCACGACCGCCGCCACGACGGCGAGAACGAGCGTCGGTCGATCGGGCTGATCCCAGGCGATCCCCTGCTCCAGCACGCCGATGGCGACCGCAGCCGCTGCCACCGCGGGGAGGTCGGTGAACCCGCCCAGGGCCAGCGCCCCCAGCGCGCCGGCAAGAGCGATGAGGCTGAAGGTGGGATCGAGAGGCAGTCCCACGATCGCAGCCCGCAGGAAGACGCTCAGGAACGACAACACGCCGGCGACCACCCACGTGACCGTCTGCAGCCGGGCAACCGGAATTCCCAGCATCGCCGCCCGGTCTCGCCGGTCACCGGTGGCCCGGGTGGCGATGCCCAACTCGCTCGTGCGCGACCAGACCGCCACGCCCACCAGGGCGACGACGGAGACGACGACCCCGACGACGTGGTCGGAGGTGAACACGAGCGGTCGGGCGTCGATGACCAGGTGCCATGGGAACGACACGTGCACCGTCCCGATGGGCGTCGAGCCCCAGACCAGCGGGATGAGCAGGCTCGCCACCTGGAGCGCCTGCGAGATCCCGATGGTGACGACAGTGAGGAGAAGGCGCGGCGACCGGGTGAACCGCCGGACGAAGACGATCTCGACCGCCACCGTGACGACCACCGACGCCACCAAGCCGGTGGCCAGTCCCACCAGGTAACCGACGCCCGAGAACCCGATGAGTCCGAAGGCCAGTACGGCCGGGGCGCTCCCCAGGTCACCCTGGGCGAAGTTCACGATCCGGTTGAGGCGGAAGACCAGCGCCAATCCGACAGCCATCAGGGACCCGAGCAGGCCGAGGATCGCGCCCTGGACCCATACGGAGGCCGGCATGGGGAAGAAGGCGAACTGGGCGGCGACCACGGCGACGACCGGCAGGATGCGCCTCACGCCGGCGACCAGCAGGATGCGCCTCACGCCGGCGACCAGCAGGTTGGGGCCACCCGCCCGGCGCGGCTGACCGAGGCGGTACCGGCGGAACCGCCGGGCCGGGCCGGTCCGAGCGCCGACCGGGGTGTCTGACGAGGAACCGGTCATGCCAACGTGGGCCGGTTGGGGCCGTCCGGTCCGTCGTGTGATGCCACATGAGGAGGCCGCGCCCCTCGGCCACGCGGCCACAAGCGGGCTCCTGTCCCCCGGGAGCCTGTACCCCGGTTGGCGTCGAGCACCATCAGCGCATCGTGGTCCCCCCACTCGGCGGCCCCTCGGCAGGGCGTACCGGGAGATCATGCCATCGCCGCACCAGGGTGGCGAGGGGCCGGGAGGCCGTAGGCGGAGGCCGTGAGGCCGTGAGGCCGTGAGGCCGTGAGGCCGTGCACCACTGGTTGTGCCGGGATCGAACCACGAGGCCACCAGCACTTCGCCGGCATCTCACCTGTCGGCGGCACCAGGCATCTTCCGCCCGGAGCCCGGACGACCGATCCACCCGGTGCGCCGCCGATCCACCCGGTGCGCCGCCGATCCAGCACGGCCTGCCGGATCTGCATCCCGACCGCCGCACCGTCTCCGCACCCCGATCGGGTCGGTGCCTCCGTGGACGCGCCACCTGACCTGCGGAGGGAGTGGGATTCGAACCCACGGAGACCGAGGTCTCGCGGCTTTTCAAGAGCGACCCCGGAGGTCTACCGAGTTGGCTAATTACCGTCTGAACAGGACTTTCTCTCGCCGGATGTCCAGGCAATCGGTCTCCGATCGACCCAGTTCAGCTGAATTTATGGACAGAATTATGGACAGCGAGGTCCAGTTGGCCGTCCGTTCGTCGGCACGGGTTCACTGCCCGGTTGCCCTGGAAGACGCCCGAGACGTGCCGTTCTGCGGTGGCCGTCTACGCCAGGTGCTCTTCGTTCTGGCGCGGTGTTCTGGCTGGCGTTCTGTGCGTGATGTCCTATCGGGCGGCTGTGACCGGCACC
>JAJZAC010000046.1 GCA_021799615.1 Actinomycetes bacterium
GGCGATGGCGGAGCTGATGCTCCGACCGGCCACCGCCGAGCTGCCCCACGAGGCGGCGGCCAGGCGGGTTGCCACGGGCCGCCAGCCGGTGTGAGCGGGCTCGACGGGCCGACCCGCGTGACCGGGCCGGACGGAGGAGGCGCGGACGCCGGCGGCGACGCCGCCCGCCAACGGGACGAGGCGCTCCGGCGGGTGCGTGCCCTCCTGCGGGAGCTCGGGACCGGCGACGACGAGATCGACCGCGCCGTCGACGACGACGTCGTCGACCTGTTGATGGTGGACCGGCTGCTGGTGCCCGCCGAACGGCGGCTCACCCAGGGAGAGGTGAGCGAGGAGACGGGCACGCCCCTGGAGCTCATCCGCCGCCTGTGGCGCGCCCTCGGCTTCCTCGACGTCGAGGAGGGCGAGCGGTTCTTCACCGAACTGGACGTGGAGGCGGTCAACCTGTTCCGGGCCATGCTCGACCTCGGCATGGTGGACGTCGAGTCGGCGATCCAGATGAGCCGGGTCATCGGTTCCTCGATGGCCCGGATCGCCGAGGCGGAGGCCGCCCCGGGGGCGACGCCGATCCTGCTGGCCTCGGGGGACAGCGTCCTCGACGCCGACGAGTTCGCTCGCACGTCGGGCGCTTCGATGCAGGCGATGGCCCGCCTGCTCGAGTTCGTCTGGCGGCGCCATCTGCAGGCGGCGACCCGGCGGGCGATGCTCATCCGGCACCGGTACGGCAGTGAAGGGCTCAGCCCCACCCTGGTCGTCGGGTTCGCCGACATGGTCGGTTACACGCTCCTGGCCCAGCACCTCGGTGAGGACGAACTGGCCAGCGTGGTGGCCCGGTTCGAAGGGTTGGCCCACGACATCGTCACCGGCCTCGGCGGCCGGGTCGTGAAGATGATCGGGGACGAGGCCATGTTCGTGGTCCAGGACGCGGCCGTCGGGGCGCGGATCGGGCTGGCACTGGCCGACGCCTACGCCGACGACGAGCTGCTCTCCGACGTGCGGGTGGGCATGGCGGTGGGACCGGTGCTCCTCCAGGACGGCGACTACTACGGCGCCGTCGTCAACCTGGCCAGCCGCATCGTGAACATCGCCCGACCCGGGTCGGTCCTCGTCTCCGACGAGCTCCACGACGCGCTCGACCTCGAGGCGCCCGGCGAATTCGCCGGGCGTGCCCTGCGGCCGCGGACGCTGAAGGGGATCGGCCGGGTCCAGCTGTGGCGCATCGGGCAGACGGGCGAACGACTCGCTGCCGAGCTCACCCGGGGTCAACGGTGGGACCGGTTGGGCGAGGTGCTGCGCGAGCTCGACTACCTCCGGGATCGTGGCGAGCAGCTGCTGGCGGCGGCCCGCAGGGGCGAGCTGGCCGAATTCACCCGTGACGCCGCTACCGGTGGGCCAGCCGGTGCCGGTTCAGGAGCCGGCGAGGCGGACGGTGGCGATGCCGTGGGGGCGGAGGTCGAAGGAGCCGTCGACGGCGGCGAGGTCCCGCCCCCGTAGGTCCACCAACCGTGCGGTACGTCCGCCCAGGTCCACGGTGGCCGTCTCGTCGGTGGGGTTGAAGACGCGGACCTCGAGGTCGCCGTCCACCCGGCGCACCGACGACACCTCGGCGCCGTCCACGGTGAGCGCCGATCCCCGTGCCCCCCGGTCGCCGCCCCCGAACGACCCCGACGTGGCCAGGGGGACGAGCACGTCGTCCGCCAGCGCGTAGGGGTCGACCTCGCCGATGGCCACGGCCAGCGAGGCGTGCAGCGGTCCCGGCACCTGCGCGGCCGGAGCCGGGTCCATCGGGCCGGCCGGCATGATCCGGTTGGTCATGCCCACCCGCGACAGCATGCCGGTGGACCGGAGGATGGTCACGGCCAGCGTGGCGGCGGCCGGGCCGTCGGGACCGTCGGCCACGTCGACCAGTTCGTACTCGGCGACGCCGTCGGGGACCACGGTGAGCCCGCCGGCGGCGACGAACCCCCGCGCCGGGAAGGTCGCCAGTCCGAGCTCCTCGGGGCGCCCTTCGGCCACCAGCCCGCGCTCGACCGTGTCGAAGGCGGTCCCCGCACGCGACCCCGACGCGGGGTGGGGGAGCGGGAAGTGCATCCGGAGCCGGTGGTCGCGGCACCGGTTGTCGAGGTCGACGGCGATGCGGACGACCCGTTCGTCGGCCCGGAGCTCGAGGCTGGTCCGGACCTCGACGGGCACCGAGCCGACCCGGGCCCTGCTCGCCTCCCCGACGTGCTCCGGCCAGTCGTACGTGGCGGTCACCACCGCGGTGGCCCGCACCGGGCCGTGCTCGGTCACCTCGACGGCGACGGTGCGGGGGGCGTCGACCAGGGTGTCGACGATGGGCGGCGAGTAGTTGTAGGTGTCGCCATGGTCGCCCCCGTCCACCAGGCGCCCGAGTCCGTGCACCGCGTCCAGGGAGAACAGCCCGGTGGCCGGGTCGACGGTCACGGTGGCAAGCCCGTTGACCAGCGTGACCGCGCCGTCGCCGCCGACCCGGGCGCTCACCGGGTGGGCCAGGGGGGCCACCTCGAGGGCGGCCCAGCCGAAGGGGGGGACGGGTGCGCTGCGGGCCAGCACCCGCCGGATGGGCGGCTGGTCCAGGCGGATGCGCACCCGCGTCTCCGGTCGAGCCGACAGGCGGGTGACGAGATCGCGCTTCACCTCGTCCACGGCCACCGCCTCGTTGGCCTGCGTCCCCACGGTGACGGCCAGGTCGAGGCCGTCGCCGTCCTCCGTCAGGGTCGCCCCCGTCACGTAGAGGTCGGCGTCGAGGCGCGCCCCCTGGATCATGGCGAGCACCGAGACGACGGTGGCGGCGTCGAGCTCCATGGTGCCGGGCAGGCCCACCCGCTCGGAGAGGACCTGGACGTCGGGGCCGGGGGCGTGGTCGGCGGTGACGACCGCCTCGACCATGCCGCCGCGCCGCCGCGAGGTCACGTTCACCACCACCGGTCCCGGCTCGGCCATGGACGACGCCACCGCGGCCAGTGCCTCGGCGGTCAGCCCGTCGCCGATCTGCCTGGCCTGGTGGTAGCGGTCGAGGACGGTGTGCACCACCTCGTCGGCCGAGCAGGCGCACACCGAGTCGTGGGCGGCGTTCAGGACCACGTTGTGCCAGGCCACGTCGAGGAACGGGCCGGGCCACCGCCCGGCGGGGAGGAAGCATGCCGACAGCGGCTCGGCCCACCGCTCGAGGGCCCGCTCGGCCCGGGCCGCGGCGACGCGGACGTCGACCCGGTTCGAGGTGACGCCCATCAGCATGTTGGCCCGGGCGCCCGAGCGGAGCTCACCCCGCCACCGGGGCAGACCGTCGACCGGTGCTCCCGCCAGGTACTCCTCCAACGAGACGATGGCCAGGTCGACGTCGTCGGCCTTGGCGTCGGCCTCGGCGATCACCCGGCCGAGCCACGGCTGGGGGCGCAGGTGGTCCGTGCCGTTCATGAACAGCAGCGGGTCACCCGGCCGCAGGAACGGCGCCATCTCCTCCAGGTGGGCGGCCAGGCGGCGCAGGAGGGCGGCGGGGTCGTCGGGGATGGCGGCACCGTTGCCGTACCCGGCGACCAGGTACTCGGCCCGGACCGTCGAGCCGTCGGGGGCCTCCCACCAGAAGGCGGTGCGGTCGACGGCCGCCGGCACCCCCCGCCAGACGACGGCGTGCTCGAAGCCGGCCAGGGCGAGGAGCTGGGGCATCTGGGCCACGTGGCCGAACATGTCGGGCAGGTAGCCGACCTCCATGGTCCCGCCGAGGGACCAGGCCCGGGCCAGGCCGGCCTGCAGGTTGCGCACCAGGGTCTCGCCCGAGACCAGGAACTCGTCGGGCAGGACGTACCACGGACCGAAGGCCAGGCGCCCGGCGCCGGCCAGTGCGGTCAGCCGGCCCTCGTGCTCCGGCCGGACCTCGAGGTAGTCGTCGACCGCCGCCAGCTGGCCGTCGAGGAGGAAGTGCCGGAACGACGGGTCCCCCTCGAGCAGTTCGAGCAGGTCGTCGACCAGCCGGACCAGCCGGAGCCGGAACGTCTGGAACGGGTCGTACCACTCGCGGTCCCAGTGGGTGTGGGGGACGACGGCGACGCGCCGGGCTGTCGTGCCGCCGGGTCCCGAGCCCGCCGGGCCCGCACCGCTCATCGGGTCAGCGTGCCGTACTCCGCCTCGTAGGCGGCCAGCTCGTCGGTGAGGCGGGCCATCTCCGCCTCGGTGTCGCCGTCGCCCCGACCGGCCTGCTGGCAGTAGACCTGGTACCCGAGCTCGGCCAGCAGCGAGTCCGCATGCCGCTTGGCCTGCACGGCGTCGAGCTTGGCCTGTCCCGCTTTGCCCGCCTCCGCCGCCTTGGCCAGACCAGCTTCCGCCTGCGCCTTCACCTTGTCCATGATGCCCATGGCTGCTCCTTTCGTCGGCACCCGGCCTGCGCTCTCAGGTGTAGCAGACATGGACGGCGCCCGCTCCGGTGGTGCGCCGGGCCACCGGCCCGGCCGAGGCGGTAGAACTGGCCGGATGCTGCTCCCGTCGACCCGCCATCTCGATGCCGGCGCCACCGGCGTGCCGGCCCCGGCCACGCTCGTCGACGGCATCGTCGGCCGCTGGGCCGACCGCCCCGGGGCGCCGGCGCTGCGCGACGCCGCCGATGTCGCCGGGAGTGGTGGCGGGTCCGTCGCCGGCCACCGGCACGCCACCGGCACGTGGTGGACGGGTGGGGAGCTCGACGCCGCCACCCGGGCGGCCGGTCGGGCGTGGCGGGCGGCGGGGCTCGACCCCGGGGACCGGGTGGTGTGGTCGACGCGTTCGTCGGTGGTGGCACTGGTCGCCCACCTGGGAGCCCTCCGCGCCGGCCTGGTGGTCGTCCCCGTGTCGACGGGCGCCACCGGGCGGGAGCTGGCCCACGTGGCGGCCACCGTCCGCCCCGCGGCCGCCGTGGTGGAGGACCCCGCCCGGGCCGGCGCCCTGGAACGGCCGGGTGTCCCGCTCCTCGCCTGCGGGCCGGACCTCGCCGGCCTGCCACGCCGCCGCGGGCCTGGCGACGGCACCCCGCTCGACCGGGCCGCGCCGGGCGATCCGGCGCTGGTCCTCTTCACGTCGGGCACGACCGGCGCCCCCAAGGGCGCCGTCCTGAGTCACGCCAACCTGGCGGCGGGGACGGCCTCGATCGTGGCCGCCTGGCGGTGGGAACCGACGGACCGCCTCCTCCACACGCTGCCGGTGTTCCACGCCCACGGCCTGGCTGTCGGTGTGTACGGGACCCTGTTGGCCGGGGCCTCGGCCACCCTCCACTCCGGCTTCGACGCCGGTTCCGTGCTCGACGCGGCCCGAGCGGGCGAGGGGACCATGTTCTTCGGGGTCCCCACCATGTACCACCGGCTCGAGGCGTCGGGCCGCGCCTCCGACCTGGGCCGTCTCCGGTTGTGCGTCTCGGGGTCGGCCCCCCTGGCCGCCGCCCTCCACCGCAGCCTGGCCGCCCATTCGGGCAACCCGGTCCTCGAGCGCTACGGCATGTCGGAGACGCTCATGCTGGTGTCGAACCCGGTCGACGGCGAGCGCCGGGCCGGCACCGTCGGCTTCCCACTCCCGGGAGTGGAGGTCCGCCTGGCCGGTGGCGAGGACACCGGCGACGAGCCCGGCGCCGGTCCCGCCGTGGTGGACGGCGGCGAGGTGCTGGTGCGGGGGCCGAACGTGTTCGCCGGCTACTTCGAGCGTCCGGCGGCCACGGCCGAGGCGTTCGAGCCCGACCCGGACGGCGGCGCTCCCTGGTTCCGCACCGGCGACCTCGGCGTGGAGGACGGCGGCTACCTGGTGCTGCGGGGCCGGCGCACGGACCTCATCATCAGCGGGGGCTACAACGTCTACCCGGCCGAGGTGGAGGACGTCCTCGCCACCCATCCCTCCGTCGCCGAGGTGGCCGTCACCGGCGAGCCGTCCGACGAGTGGGGGGAGACCGTCGTCGCCTGGATCGTCGCTGCCGACGGGCCCGACGAGGGAGCGCTGGCCGAGCACGCCGCCGCCCGGCTCGCCCCCTACAAGCGGCCGCGCCGGTACCGGTTCGTCGACGCGCTTCCCCGCAATGCCATGGGCAAGGTCGTCCGCTCCCGGCTCGGCGGCTGATCCGGCCCGCGAGCGATCCGGCTCCGAGGCCGGTGCCCCGGTAGCGTCGCGCCCGTGAGGATCGCGTTCGCCACCGACGAGGCCACCGAGGTCACCGTCTCCCTGGTCGCCCACCTCCGGGCGGCCGGCCATCAGGTCGACGAGGTGGCCCCGGGTGCCGAGTGGCCCGAGGTCGGCCGTGCGGTGGGCGACGCGGTGGCGGCGGGTCGCGCCGAGCGGGGGATCGCCTGCTGCTTCACCGGCACCGGCGTGTCGATCGCCGCCAACAAGGTGCCGGGGGTCCGGGCCGCGCTGTGCACGGACGCCGCCACCGCCGAGGGTGCCCGGCAGTGGAACGACGCCAACGTCCTCGCCCTCGGGCTCCGCCTGGCCACGGCGACACTGGCCGCCGAGATCGCCGACGCCTTCCTCTCCACCGACGCCGACCCGTCCGAGGCGGCGACCGTCGCCCGCGTACCGGCCGGGTGAGGGGCCGGGCGTGCGGGTCCCGCCGGGCGACGAGCACGAGCGCGCCCTGTGGGCCTCGGGTCACCGGTGGGTCGCTGGCGTCGACGAGGTCGGGCGGGGGGCGTGGGCCGGGCCGGTGTCGGTGGGGGTGGCGGTGGTCCGTCCGGACGTCCCGCCCCCCGACGGGCTGGCCGACTCCAAGCTCCTGGCCGAGCGCCGCCGGGACGCGCTCTTCGGGCCGGTGGGCGCGTGGTGCCGTGCCTGGGCGGTGGGGCACGCCGACCCCGGGGAGTGCGACGACCTGGGCATGACGGCGGCACTGTCGCTGGCCGCCGGGCGCGCCCTGGCCGAGCTGGGTGGCCCCGGCGGCATCGTCCCGGACGCCCTGGTGGTCGACGGGCCGGTCGACTACGTGTCGGGCTCCCTGCCGCCGGGCGCCCCGGCGCCCGCCGTGCGCACGGTGGTGGGCGGCGACCGGGTGTGTGTATCGGTCGCGGCGGCGTCGGTGCTGGCCAAGGTGGTGCGCGACCGGCTGATGCGGGACCTGGCACCGTCGTTCCCCGCCTTCGACTTCGACCGCAACAAGGGCTATCCGTCCCCCGTGCACCGGCGGGCGCTGGCCGGTGCCGGCCTCACCTCCGTCCATCGTCGCACGTGGTCGTACGTACGGGACCTGCCCTTCCGCTGACCACCCCGGTCGGCCGGTCGGCTAGACCGTGGCCGTGGCCATCGTCCTCGCGCTCGCTGCGTCGCTCGCCAACGCCCTCAGCTCGGTGCTCCAGCGCATCGGGGTCCAGGACGCCCCCGCCGCGTCGGCCATGCGGGTGGGCCTCCTCACCTACGCCCTCCGGCGGGGGGTGTGGCTGGCCGGTCTGGCCTGCATCGGCGCCGGGTTCGTCCTCCAGGCGGTGGCGCTGCGCTTCGGGCAGCTGACCTCGGTCCAGCCCATCGTGACCACCGAGCTCCTCTTCCTGGTGCTCATCCTCGGCGTGTGGTTCCGCTACCGGGTGTCCTGGCGCGACTGGTCAGCCGTCGTCGCCGCTGCCGGCGGGCTCGCCACCTTCCTCGTCGTGGCCCGTCCCGACGGCGGCAATCGGGTCCCGGACCTGGGATCGTGGGCGGTCACCGGCGCCATCGTGGGCGGGATGGTCCTGGCGGCGGTGGCCGCTGCCGCCACCGGACCCCGCTGGTGGCGCGCCGCCATGTACGGCACCGCCGGTGCCGTCCTGTTCGCCCTCAGCGCTGCCCTGACCAAGGTGTTCAGCACGCTCGTGACCGAGGGGTGGGGGCACGTCTTCGGCCACTGGGAGCCCTACGCGCTGGTGGCCACCGGGGTGCTCGGCCTGTTCCTCACCCAGAACGCCTTCCACGCCGGCCCGGTCACCGCCTCGCAGGCCGCCCTCACCATCGTCGACCCTCTGGTCAGCGTGGGCATCGGGATCCTGTTGTTCGGGGAGCGGCTCCACACGTCGGGGTGGCACGTCCCCGCCGAGGTGTGCGCCATGGCCGTGATGTTCGCCGGCGTGTTCGTCCTGTCGCAGTCGCCCCTCGTGGCAGGGGCGAAGGACGAGTCGCGTCAGGGCGAGCGCCTGATCCGCCAGCACCGGCCTCGGGTCGGCGACGGGAGCCTCAGCGCAGGACGGCGGCCAGCGCGGCGTCGAGCTCCGGATGGCGGAAGGCGAAGTCGCGCCGGGTGAGCGCCTCGGGGACGACGCGCTGCCCGCCGAGCAGGAGCTCCTCGGCCATCTGACCGCCGAACGCCAGGCGGAGCGCGGCCGACGGCACGGTCAGTCCCGCCGGCCGGTGCAGGGCCCGGCCGAGCGCCCGGGTCATCTCGGCGTTCGTCACCGGAGCCGGCGCCGTCAGGTTGACCGGCCCGGCACAGCCGCCGTCGTCGAGGACGTGGAGGATGGCGGCCACCTCGTCCTCCAGGGTGATCCAGCTCATGTACTGGCGTCCCGAGCCCAGGCGACCACCGAGGCCCACCCGGAAGAGCGGGAGCTGCTTGGCCAGCGCACCCCCCCGAGTGGAGAGGACGATGCCCGACCGGAGCAGCACGGTGCGGATGCCGGCGTCCTCGACGGGGCTGGCCGCCTCTTCCCAGGCGGCGCACACGTCGGCCAGGAACCCCTCGCCCCGGGGGGACGCCTCGTCGACCACGTCGCCGCCCCGGTTGCCGTAGAAGCCGACGGCCGACCCGCTGGCGAAGACCGATGGCGGCGGATCGAGCTCGGTGGTCAGGCCGGCGATGGTGGCGGTGGCGGCCGTCCGGCTGTGGAGGATCTCGTCACGCCGGGCGCTGTTCCAGCGGTGGTCGCCGATGCCGGCGCCCGACAGGTTCACCACCGCACCGATGGGGCCGGACCTGTCGAGCGTGTCCATGTCGACGGTGCCGGCGTCGGGGTCCCAGCGGACCTCGCCCTCGCCGGTCGTCCGTCGGCGGACCAGCCGGACCACGGTGTCACCCCGATCGGTCAGTGCCTGGCGCAAGGCGGTGCCGATGAGCCCGGAGGCTCCGGAGACGAGGACGTTCACGCAGGGACCTCCTGGGCCGGGGCGGCACCGCTCGCCCGCAGGACCGCCTGGCGGACGAAGTCGGCGAAGGCATCGGGATGGGTGAGGTGGGCGCCGTGGCTCGCACCGGGGAACTCGACGACGGTGGCGTCGGGCGTGTGCCCGGCCAGCCAGGCCACGCCCCGGCGGTGGTGGTGGCGCGATCGTTCCCCGCGTCCGTAGAGGACGGGGACGCTGAGGGCCGCCGGGTCCACGACCGGGCCGCCCGAGCGCAGGGCCTGGAGCTCGGTCACCAGGGCGGGCCCGTCGGCCCGGCGCTCCTCGCGGGCGGCGTCGCTCAGGCGCTCCCAGGCGTCGGGGCCGACCACCCGGCGGAAGAACCGCTCGGCCGCCGCCGCCGGGTCGTCGTCGCTCGGCCCGCCCCCACCCACCGACGGGCGGGTCCAGAACCCCAACCAGGGCAGGGGGGGCTCGTAGGCGGCGACCGCCTCGATGGTCGAGCCGGGCGCCGCCGCCCCGGCCAGTGCGATGTCGGCGCCGTAGCTGTGGCCGACCACCACCGCCGGCCGGTCCCCGACCACGGCCAGCAGGTCGTCCACGTGGTCGCCGAACCCGCGGGCGGGAGGCAGGTGCCGGGATCCCTGGTAGCCGCGCCGGTCGTAGGTGACGACGTGGAGGTCGTCGAGGCGGCGCACCACCCGGGCGAAGCTGCCGCCCCGGTCCAGCGAGCCGTGGACGAGGACGACGACGGGGTCACCCCGGCGGCGCGTCGGCGGCACGTGCTCGGTCACGGCCAGACCACTCGGATGTTCCATGGTCGCACCAGCCTGCCAGGCGGACGGGTCCGCCACCACCTGCGGGGTGCCTGTGGGGTGCCTGTGGGGTGCGTCCACCGGGTGCCGGACGGGCAAATCCGCCACTTGCCCGCCCGGATCGGGCATTGTGGGGATCCCATCGACCAAGGAGTGAACGTGCCAATCACCAAGTCCGACCTGATCGCGTCCGTCGCCGCCCACACCGGGCACACGGCCAAGGACGTCGCGGCCGTCCTCGCCGGGCTGGAGGACGTCGTGGTGGCGAACGTCGCCAAGGGTGAGAAGGTCGTCCTGACCGGGTTCCTGTCCTTCGAGCGCGCCCAGCGTGCCGCCCGGACGGGTCGTAACCCGCAGACCGGCGAGGCGATCAAGATCAAGGCGTCGAAGGCCCCCAAGGTCAGCGCGGGCGCCTCGTTCAAGAAGGTCGTGAACGGCGAAGCCCCGGCACCGAAGATCGCCAAGGCGAAGTGAGGGCGGTGCCGGGGGTCGCGCCCGGCACCGGATCTGGTGACGGCCCGGGCTGCGGCCCGGGCCGTCACGCGTGCCCGACCGGCTGACTGGCCCGGGCCGTCACGGGTGGCGCGGTACCGTGCCGCCCTGGCGAGCTGCCGCCCGCCGGTCGCCGCCGGCCGATGGCGGTCGCCGCCGCCTGCAGGCAGTCACAGCTGGCCGATGGCCTTGTGGGTCTGGGGGACGACCCGGACAGCCGGGTGGATGGCCAGAGCCCGACCCTGCATGTCGAGGACGGCCCCGGGCGACGGCCCCGACCGCACGGTGCCGAAGGGGGTCACGGGCTGCAGGTACAGCTCGACGGCGACACCGGCCTCGTCCGACACGGCGGCCACCATGCGCACCGCCCCGTCGAGCTCGGCCGGATCGGTGTCGGGTCCCACGACCACCTTGGTCCAGGTGCCGATGCCGGCGGCGAGGGCACGGGCCAGGAACCGGCGCTGGACGGCCGGGTCCACCCGTTCCCCGTCGACGCTGGGGAGCTTCAGGTCCATGCTGATCCACCGCAGGCGGTGGGCCACACGGTCGAGGGCGGGCACCAGGGTGCCGTTGGTCTCGAGCATCACGGGCCGCCCGGCCTCGTCGAGGAGGTCGAGCAGCCCGAGGAGGCGGTCGGCCTGGAGCAGGGGCTCGCCGCCGGTCACACTGACCGAGTGGTGGGGGAGGGACCACAGGTGTTCGACGGACGCGGCCAGGGCCCCCGTCGCCACCGGGCTGTCCAGCGTGTGCCAGTCCCGCCGCCCGGCGGTGCCCTCGACCCGGCACGGCCCCGGGCGCTTCTCCAGCGACTCGGGTTGGTCGCAGTAGCCGCACCGCAGGTTGCAGCCGGCGGTGCGCACGAACACCTGCCGGTGCCCGATCAGCGCTCCCTCGCCCTGGATGGCCGAGAACACCTCGGTGACGAGCAGGTCGGCCGGCCCGTGCCCCGGGACCGGATCGCGGCCGGCAGCAGCCGTCATCCGGGCAGCGCGGGGTCGACCACGCCCGCCTCGGCGAACCCGCGTTCCCGCAGGACGCAGGCATCGCAGCGACGGCACGGCGCGGGCCCGCCGGCGTAGCACGACCAGGTCAGGTGGAGGGGTGCCCCGAGCTCGATGCCGAGCCGGACGATGGCGGCCTTCGTCATGTCGATGAGCGGGGCCCGGATCCCGACGGGGTGGCCCGCCACCCCCCGGCGCTGGCCCAGCTCGGCCACGCGGCGGAAGGCGTCGACGAAGGCCGGCCGGCAGTCGGGGTACCCCGAGTAGTCGACGGCGTTGACGCCGATCCACACGTCGTCGGCACCGCGTGCCTCGGCCACCCCGAGCGCCACCGAGAGGAAGATGCTGTTGCGGGCGGGCACGTAGGTGACGGGAATGGCGGCCGCACCGGTGTCGCCGTGTGCCGTGTGCCCGGTGCCACCGGCCGCGTCGGGCACGGCGATCGACGGGTCGGTGAGCGCCGAGCCGCCCCATGCCGACGTGTCCAGGCGGACGACGAGGTGCTCCGCCCCGAACGCGCCGGCAACCGCGGCGGCCCGGTCGACCTCGACGCGGTGGCGCTGCCCGTAGTCGAAGGTGAGGGCGAGCGGCGGCGCCGGCGCCTCCCGTGAGGCCAGGGCCATGCAGACGGTGGAATCGAGCCCGCCGGACAGGATCACCACCGATCCGGCCATGGTCACCCGCCGGCCGGAGCCGCTCGCAACGTGGCCCATGCGTCGGGCGTCTCCCACAGGCGCAGCTCGCCCAGTCGGAGCCCTTCGGCCTCGAGGATGTCCCAGGCCCGGCGCACCAGGAGCTCGGCGGTGGGGTTGGGCACGATCTCGTTCAGGTCGCGGTGGTCCCACACGCCCACCACGGCCCGGTCGACGGTCGCCCGCAGCTCGTCGAAGTCGACGACGACGCCGTGCTCGTCGAGGGGGCCCACCACGGTGACGTCGAGTCGGTAGGAGTGGCCGTGCTGCCCGCGGCACTTTCCCGGATGCCAGGGCAGGTGGTGCGCCGCCTCGAAGCGGAACGTGCACGTGACTTCTGTCGATCCCGGAGGCACAGGGCGGAGGCTACCAACCCGGCCGGCCCGGGCCGGCGGGCGGGACCCGGGTGCCCGGGAGCGCAGGTAGGCTCGACACACGATGACCAGCACAGCGGAACAGGGATCGCCGGGGGGCGCACCAGGGTCGGGAGCCCCGCCGGGGACCCCGGACCGCCGCCTGGCGGGGACGGGCGCGTTCGGCCCCAACGCCTGGCTGGTCGACGACATGTACGACCGGTACCTGGCCGATCCGTCGTCGGTGTCCGAGTCGTGGCGGGAGTTCTTCGCCGACTACGTCCCCTCCGCCGGGCCGGCCGCCACCGCGCCGCCGCGTACCGTGGCGCCGCCGGTCGGCGCCACCCCCATCGGTGCGGCGACCGCCGCCCCCGCCGCTGCCGCGCCCGCCCCGCCGGCGGCGCCCGCCCCGCCGGCGGTCCCCGTCGAGGAGGCCCGCCCGTTGCGGGGGGCCGCCGCCCGGATCGTCGCCAACATGGAGGCGTCCCTGGCCGTCCCCACGGCCACCAGCGTGCGCGTGGTGCCGGCCCGCCTGCTCGAGGTCAACCGGGCGGTCGTCAACGACCAGCTGGCCCGGACCACCGGGGGCAAGGTCAGCTTCACCCACCTGATCGGGTTCGCGGTGGTGCGCGGTCTGGCGGCGGTGCCGGCCATGAACGCCGCCTTCGTGGCCGACGCCGACGCCAAGGGCACACCGGGCGTGGTGCGCCACGAGCAGATCGGCCTCGGCCTCGCCGTCGACGTCGAGAAGTCCGACGGTTCCCGCACCCTCATGGTGCCGTGCGTGGCCGATGCCGGCTCGCTCGACTTCCGCGCCTTCGTGGCCGCCTACGAGGAGCTCGTCCGCAAGGTCCACACCGGCAAGGCCACCCCCGACGACTTCGCCGGGACGACCGCCACCCTGACGAACCCCGGGACCATCGGCACGGTCCAGAGCGTGCCGCGCCTCATGCCCGGGCAGGGGGTCATCGTGGGGGTCGGCGCGCTCGGGTATCCGGGCGGGTTCGAAGCTGCCGATCCCCGCTCGCTGGCCGAGCTGGGCGTGGGCAAGACGGTCACGCTCACCTCCACCTACGACCATCGCATCATCCAGGGGGCGGAGTCGGGGCTGTTCCTGGCGTACGTGGCCGAGTGCCTCACCGGCGGCCACGGCTTCTATGACGACGTGTTCGCCTCCATGGGCATCCCCTACGAGCCTGTCCGCTGGCACACCGACCAGCACGGCGACCTGGAGGACCCCGACGGCGTGCACGCCCGCGTGGCCAAGCAGGTGCACGTCCAGACCCTCATCAACATGTACCGGGTGCGCGGTCATCTCATCGCCCATCTCGACCCGCTGGACGCGGAGCCGCCCGACCTCCACCCTGAGCTCGACCCGTTCCACTACGGGCTGACCCTGTGGGACCTGCCCCGGCGGTTCCTGGCCGACGGCCTGGCCGGGCGCGACGTCGCCACCCTCGACGAGATCCTCCACGTGCTGCGCGACGCCTACTGCCGCACCCTGGGCGTCGAGTACATGCACATCCAGGATCCCGAGCAGAAGCGGTGGATCCAGCAGCACGTCGAGGGGGTGCCGTCCACCCTGTCGGCCGGCGAGCAGCACCACGTCCTCGACCGCCTGAACGCGGCCGAGGTGTTCGAGCGATTCCTCCACTCCCGCTACGTGGGCCAGAAGCGCTTCGGCCTCGAGGGTGCCGAGTCGGCCATCGTCCTCCTCGACGCCGTGCTGGCCGAAGCGGCCGAGGAGCACCTGGCCGCCGCGGTCATGGGCATGGCCCACCGGGGCCGGCTGAACGTGCTGGCCAACATCGTGGGCAAGTCCTACGGCGAGATCTTCGAGGAGTTCGAGGGCAACCTGGACCCCGAGTCGGTCCAGGGCTCGGGCGACGTCAAGTACCACAAGGGCGCGAGCGGGGTGTTCACCGCTCCCACCGGCGAGCAGATCCCCGTGACGATGGCCTCCAACCCGTCGCACCTCGAGGCGGTCGACCCCGTGGTCGTGGGCATGGCCCGCGCCCTGCAGGACGCGCTCGGCGGCGAGCGGGGGACCGGCCCCCAGTTCGAAGAGGGCACCGGGGTGCCCTTCCCCGTGCTCTCGGTCCTGATCCACGGCGACGCCGCCTTCGCCGGGCAGGGCGTGGTGGCCGAGACGCTGAACCTGTCCGGCCTGGCCGGCTACCGCACCGGCGGCACCATCCACCTGGTGATCAACAACCAGCTGGGGTTCACCACGGCGCCCGAGGCGGCCAGGACCTCCGTCTACCCGACCGACGTGGCGAAGATGGTCCAGGCGCCCATCTTCCACGTGAACGGGGACGACCCCGAGGCCTGCGTGCGTGCCGCCCGGCTCGCCTTCGGCTTCCGCCAGACGTTCCACAAGGACGTCGTCATCGACATGGTCTGCTACCGGCGCCACGGTCACAACGAGGGCGACGACCCCAGCTACACCCAACCCCGGATGTACGCCCTCATCGACGCCAAGCGGTCGGTGCGGAAGCTCTACACGGAAGCACTGGTCCGCCGGGGCGACATCACCCTGGAGGAAGCGGAGCGGGCTCTCGACGACTTCTCGGCCAGGCTCCAAGCCGCGCTGGACGAGACCCGTGCCGCCCGCCCGGCCCCGACCCCGGTGCCCTCGCTCCCCGCCTACGTCGTGCCCGACCTCGAGATCCCCGCCCAGCCCACCGGGGTGGACGCCTCGGTGCTCCAGCGGCTGGCCACCGAGGTCCGCTCCGTCCCCGAGGGGTTCGTGCTCCACCCGAAGCTGGCCCGCCAGTTCGAACAGCGCGACAAGGTGCTGGCCGACGGCGAGGTCGACTGGGCGCTGGGGGAGGCGTTCGCCTTCGGGACCCTGCTCCTCGAGGGGACCAACGTGCGCCTCACCGGGCAGGACACCCGCCGGGGCACGTTCTCCCACCGGCACGCCGTCCTGGTCGACTACGAGACCGGCGCCGAGCACGTGCCCCTGGCCCACCTGGCCCCCGAGCCCGGCGGCCCACCGGCGGGCCGTTGGACCGTGCGGGACTCGCTGCTGTCCGAGTACGCGGCCCTGGGCTTCGAGTACGGCTACTCCGTCGCCGCGCCCGACGACCTGGTGGCGTGGGAGGCCCAGTTCGGCGACTTCGGGAACGGCGCGCAGATCGTGATCGACAACTTCCTGGTGGCGGCGGAGGACAAGTGGGGCCAGCAGTCGGGCCTGGTCATGCTGCTGCCCCACGGGTATGAGGGGCAGGGCCCTGAGCACTCGTCGGCACGGATCGAACGGTTCCTCACCCTGAGCGCCAGGGGCAACATCCGGCTGGCCCAGCCGACCAACGCCGCCCAGCTGTTCCACCTGCTGCGGGCCCAGGTGCGGGTGCAGCCGCGCCGGCCGCTCGTGGTGTTCACGCCCAAGTCGCTGCTCCGGGCCCGCCAGGCCCGCTCGCCGCTGGTGGCGTTCACCGCCGGCAGCTTCGCCGAGGTCCTCGACGACCCGGGCGCGGGGACTGCCGTCGATCGTGCCGGGGTGACCCGGCTCGTGCTGTGCTCGGGCAAGGTGGCCTACGAGGCCATCGCCCGGCGCGACTCGATGCCCGGTCCGGCCACGGTGGCCGTGGCCCGGGTCGAGCAGCTCTATCCCTGGCCGGAACGCCAGGTGTCCGAGCTGCTGGCCCGCTACCCGGCGGTGACCGAGGTCGTGTGGCTCCAGGAGGAGCCGGAGAACATGGGCGCCTGGAGCTTCGTCCACGGGCGTCTGCACCGGCTCCTGCGCGACGCCTACACCCTGCGTCACGTGAGCAGGGCGGAATCGGCCAGTCCGGCGTCGGGCAGCGCCGCGCTCCACCAGCTCGAGGCCGAGGACCTGCTGGTGCGGGCCGTCGGCTGATCGGCGCCCATCGACCCGAGGGTGCAACGACGCGGTTCGGCCGGGTGGTTGACTGGTCGCACCATGGATCGATCCCTCTCGCCCCTGCCCACGCCGAAGACGCCGCCGCCCCGCCGGCGGCGAGCCGCGGCGGCGCCGAGCCGGAAGGTGGTGGTGGACGGGTCGAACCTCGCCACCGAGGGCCGCAGCGAGCCCGACCTGGCGCAGCTCGACGACGCCATCGGCGCCTTCCTCGAGGAGTACCCGGGGTTCGACACGACGGACGTGGTCGTGGTCGTCGATGCCACGTTCGGCCACCGGATCGACGAGACGGAGCGGCCCGCCTACGAGGACGCCCTCACCCACGGCGAGCTGATCACCCCGCCGGCCGGGACCATCGGGCGTGGTGACGCGTTCATCCTGCGGGTGGCCGCCAAGGCCGACGCGGTGGTGCTGTCCAACGATTCGTTCCAGGAATTCCACGCCGAACATCCGTGGCTGTTCGACGAGGGGCGGCTGATCGGCGGCAAGCCCGTTCCGGGGGTCGGTTGGGTGTTCGCCCCCCGCCTCCCCGTGCGGGGCCCGCGCTCCCGGGCGGTGACCACGGCGGCACGACGGCGGTCCCGTGCCACCGAGCCGCCGGCCGAGCAGGTGGCCGACGAGCAGGTGACCGACGAGCAGGCGGCCGAGCTCGGCTCCGGCATCCAGACCGGGACCGACGCCGCCGGGGGCGGGGGCGGGACGCCGTCCCGGTCGTCCCGCCGGCGGCGCCGGGGGCGCGGTGGGAAGGGAGCCGCAGACGGCAGCGCACCGACGTCGGCGGGTGCGCCGGCGACTGGCGCCCCCCAGGCGATCCCGCTCAACGAGCCGCTGGCCTTCCTGACGTTCGTGGCCGACCATCCCGTCGGCAGCACGGTGAACGGGACCGTGGCGGCCTTCACGTCGCACGGTGCCCACGTGGACGTGGGGAGCATGCGGTGCCATGTGCCCCTGCGGGGGCTGGGTGACCCGCCGCCGGCCCGGGCCCGGGACGTGCTGTCGAAAGGGGAGGTGCGCCAGTTCGTACTGGTCTCGCTCGATGCCGCCGGCCGGCGGGCGGAATTGGCGCTCGCCCCGGCCGGTGCGGTGGCCCATGACCACGCCGCGTCCCACCCGCCGCTCGGTGCCCCCGCTCCGCAGGGCGCGCCAGGCCCGTCCGGTGGGCGGGCGAGGTCCGCCGGCGCCTCGAAGGCCACCAGGGTCGCGGCGGGTGTCGCGGCGCAGGTCGAGCCGGCGTCTGCCGGCGGCCCGACGAAGCCCACCAGGGCGGCGAAGGCGGTGAAGGCCACCAGGGCGGCGAAGAAGCCGGCAGATGGGGCGGCGCCCGACGCCGCGGCGGCGGCCGCTCCGGCTGCTCCGGTCGCCACGGCAGCGAAGGCCACCAAGGTCGCCACGGCGAAGAAGGCAGCCGGCGAGGCGAAGGCAACCAAGGTTGCGAAGGCGACGAAGGCAACCACGGTCGCCACGGCGGCGAAGGCGGCGAAGGCAACCACGGCAGCGAAGGCCGCCAAGGCAACCACGGCCGCAAAGGCGGCGAAGGCGACCACGGCAGCGAAGGCCGCCAAGGCACCCACGGCCGCAAAGGCGGCCAAGGCAACCACGGCAGCGAAGGCGACCACGGCAGCGAAGGCCGCCAAGGCGGCGAAGGCCGCAAAGGCAGCGAAGGTAGCCACGGCCGCAAAGGCGACCACGGCAGGGTAGGCCACGACCGGGACGAGGTCGTCCAGCCGCCCCCGGCCGGGTCCAGACCGTCGGCGCGCCAATCCGACAATCCAACCACACAAAGTGAGAATCCCACTTGCTGTGGCGATTGTCTGCGCCCATAATGACGGAACCGGCACCCAACGCGTGGGAGCAGTGCCCACCGGGTGTCCGGGAAATACCGGGTCCGGAACGTTCCGGCGTCCGGAAGGGGGAAACGTGAGCATGAAGCGGCTGTATCGCCTCGTCCGCTCGGGGCGCATCGCCCGGAGCAACGGGAGGTTCTTCGTCGAGGACCCGGCACGACCCGCCGTGGGATCCACGGCGACCTGGCGCTCCTCGCAGGCTGCCTGGCAGTCGGCGATGACGCCGGCGTCGGGTAGCTTCGGGAGGCGTGCACGCTGAGGACGTCCTCCCACACCGCCCGCCTTTTCTCTTCGTCACCGAGGTCCACCGGGTCGAACCCGGGTTGTCGGCCTCGGGTTCCTGGCATCTGACAGGAGACGAGGAGTTCTTCTCCGGCCATTTTCCGGGCAGGCCCACCCTGCCCGGCGTGCTGATGGTGGAGTCGCTCGCCCAGCTCGGTGCGGTGGCCGTCCTCACCGACGACCGCTTCGCAGGAAGATTGCCCCTCTTCGGCGGCATCGAGCGGGCCCGCTTCCGCCGCCAGGTCGTCCCCGGGGACGTCCTGGAGCTCGAGGTCACGCTCGGGCGCATGTCGGCACGGGCCGGTAAGGGCACGGGCCGGGCCACGGTGGGGGGTGCGCTCGCCTGCGAGGCCGAGTTCCTGTTCGTGATCGTCGACGCCGCCGTGGGCGATCGACCCGAACCGTGACCCGGCCTCTGCGGGTGGCCACCTGGAACGTCAACTCCCTGACCGCAAGGATGCCCCGGGTCGAGGAGTGGCTGACCACCGTGCGCCCGGACGTGCTCTGCCTCCAAGAGACGAAGCAGGCGGACGCCGCCTTCCCCTACGACGCCTTCGAGGCGCTCGGCTACCAGGCCGCCCACCACGGCGACGGACGGTGGAACGGGGTGGCGGTGGTGAGCCGGGTCGGGTTGGACGACGTCGTGGCGGGGTTCGGCTCGGACCTCGACGTCCAGGGTCCCCGTCTGCTCGCCGCCACCTGCGCCGGGGTCCGCGTGCACTCGGTGTACGTGCCGAACGGCCGGTCACTGGACAGTGAGCACTTCACGGCCAAGCTGGCGTGGCTCGAGGGCCTGCGCCAGGTGCTGGCCGACCACCACGATCCCGCCGACCCGCTCGTCGTGTGCGGCGACTTCAACGTGGCGCCCGACGACCGCGACGTGTGGGACCCGGACCACTTCGAGGGGATGACCCATGTCTCGGTCCCGGAGCGTGCCGCCCTCGCGGCTTTGCTCGACTGGGGTCTCGTCGACGTCTTCCGCTCCTGCTACGCGGACGGGGGGTTGTTCAGCTGGTGGGACTATCGCGGCGGCTCGTTCCACCGGGGTTGGGGCATGCGCATCGACCTGGTGCTCGCCACCCGACCGCTGGCCGACACGGTGACGTTCTCGCTCGTCGACCGGAACGCCCGCAAGGGCGAGAAGCCGTCCGACCACGCACCCGTCCTCGCCGACTTCGCCATCGTGTGACCCTGCCGGCGGCGGAGGTGCCGCCGGCTGACGGGTGGGCGGCTGGTCGTCGTGCCGGTCCGTCATCCCCCGAGGTCCGTCATCCCCCGAGGTCCGTCATCCCCCGAGGGTCTCATC
>JAJZAC010000047.1 GCA_021799615.1 Actinomycetes bacterium
CACCTCGGGCACCGGCACCTCGGTCACCGGCACCTCGGGCACCGGCGCACCGACGGCGACGTCGGGCTCGGGCACCGGCACCTCGACGGCGACGTCGGGCTCGGGCACCGGCACCTCGGGCGGCGGGCTCGGCGGCGCTCTCGGCGGGCTCCTCGGGGGTCTCTGAGATCCGCTGGCCAGGCCGGCGGCGATGGTACGGCGGCCGCGCCTGCTCGGGAGGACCGACAGGGGAACAACGCGAACGCAAGGTGAGGGCGGCAGCGCCGTTACCACCTCGTAGGGGTCGCGCTGCAGAAGTGGGACCACGGATGTGACGAGAGGTACCCGCGAGTGGAGTGCCGGAGTGAGGGGAGGGGCGGTGCCGGAACGAGCTGAGCTCGATCACCGGGCCGGATCGGACGGGGGAGCGCCCGGTGTGGCACCGGTCGTGCACCGGGTGCCGGCGCGCCCGTCACGCGTCGGCACGTTCTTCGACGAGGTCGGGACGATGTTCGCAACCGCCCTCGAGGCCCTTCGTCTGGGTGTGCGCCACGGCGTCCCGGTCGGGGAGTTCCTCGACCAGTGCTGGTTCCTGGCCCGCGTCACGACACTCCCGCTCGTCCTCGTCTCCATCCCGTTCGGCATGGTGATCGCGCTCGAGGTCGGCTCGCTCCTCCAGCAGATCGGCGCCCAGTCACAGCTGGGGGCGGCCATGGTGCTCGCCGTGGTCCGGGAGCAGGCACCGGTGGCCACCGCGCTCCTCATCGCCGGCGCCGGTGGCTCCGCCATGTGCGCAGACCTGGGTTCTCGCCGGATCCGCGACGAGATCGCCGCCATGGAAGTGATGGGCGTGAACCCCCTCCAGCGGCTCGTGCTCCCCCGCCTGCTCGCCGCCACACTGGTGGCCGTCCTGCTCGACAGCGTCGTGTCCGTCGCCGGCATCGCCGGGGGACTGTACTTCGGGACCCACAGCATCCACATCACCTCGAGCAGCTTCTTCGCTACCTTCAGCGAGCTCAGCCAGCTGGCCGACCTGTGGATGGCGCTGGCGAAAGCGGCGGTCTTCGGGTTCCTCGCCGCCATGGTCGCCTGTTACAAGGGCATGTCGGCGCGCGGAGGTCCCAAGGGCGTGGGCGACGCGGTCAACCAGGCGGTGGTCGTGACGTTCGTCCTGGCGTTCTTCGTCAACTTCGTGCTGACCATCGTGTACTTCAACTTCGTTCCCCAGAAGGGAATCTGACGTGCAGCGCTCGCCGGTCGCACTGGTCGACCGTGCCTACGACCAGGTGGCGTTCGCTGCCCGTGTGGTGCGGTCCCTGCCGGCCGCCCTGCGATACCGCCGGGAGATCGCGTTGATCGTCTCCGACATCACCATCGGCACCGGCGCACTGGTGATCGGTGGCGGCATGTTCTTCGTGGTCACGAGCATCGCCTTCTTCACCGGCACGGAGGTCGGGTTGGAGGGGTTCACCGGCCTCCACCAGATCGGCGCCCAGGCGTTCACCGGTGTGGTGTCGTCACTCGCCAACACCCGGGAGATCACGCCACTGGTGGCCGGGGTGGCGCTGGCTGCGCAGGTGGGAGCCGGGTTCACCGCCCAGCTCGGTGCCATGCGGATCTCCGAGGAGATCGACGCGCTGGAGGTGCTCGGCGTCGACAGCGTCACCTACCTGGTCGGCACCAGGGTGTGGGCGGCACTCGTCACCATGATCCCCCTCTACCTGGCAGCGCTGTTCGCCAGCTTCATCGCCACCGAGCTGATCGTCACCCAGTTCTTCCACTTGTCGTCGGGCACCTACAACCACTACTTCCGTCTGTTCCTGCCGCCGATCGACGTGCTCTACTCCTTCGTGAAGGCGATGGTCTTCGCCGTCGCCGTCACGTTCATCCACTGCGCCTACGGCTACCGGGCCTCGGGCGGGCCCGCCGGTGTGGGCGTGTCGGCCGGCCGGGCCATCCGCGTCTCGATCATCGTGGTGGTCGTCCTCAACTTCATCCTCTCGATCGTCCTCTTCGGGGGTGCCGGGTCGACGGCGAGGTTGGTCGGATGAGGGGGCTCCGGGTGGCCGGCCGGGCCGGGACCGTCGCCGTGGTCATCGCCGTGGCCGTGGCCGCCGTGACGGTGGCGGTCAAGGCCTCGGACGGCGCGTTCGCCGGCACGTACCGCGTGACGGGCACCTTCGCCGCCGCCGGGCAGGGGCTCCATCCGGGGTCGGAGGTCACCTACGACGGCGTCCAGGTCGGCCGGGTCGGCTCGATCCGGCTGGACCACGGGCGGGCCCGCATCGCCCTCGTCCTCCAGCACTCGTTCCGGTTCCCGAGCGACGCGACCGCCACCATCCAACCCCAGAACCTCTTCGGCGCCGAAGAGGTGGCGTTGAGCGCCCCAGCCGGCGGCGCCGGCCCGTGGCTGGCACCGGGGGCCGTCGTCGCCCGTACGGCCATCTCCGACCAGATCGGCGACCTCTTCGCGGTGGCCGATCCCCTGCTGTCGAAGGTGGACGCCGCCGACCTGTCCACCACGCTGTCGGAGCTCGACCAGGCCACCGCGGGCGAGGGGCCCCGGATCGCGTCGGGGATCACCGTAGGGAGCCGGCTGGCCGGCGTTCTCGCCGGGACCATCGGTGCCCAGCTCCACGCGCTCGACTCGCTCGCCGCCTTCTCCGCCGCCGTCGCGCCCGACGGCGGCGCGATCAACGGCCTGGCGGCGCGGGCCAACGCCGCGCTCCCGGCCATCAACCGGGCGGAGAACGCCTTCCAACGGCTGCTCGACACCCTCACGCCGCTCTCGGCCGACGTCGCCCAGTTCCTGGCCGCCTACCGGCCCGACATCGGGGCCCTACTGCAGACGGGGGACAACGTGACCCGGGTGCTGGTCGCCCACCAGAGCGACATCGAGGCGCTGGTCCGGGGGCTGTACCGGTACGTGACCAAGATCGCGCTGGCCTCGTCGGGGTCGCAGACCCTGCCCGACGGTTCCACGTTCGCCTACTTCCGCACCTTCGTCGAGTTCAGCGACGTCAACGACCTCGTGTGCAGCCTCATCGCTCCGGCCGCACCGTCGCTCTCGTTCCTCCAACCGCTCCAGCAGGCGCTCGGTGCGTCGGGCAGTGCGTTCGACTGCTCGGCACAGATCGCGGCGTTCGATTCGCTCCAGCACGGCTCCGGCGCGCCCGCACCGGCGCCCGCACCGGCGGCGCCCCACGTCGCCTCCAGCTCGACCGCGGCGCAGGGCGCCGCCGTCGCCGGCCAGATCTACCAGGCGATCGGTTCGCCACAGGTTCCTCTCGCCCACAGCCTCGGGGGGTACGTGTCGATGCTCTTGGGGGCAGGATGAGCGCCCCGGCGCGGACGGGGCGTGCTCGTCACCTGGGGACGGGGCTCCGATTCGGCGCGTTCGCCGTGGTGTGCGTCGTCCTGCTCGTCGCGTTGGCGCAGCGGATCGGCAATCTCAGCTTCTTCTCCCACCGGACCACCTACGAGGCCCAGCTGGCCGATGCGACCGGGCTGCAGCCGTCCGATGCCGTGAAGATCGCCGGCGTCACCGTCGGGCAGGTGACCGGCATCGCCGTCCAGCATGGCCACGCACTGGTCACCTTCACCGTCGACGACAACGTGCGGTTGCGCACCAGCACCAAAGCCGGCCTGCGGTGGCACAACGTCCTGGGTCAGCAGTTCCTCTACCTGTACCCGGGCGGCACCGGGGCTCCGCTCCGGCCAGGAGCGACCATCCCCCTGGCCAACGACGTGGCCAGCGCCAGCGTGGGCGCGCTCCTGAACGCGCTGGGCCCGTTCCTGTCGGCGGTGAACCCCCAGCAGGCGAACACCTTCCTCCAGAGCGTGGTGGCCGCCCTCGACGGCAACGAGACCAAGGTCAACGGCCTGATCGCCGATGCCGCCACCGTCTCCCAGACGGTGGGTTCCCTCGACGGTCAGGTCGGCCGGGTCATCGGCGATCTCGACCAGGTGCTGACCGCGCTGGCACACCGGAGCAGCGACGTCTCGTCCCTGCTCACGAACCTGCAATCGGTGGCGAAGACGCTCGCCGACCACAATGCCGTCCTCGACAGCGTGGTGGGCAACCTGGCCGCGGTGACCGGCGAGTTCGCCGGCGTGATCCGGTCGAACCAGGGGACGCTGTCGACGTCCATCGCCGATCTGCAGTCGGTGACGGCCGAGGTGCAGGCCCACGAGGCGGCGTTGTCGCAGGGGCTCGGCACGCTCGGCTCCGGCCTCGCCCCCTACGCCGAGATCTCGGCGTTCGGCCAGTGGTTCCAGATCCAGACCGTGTACACCTGCCTGGCCGGTGAGACCGCGTGCACCTACATCGACCCGGCCAACCCACCGGCAGGTTCGGCGGCCGGTGGTGCCGTTCTTCCTGCGCTGCCGGGCACGACCGGCACGACGCCCCTCACCATGCTGGAGAACGTCGCAGGGGCGGGGGGCGGGTCGTGAAGGCGTTCACCGACCGGAGCCCGCGCCGGATCGGCGTCGTGGCGAGCGCCCTCCTGCTGGCAGCGGTGGTCGCCGTCCTCGTGGTCAACCGCTCGTTCTTCACGTCGGGGTACACCGTCGACGCACGGTTCGCAGCTGCCGGCGGCGTCGCGCCGGGGACCGACGTGCTCGTCGCCGGGGTGAAGGTGGGGTCCGTCACCTCCGTACGGCTCACCGGCGACCACGTGGACGTCTCGATGCGCATCGACCACGGCGTGGTGCTGCCGGCCCGTACGGCTGCTGCCGTGAGCGTGCAGACGCTCCTCGGGCAGCTGGACGTGACCTTGCGCCCGATCTCAGGGTGGTCCAGGCCGCTGGTCGGCGGCGCCGTCATCACCGACACCTCGTTGCCCGTCGAGCTCTACAACGTGGAGAACGAGGCGGGCACCGTGCTGGCCGGCACGGATGCCGGTGCCCTCAACCAACTGGTCACCGAGCTCTCGTCCATCGCCGCCGGAAAGCGCCAGGAGATCAGCCAGATCGTGGACGGCCTCAACCGGTTCACCGGTGTGGTCGACCAGCGCCGGACCGAGGTGAGCCAGTTGATCGACGCGGCGGGCACCCTGTCCCAGGCCGTCCAGGCCCGTGACGCCCAGCTCGCCTCCGCCATCACCAACCTGTCGACGGTGGTGGACGGGCTGGCCCGCCACAGCACCCAACTGGGCGATCTCATCGTGAACACCGAACAGACCGCCTCCCAGGTCGACACGCTGGTGGGGGCGAACACCCCCCAGCTCACCGGGCTGATCAACAATCTCGACTCGGTGCTGGGCGTCCTCTCCTCCCACCAGCTGGACCTGGCCCAGGGCGTCTCGACCTTGGCCAGCGCGGTGACCGGGTTCCAGTCGGTCGGCTATTCGGGTCCCGACAACGTCCCGAACCAGTGGGCCAACATCTACACGAACCTGGTCGGGACCTCGGGTGTCGCCGGCGTGCTCGGGAACTGCGGCGCCCTGGACCTCGTCCTCGACAAGGCCCTCGGACCCGACCCGCTCGCCTGCGCCCAACGTTCGGGCCCGTTCGCCGCCGGCGCCGGCGCCACCGCGCCGGGCAGTTCGCCGGCGGTGCCGGCACCGTCCGGCACGGGCCTCGCCGGCGTGATCACCGGAGCCGGATCGTGAGCGGGCGCCGCCCGCGGATCGCGCTGTCGGTCGCCGCCGCCGTGGCTGTCGCCGCCGTGGCCGTCACCGTGACGCGTCCCGCGCACTCCTACCAGCTGCGGGCGGTCTTTGCCAGCGCCGACGGGCTGTTCCCGGGCAACACCGTGGAGATCCTCGGGGTGCCCTCGGGCGCCGTCAGCGCCGTGACGAACGAGAACGGAGCCGTCGACGTCACCATGGTGATCGACGGGAGCCGCAGGGTGCCGACCGGCGCCCGGGCCGCCCTCGTGTCACCCAACCTGCTGGGGGAGCCTTCGATCGACGTCTCTCCCGGCTACACGGGCGGGCCCTCCCTGGCCCCGGGCGCCACCATTCCCGAGTCGCGCACGTCGGTGCCGATCTCGACCGACCGCCTGCTGCGCGATCTCCAGGCGTTCCTCTCCAAGATCGATCCCACGGCCACCGGGAACCTGGTGACCCGTCTGGCGACGGACCTGGCCGGCCAGGGCCCGGGGATCAACGCCCTGCTCGGCAACGCAGCGGGCACCGTGTCGCTCCTGGCTCAGAAGGGAGACGATCTGGGCCGGCTCGAGACGGCGCTCGCCGACATCACCGCGACCCTGCGCAGCCGGACGTCGACCATCACCGACCTGATCCGCAACTACGACACCGTGAGCGCGGTGGTCGCCGCCCACCAGGGCCAGTTGGGCACCGCGCTCACCGATCTGGCCGACGCCACCACCCGCGTGAGCCAGTTCCTCTCGCCCAACCTCGGCGCCATCGAGAGCGACGTCGCCGGGGTGACCCGGGTGGGGAGGACGCTGGACCGCAACCTTTCCTCCCTCGACCAGGTCCTCTCGTCGGCCGTCCTCCTCTTCACGGCGGCCCAGCGCGCCTACGACCCCACCCACAACTGGCTGAACCTCAACAACCAGGCGGCCCCCGGCGTCACCACCGCCGTCGTCACCGGCATGCTGCGTGACCGTCTGGCCGGGATCTGCCGACGCCTCCTCGCCCACCACGCCGCCGGCCTCGACGGGACCCAGCGGGCCACCCTCGCCACCTGCGGGAACCCGAGCTCGGGCTTCTTCGACCCGATCCTGGGCCTGTTCCCACCGATCGTCACTGCCCTGACCTCGGGTCCCGGTGGCGGTCCCGACCCGGTGGCGCTGCAGGCGCTCCTTGCCAAGGGCCTGGCCATGATCCCGGGCGCCTCGGCGCTCGCTGTGCCGACCGCCTCGGGCCCGGCACCGTCCGCCGCCCCCTCGGGACCGAGTCCCGGGGGCACGCCGGCCGCGGCTCCGTCGCTCGAGGCACCGGCAGCCTCCCAGCTCCCGCCAGTGCCCGCCTCGCCCTCCCCGGCCGGGTCGGGTTCGAGCGGCGGTGGGTTGGGCGGCATGCTCGGCGGCCTCCTGGGGAGTCTCTGACATGGGTGCCGGGCCGCTGCCGAGCTCCGGACGGGACGGGCGGGTGCGCCACCGGTGGGTCCGTGCCGGTGCCACGCTCGCCGGCATCGCCCTTGTCGCGGCCGGGTGCCGGCTGCCCGTCGGCAGCCCACCCGCCGTCACCGTCGCCGCCGACTTCAGCGACGTCGGCGACCTGGCCGTGGGTGCACCGGTCGAGCTCGCCGACATCCCGGTCGGTCACGTCACCTCGATCACCCTCCAGGGGTCACAGGCTCGGGTCGGCATGGTCGTCGAACGTTCGGCGGGAGTCCCGGCCGACGCCACCGCCGAGCTCCGGCGAACGTCGCTGCTCGGCGAGCGCTTCATCTCCCTGGTGCCGCCGGCCGCCGGCAGCGCCGCGCCCCTGTATCCCGGGGAGGTCCTGACCCGCGCCCTGGTGGTGCCGGGGATCCAGCAGTTCGTGTCGGCGGGCGCGTCGGTGGTCGGGGCCGTCGACACCTCCCGCCTGGCGGACCTGATCGCCACGGGCGCCCAGGGGTTCGGCGGCCAGCAGCAGCAGCTGCGGCAGTTGCTCGACGGGTTCGCCACCGTGGCCCACGGGTACGCGAGCCGCACCGCCACCATCACCAGCCTGGTCGACACCATGGACCAGCTCTCGTCGTCCCTGGCGCCGAACGCCGGCCCGGACGCCCAGGCCGTGTCCACCCTGGCCGGCACGACGTCGATGCTGGCCGCCCAGTCTCACCGGTTCGTGGACCTCCTCCAGGCGCTCGACGGCCTGTCCGTGCAGGGAAGGAACCTGCTCGAGTCCTACGTGCCGCAGATCGACGACGAACTGGCGGGTCTGGCGTCGACGTCACAGGCCCTGGCCGCCACCGAGACCGATCTCGGCAAGCTGATCGACGGTATCCCCGGCCACAACGCCGCGGTGAAGTCGGCCACGGTCGACCACCAGCTCCAGGTGCTCGACGACCTGGTGATCTGCGGCCTGCCCGGTGGCGGCGCCGACGCGTCGCAGCCGGCCCTGACCTGCGGTGGTGCCGGATGATCACCCGCCGGATCGTCGTCAACCTGGTGACGTTCTTCGTGGCCTCTGCCGTCCTGATCGGGTTCGGACTGGTCGACCTGCTGGGCAACCCCTTCGTGGCGCCGACGGTGGTCGACACCGTCCTGCCCAACGCCGACGGCCTCTACCCCGGGTTCTCCGTCACCCTCGACGGGGTCCCCGTGGGATCGGTGCGGAGCGTGCACCTCGCCCGTGGCGGTGTGGTGGTGGCGATGGCGCTCCAACCGGGCGCCCGGGTCCCGGGCGACGTCGCCGCCCGTGTCGAGGTCGCCAATCCCTTGGGAGAGCAGCAGATCGACCTCGTGCCCCAGCACGGTGGGCACGCTCCTCCCCTGGTGGCCGGGGACCGGGTGCCGGTGGCGCCCGGCGGCGACCCCGCCGACATCGGCCAGGTGGTGGCCACGGCCACCCGCCTGCTGGCGGCCATCCCTGTCGGGGACCTCAACACCGTGCTCCACCAGGCGGCCGTCGCGCTCGACGGGCGGGCCGGCGCCATCCGGGCACTCATCGACGACGGCCAGCAGTTCGCCCAGGAGTTCCTCGCCTACCGGCAGCAGTTCCGGACGTTGCTGGCCGACGCCCCCCCGGTCCTCGACGCGGTGACGGCGGCCGGCCCCCAGCTGCGCGACGCCCTGGCCAACACGGCGACGCTCCTCGGTGTCCTCGCCGACCACCAGCAGGCGGTGCTGTCGCTGTTCAGGTCTGGGGCGAGCGCGTCCCAGTTGCTCGATGCGCTCGTCGTCCGGGAGCGGCCCAACCTGGGCTGCCTCGTCCACGACCTCGGTGCCACGACGGCGAACCTGGCCGAGCCGGCCAACCTCGGGTCGTTGGCCGGCGCCCTCGCCACCAACGGGCAGTTCTTCGCCATCGTCGACGCCCTCACGCCGAGCGGCCCCGCTCGCAGCCTGCGTGCCGGCCAGCCCGCGTCGACCAGCCAGGTATGGCTGCGGACCCGCCTGCTCATCCCGCCGGTTCTCAGCCCGTCGGCGGTCACCTACGCCCGTCCCCGGTCGTTGCCGGCGATCCTGCCTGCGGCCGCGTGCCAGACCGAATTCGGTGCCGGGGTGGCTGCCGCCTCACAACCGGGCTTCGTGCCCGAGGCACCCGGCGTCACCGTCGAGCCGCCGACACCGGCGGAGGCACAGGTCCGGGGGTCGGGAACGGCCCCCGCCGATCCCACCCAGGCGCCGCCCACGCAGCCAGCCGGCAACGGCTCGCCGTCCGGGCCGGTGCTGCCGGCCATGGGGTCGGCCGCCGTCCTCGCCGCCGGACCGATCCGGCGCCGGGCCCGCCCGGCCCGTCCGGTTCCCACCCAGGTGCCGCGCCCGATGCGGCGTCCCGTCCACGAGGAGGTCAGTGATGCGTGACGACGAGGAGCGGGCACGACCCGCGTCCGCCGAGGAGGCGCCTACCGCCGGCAGGGCGAGGCGTGGCGGTGTGGCCACCGTCGACCGGGAGGGCGGCGGCACCCGTGGTCGGCCTGGTGGGCCGGCAACGGTCCGCCGGGCCGGAGGGCTACCGGCCGGTGGCCGGCCCGGGGCCCCTGTCGCCGAGCAGGAAGGGGCCGGAGGGACCGGCACCGCCGGTGTCGGCCCGGAGCGGCGGCCCTGGGTGGCGTGGCGCCGCCGGGCCGTCGGCGCGGTCGCGCTCCTCGGGCTGGTCGGGACGCTGGTGTTCGGGCATGCCTGGGCGGTCCAACGCCAGCAGGCGGAGCGCCAGGCGCAGGTCCGGTCGGTCGCCAGCGGGTTCCTGCTGGCGCTCACGAACTTCGACACTGCGTCGGTCGACGCCGACTTCAACCGGGTGCAGGCCTACGCCACCGGGACCTTCGCCACCCAGTCCACCCAGTTCTTCGGGTCCAGCATCCGGAGCCAGCTCCAGACTGCGCTGGCGTCGTCGCGTGGCCAGATCCGGAGCCTGTTCGTCCAGTCGTTGGTCGGTGGCACGGCCACCGTCTTCGCGGTGGTGGACCAGACCTACGTGAACGCGAAGATGACGGCGCCGGCCGCGGACGTCCTGCGCATCGTGCTGGACCTGGCCGACCGCCCCGCGGGCTGGAAGGTGGCCGACGTCACCGTCCTCGGGAACGGGAGCGCCACGCCCGCCACGGGGTCGTCCTCCCAGCCTGCCCCTGCCGTGGGCTGAACGACGCTCGCTCCGCTGCTGTGCCCGGGCCGCTCCCGGCACCCCGGTCGACGCCGGCCGACGAGGAGCCGGCGAGGTGACGGGTGTCGGGAGCGTGCACCAGGTCGACCGCGACCGCGACCACGCCGTTGACGGTGGTGGCGACGGCCGTCACGACCGTGCCCACCGCCCCGCGACCTGGCGTTGCGGCGACCGGGGGCACGTGTCCTGGCCTGGTGGCGGCGGGGGGCCCGGGGCGCGCCGGCGGGGTGGCCGGTGGGCGGGTTGCCGGCGTCGACCGGGCGGCGGGAGTCGCGGTTGGTGCGGGCCCGGTGGCGACCGTCCGTGCCACGCGGGACGCGGTCGCCAGGGCCACGGTGGCGCCGGAGACGGCGACGTCCGAACCGGCGGCGGGGGCCGACGACGACCCAGCCGAAGTCGGGGAGTGGGCGACGACCGGCGTGGCCGGTACCGGTGTGGGCGTCGGAGGAGGGACGGCGGCGGTCGCTCCCCGGCTGCTGCCGGAGGTCGCCACCGGTCCGGTGGCGTCGCGGGGGGGTGCCGGCACGACGCCCGGGCGGGGGGGGAGCGCCGAGTGGAGGACGCCGGTCTCGACCAGGGGCGCGGTCCCGCCGGCGAGCGCGAGTCCGGCGACGATGGCGGCGGAAGCCGCCCGCGCTCGCAGACGGGCCCGCTCCGACGCCGGCCGGACGGATCCCGCCCGGCCCAGCGACGTCGCCGTTCCCCCGACCAGCACCAGGGCCGCACCGCTGCGGGCCGACCGGCGACGTTGGTAGAGGTCGGCGTCGGCGGCCCCCAGGAGGTCCGCGATCCGGGTGGCACCGTCGGACGTGGCTGCCGTCCCCCAGCTGAAGGACGGTGCGCTGGCGGCGACCCGGCCGAGCAGCTCCGGGACGTCGCTGGCGCTGGCCCCGACCAGCACGGCGACGAACTCGTCGCCGCCGATGCGGTAGAAGGCGTCCGCGGCCCGGAGGTGCGAGCGGAATGCGTCAGCCAGCGACGCCAGCGCCCGGTCGCCCGCCGCGTGGCCGTCCCGGTCGTTCGTCTCCTTCAGCCCGTCCAGATCGACCATGACCAGCGCGATGCGCTGTTCGAACCGGCCGGCCTGGGCGAGCGCCCGGGTGAGGTCGGCGTACAGGGCACGGCGATTGCCCGCCCCCGTCAACGGATCGACGAGCGCCGCCTGTTCCAGGCGGTGCAGCGCCTCGTCGGTGGCGTGGTCGGCGATCGTCCGCACCGAGCGCTCGATGGCCAGCCCCTGGTCGGGTTCAGCGGCCTCGGCGAGCACGGCGGGGAGGGCGAGGAGCCGCTCCCACATGACCCGGGCCGAACGGTGCGCGGCCGCCCACTGGCGTCCGGAACGCTCGGCGACACGGTTCGCCCATGTGTCCATCCCGGCACGACGGTGCCCGTCGGAGGTCCCGGACGGCAGCTCGACGAGCAACCGCAGCGCGGCGACCACGGCGACGGCCTCGCCGTCCGGCCAGTCCTCGCCCGGCGCCGCAACCGGGGCGTGACCGTCGTTCCCCGTGGTGCCGGTGGCCCCGTGGGCGTCCGCCGGGCTGCCCCCGGTGGCGAACAGCCGCCACTCCTCGGCGATCTCGTGGTCTGTCGCTCCCCTCAGCGTGACCATGGTCAGTCGACCTCCCTGGTGCTGCACCATCCCTACCGGGTCGCGAACAGGCACAGCCCGATAAGCACCTTACGTAGTGGAGAACTCACATGGAGCGTCGACCTTGCGATACGTCGAAGAATTGTGTTTCGGAGGCCGCAAGGCCCCCCCCTCGGCACCGTTCCCCTCACGTCCACCGCCGGCACAGCTGCTGGCGGCCCACGAGCGAAGGGAAGGCACATGTCAGTGACCAAGAGGACGATGAGGATCGTCGGGAGTGCGGCTGGCGTGGCCGGGCTGGCGATCGTCATCGGAGGGGCCCTGCCGAGCAGCGCAGCGCCGTCTCTCCCCACAGCGGGCGCCCCCGGCCTGCCGACGGGCACCCGGTGCGTGAGCACCCCCACCCCGCCCGCGAACCCGCTGCCCGTGTCGGGCTCGGGCGGCGGCTCGGCGTCGATCGCCGGCGGTGGCGGTTCGCTCACCGTCTCGTCCACCAAGGGCGCCACCCTGTGCATGACGCCTCCGGCCGCACCGTCTGTCCCGGCCCTGCCTGCGGGCTCGGGCTCGGGCGCCCCCGGCCTGCCGACGGGCACCCGGTGCGTGAGCACCCCCACCCCGCCCGCGAACCCGCTGCCCGTGTCGGGCTCGGGCGGCGGCTCGGCGTCGATCGCCGGCGGTGGCGGTTCGCTCACCGTCTCGTCCACCAAGGGCGCCACCCTGTGCATGACGCCTCCGGCCGCACCGTCTGCCCCGGCCCTGCCCTCGGGCAGTTCCGGCCTCCCAAGCCTGCCGGCACCATCGCTTCCTGCCTTGCCGAACGGGGTTCCCCCCGTGCCCGGTTCGGCAGGTGCCGGCACGTCGCCCACCTCCGGGCTCCCGCTACCCCTACCCACCAGCGCGAGTGGGCCCACCTGTGTGAGTACGCCGTCCCTACCGGCACTCCCACTTCCCGGTGGCCTCGCTTCGACGACAGGCGGGAGCTCCGGAGGGGGCGGCTTCTCCATCAGCGGTTCCAGCACCTCGGGCCTGACCATCTGCGGTCAACCGCCCTCGGCGCCGTCGGTTCCATGACGCGCTGACCGGTGCTGGCGCGCTCGCGGAGGCGCCACAGCCGATCGCCCGGGTGGGAAGGTCCCCGCCCGGGCGATCGCCGCGTCCCCGCCCTGCAGGGGTCCTCCGCCACTTCCGCTGGTCCTGCTCCCGGCGTACGGTGGCGGAGGACCTGCTGACCGGGGATGTGGGGCGGCGACGGCAGTGCCCGGACCGCCGCCACCTCCGGTCGGCTGGTGAGGAGGTGCGAGCAACGTGGTGGGCCTGGCGAGGGAGAGAAGACGAGCATCGTCGACCCGGGGCAGTGCCCCACCTCTGGTGGGCCGCCGGGCGGCGAACCGCCGCCGCAGCGCCCTTCGGGACCGGCACCTGTCCGACTGGCGCCCGTATCGCCGGTGATCGCCACCGTCTCACCGCTCGGGTACTGGACCTCCGTAGGGCTTGGCGCAGCCGGGTGCGGCGCGTTGTGCGTCGCCGCCCGCCGGCGGCCGGGAACGTGGACGGCGTGGGCGGCCCGGACCATCGGAGCTCTCCTGCTCGCCGACGCCGCCAGCTACACGGTCGGGCTGGTGGTCGCCGGGACGTTCTCGCTCCGGACCTCGCTCCCCCTGGCCCTCTGTGACGTCGGGGTCCTGGTGGCCGCGGTCGCCTGCTGGTGGCAGGTGCCCCTGCTCGTCGAGCTCACCTACTTCTGGGGGCTGACAGGGACGCTCCAGGCCGTTCTCACCCCGGACCTGAACGTGCCCTTCCCCCACCTGGTGTTCTTCCAGTACGTCGTGGGCCACGTCGGCATCGTGACCGCTGCGCTCTTCCTGGTCGTCGGCGAGCGACTGGCGCCCCGTCCGGGCGCCGTGCCCCGGGTCCTCGGGGTCACCGCTGCGTACACCGCGTTCGTCGGACTCGTCGACGGGCTGACCGGCGCCAATTACATGTTCCTGCGCAAGCCACCGGGCGAATGGACGCTGCTCCGCCTGCTCGGGCCGTGGCCGTGGTACGTGGCGAGCGCCACCGCAGTGGCCCTCGCGGTCTTCACCGCTCTCGACGCTCCGTTCTGGCCCGCCCGCCGACGCGACGAGGCCCGGCGCCGGCGCGAGGAGGTGGCAGGTCCCGATGGGGCTCGTCCCCTGCCACGCATCTCGGGTCGCGGTGGTTGAGGGTGCCTGCCGCTCCACCGGGGCCGACGTCCGGGCAGGCCGTCACCTTTCGCGATGACCGACGATGGCCGGGAACCACCGATCCCGGCTGAGCTGGAACTCCGTGGTCGGGCTGCCCGGATTTGAACCGGGGACCTCTGCGTCCCGAACGCAGCGCGCTAACCAAACTGCGCCACAGCCCGTCACCGTCACGGAAGTCCGCTCCGGTGGCCCTGATGCTAACCGACCGTGCCGGTGCCGTCGGCGGGCAGGCCGTTCCCGTCGTGCCGGCCCCCGTCACCCCCGTCCTCGAGCCGCTCGAAGATCACCTTGGCGACACGCCGGCGGTCCATCTCGGCGATCCGGAGGACCCAGCCGTCGACCCGCAACGACTCGCCCTCGGTCGGGATGTGGCCGAAGGCGTCGAAGCAGAAGCCGCCGAGCGTGACGTACTCGCCGTCTGGCAGGCTGACGCCCAGCGCGGCGCGGACGTCGTCCACGTTCATGCGGGCGTCGACCAGCCACCGGCGTCCGTCCACCCGCACGACGTCGGGCTCGTCGTCGGTGTCGAACTCGTCGGGGAGCGCCCCCACCAGTGCGCCGAGCACGTCCTTCACGGTGAGGACCCCCTCGACGCCACCGTGCTCGTCGACCACGACGGCGAAGGCGCGTCGCTGTCGGCGCATCTCGGCCAGCACGTCGAGCACGTAGCGGGACTCGGGCACCAGAAATGGTTGGCGGAGGCGCCGGGAGATCGCCACCGGATCGAGATCGAGCTTCTCGCCGCCTCCGTCACCGGCCTGACGGCCACCGCCGATCCGCCAGCCCGCGCGGAACAGATCGTTGACGAACAGGACGCCCACCAGGTCGTCGAGGTGCTCGGCGTAGACGGGGAAGCACTGGTGGCCGGTCTCGCGCACGGCCCGCGTCACGTCCTCGGCTGACACCGGGATGGCGAGGGCCACGACGTCGACCCGGGGTGTCATCACCTCGCGGACGGTGGTGCCGCGGAGGTCCCGGAGCGCTTCCATGATGATGTGCTCCTGGGCGTCGCCACCGGCGCGGATCTCGGGGGAGCCGTGGCCACCGCCTGTCGGCGTGCCCGACCGGTCACGCCTGCGGAACACGCCGGTGCCCGCTGGTCGGTCAGGCGCCGACCGGGGCCGGCTCGGCCGGCACCGACGTCGGCACGTACGACTCGTCGTAGTACGTGCCGCCGGCGAGCAGCGCCGCCACGGCCCGGCGCAGGCGGATCGGGTCCAGTGGCTTCACCACCCACCCCTCGGCTCCGGAGCGGCGGGCCAGGAACACGTCGGGTCGCCGGTCGAGGAGCATGAGCACGGGAACGTGCGGGATGCGCCCGTAGGACTCCTCGAGCCGCAACTCGAGGCAGACCGCCATGCCGCCCATCGATCCCATCTGGAGGTCGACGACCACGAGGTCGGGCGGATCCGCGTCCACCCGTGCCAGCACGTCCGGTCCGGACGTCGCTTCGACGATCTCGACGCCGGGCCCTGCGGCCACGGCGATCACGTCCGCTCGCACCGACGGTGCGTCACTGGCCACGATGAAGGTGGGCACGCCAGCAGGTTAGCCGTTCGCCCGGGTGCCCTCGCCCGCTCCGGTCGGGGGTCCGGACCCGAAGAGGACGCCGGCCACCCGTTCGAGGCCGGCCAGGTCGTGCACGTCGGTCTCGAGCATCGGGACCCGGATCACCGGGGCCGGGTCCACCTGCCGCACCAGGGCGGCGATGGTGTCGTCCTCCCGGCCCGCGGCAGCGACGACGGCCCGGAGATTGGCCACCATGAGCGCGTAGTCGGCCCCGTCCGGGCCGGGCGGGGGTTCGGGGAAGTCGGCCATCCCGGCGGCATCCGCGAACCTGGGCAGGACCCGGTTCACCACCAGGGCGGCGGTCGACATGCCCGACTCCTCCAGCTTCGCCGCGAAGTGGACTGCTTCGTCGACGGAGTCCGGCCTCGGCGCAGCCACGAGCACGAAGGCGGTCGAGGGCTGGGCAAGCAGGTCGTGGACGAGCTGGGCCCGCACCCGGAACCCCTCCTCCATCCCCTCGAAGAGCTGGAAGAAGGTCACGGCATCGCGCACGATCTCCGCCCCGGCCACCTTGGCGATCGTCCGCAGGAGCGCCTGGGCGGCCACGCCCATGACGCGCAGCGAGGCCCGGGTCGGCATCATCAGGACCTGGAACAGGCGGTTCGAGAGAAAATGGGTGAGCCGTCTCGGCGCGTCGAGGAAGTCGAGCGCGTTGCGCGAGGGCGGCGTGTCTACCACGACCAGGTCGAATTCGGCGCTCGTCACCAGTTCGTGGAGCTTCTCCATGGCCATGTACTCGTGGGTCCCCGACAGCGAGGTGCTGAGGCTCCGGTAGATGCGGTTGGCGAGGATCCCCTCCGCCCGCTCGGGCGAGCCCGCTTCGCGGTGGACCAGGTCGTCGAAGGTCCGCTTCGGGTCGAGCATCAGGGCGGCAAGGCGCCCGGGCCACGGGCCGTCGATGTCGGTCGGCGTGTTGGGCAGCGTGTCGACGCCCAGGGAATTGGCGAGGCGGCGTGCGGGATCGATGGTGACCACGCACGCGCGCCTGCCCGAGCGCGCCGCCTCGAGGGCCAGCACGGCGGCGGTCGTCGTCTTCCCCACGCCGCCTGAACCGCAGCAGACGATGATGTGGCGGTCCCTCACCAGCTGGGACAGGGTGGGCGCAGCCGTCACGGGGCCACCGGCTGCTGCTGGGGGATGGCGGCGACTCCCATGGCCAGTGCCCGAGCCAGCCGTTCCAGCTCGGCGGGGCCGATGGTGGCGCTGAACACGAACGGAGCATGGAGCTGCGCCAGGGGGAGCTCGGCACCGAGCCGGCTGGCCTGTGCCGCCTGGAGCGCCACGCGGCTGTGCCGGAACGCCCACGCGTCGTCGAGGGCTGCGATCCGGGCCTCGTCGAGGACCACACCGGCCCGGGCGGCAGCAGGCGCTGCGGCGAGCCCGGGGCCGCCGGGCGGCTCCTGGATGCCGTTCACGATGACCGGGCCCAGGGCCACGCCCACTTCGTCCTCGAGACGGTAGGCGGCCTCGATCGCCTCGTTCACCGGCATCTCCTCGGGCAGGGTGACGAGGACGACCTGGCAGCGGGCCGGGTCGGTGAGCAGCTCGACGACGTCCGCAGCCTGAGCACGGACCGGACCACCCCGGGCCGCAGCCAAGAGGCCGCTTGCCGAGCTGAGGAACGTCATGGCGTGACCGGTGGCCGGCGCGTCGACCACGATCAGGTCCGCTACCCGGTCGCGCTCGAGCTGCTTGATCTTTCCCAGCACGAGGATGTCTCGGATCCCCGGAATGGCGCTGGACACGACGTCGATCACCCCGGAGGAGACCAGGCGCTTGGAGATGCGTTTCATGCCGTGGTCAGCCAGGTACTCGAGGAGCGCGTCGTCCGGCGTGACCATCCGGGCGTGGACGGTGCCGGGCGGCACGGCGCCTGCCGGCGGGTCGGTCCCGTCCTCCACCTCGGTGGCGCCGGCGGCGCTCAGCACGGTTGCGTCGTAGGCGAGGGCGGTGGCATGGCCGAACGCGCTGGACATGCCCGTCCGTCCCTCGAGCTCGACGACGAGGACCGACAGGCCGGCATCCGCCGCCATGCGGGCGAGGGCCGCCGCCATGGTCGTCTTGCCCACGCCCCCCTTGCCGGCGACCACGAGAACACGACTCTGTGCGCAGAAGGACCGGACGTCCATGACGTTCGGAGCGTAGCGCCACCGCCTCTTCCGGCCGTCGGCGGCACTCCCGGCGGGCACCATACCCGGGGGTTGTCGGGCCCTCCCCGCTGGTCCGCCGGCCGCCCCTCGGAGGGGACGAGCGCTGCCCGCCGGGGCTCTCGGCCAAAGAATCCCTGCTCACGACCCTTGTCACCCGGAAGGACGCCGTGTACGTTCGGGACCGGAGGAGTCTCGTGGGCACGAAGGGGGACGCGGTTCACATGATGCAGGCGGAAGAGAGTTGGCAGGTGCGCGCCTCGTGTCGTGGGCCGCAGGCGGACATGTTCTTCCCGCCGGCGCATCCCGAGCGCAAGGAGGAGCGCGCCCGGCGCGAGTCGCAGGCGAAGGAGATCTGCCGGACGTGCCCGGTCTGCTCGGCCTGCCTCGAGTACGCGATCCGTATCCGCGAACCGCACGGCATCTGGGGCGGGCTCAACGAACTGGAGCGCAAGCAGCTGGCCGATCGACGGGCAGGCTGACGGGCACGTCCGGGGGTCGGGCCCGCGGGCCGAGCGACGGCCGTCAGGGCTGCGGGAGCCCGAGTGCGGCGTCCGCCTGCCGCACGCCGGGTGAGGTACACACGGCGGCGGGGAGCTGGCCGGTGGCGGTGCAGATCCCCGCGGTCAGCTGGTTCGCGGCGGCGACGATGGCCTGGGTGGCGGGTGCGGACGGGTCGGTGAGCTGCGACGCGACCGTGGTCAGGGGTTCCGAGGCGAGCACTGCCGGGCTCAGCTGGGCTGTGGCCAGGGCTTCGATGCCGGCGACGTCCACCACGGGCAGGGTTCCCTGCGGCATGCCGGCGCCGGCGACCCGCCCGGCCTGCGCCAGCGCCGCCCGGTCCTGCCTCGGTGGGTCGCCGAGCCGTTCGAAGCCCCCGCCCGGCCCCCGGACGTTCGAGTACTGCTCCGTCGCCGACAACGCCACGTACGGGCTGGTGTAGACGGCGCCGGAGAACGTGAACGACTGGATGGCGGGGAAGACGGAGGTCGACGACGAGGTGACACTGTCCAACCGGGTGAAGCGACCGAAGCGCGAGAGGGCGACGACGAGCGGCCACCGCTCCGCTGCGCAGAAGGTGCAGTACTCCGCCCCGAGGTAGAGGACCGCGGGTCGGCCCCCCTCGCGTACCGGAGCGGGCGGAGCGAACACGGTCGGCGCCACCAGTCCCATCCTCGCAGGCCCGTCGCCCACCGCGTCGAAGACGGCGGTCGGGACGTCCGAGACCGCCGCCACCACCGCGGCGGGGGCGGACGCCTGGTGGATGGTGTTCCGGGCCGCGGGCCGGGCGGTGACGGCCACCACGACCAGCACGATCACCCCGAGCACGATGGCGATGGTGGCCCCGAGGGCGAACCTGGCCGTGCGGGTCAAGGTGACGGCCGGCGGGGAGGGCGGGCCCCCGAGCTGGTCGTCAGACGACCGGCCGGGTTCGCCCGCTTCGTCGTGCGGCTGGTGGTCCGGTGTGTCGCCGGTGCGGTCGTCCGTGCCGGGCACGGATCACGCGGTGTCGTCGGCGCCGGCAGCATCGGCGGGCAGGGAGCCCACTGCCGTCGCCTCGGGGTCCTCGTCGCCGGTCAGGCCGTCACCGCCGCCGGACCACGTGCCCGAGGCGGCGGCCAGTGCCACGGGGGTGGCCGGGGCGATGATCACGAACAGGAAGAACGTCACGACGTGCACCGACGTGCACCACATGCAGAGGGACTTGATGATGAACAGCTCGGCGCTGATCAGGTAGATGATCATGCCGATCCCGGTGATCGAGAGGGCCAAGCGGGCCCAGTGGACCCATCGCCGGGCCGCTCGCCACGCCATGGGGGTGGAGAGGAGCAGCATGGGCACGAAGAAGGCCAGGCCCAGCACGGCCACCGGGATGCCGAAGATGTAGGACTGCGGGCTGGTGGTGACCGCCTCGCAGTTGATGAAGCCGCCACCGGC
>JAJZAC010000158.1 GCA_021799615.1 Actinomycetes bacterium
CTTGCCGTTCTTGAACTCGACGACGTCCTCGAGAGGGATGACCACCTCGTAGATCCGGTCCTCCATGTTCATCGACGTGGCTCGGCTGTGGAGGTTGGACTTGACCTTGTTCTCGTAGCCGGCGTAGGTGTGCACGACGTACCACCGGCCCGGCTGGTCGTAGGGGCTGACGACGTAGGGCTCCTCGTCCTCGTCCTCGTCGTCCAGCTGGTCCCCGACCTCGTCGGCGGTGGCCCCGCCGTCATCGGCGACACCTCCGCCCGACACCTCGGCGTCGGCCGAGCCGGTGTCGACCGGGTCGGCGGCGACCTCGGCCTGGTCGGCTGCGGTCTCGTCTGGCACGGCGCCGGGGGCGCCTGTCTCGTCTTGGGTCACAGTCGCACCGATCACGTCGTGAAGAGCCAGAGGATCAGCTTCGAGAAGCCGTAATTGAGAAGGAAGATCAAGATGATGAGGATGACGAGCGTGGCCAGGGTCACCACCGTGTAGTTGATGACCTCGGCGCGGCTGGGCCAGGCCACCTGCCGGAGCTCCTGGCGCACCTCGTGGCTGAATCGCCGGGGGCTGAACGGTTCGCGTTTCGCCGGTCGTCGGGCCGGCTGCTGGGCGCGCTTGGGTGCGGACTCCCCATCGGGGTCCTGACCCTGGCGCTGCATCATGCGCTTCGTCTCTCGGTTCACGTGCCGTTCCCTTTGGCCGGTGGCGCGGTTGGTGAGCAGGGCAGGAGGGACTCGAACCCCCAACCGCCGGTTTTGGAGACCGGTGCTCTACCAGTTGAGCTACTGCCCTCTGTCGATCGCCGAGCCGCGAACGGCTCACCGATCGCAGGGGCGGGTGGAAATAGTAGCACCCGGGGCTCCGGTGCTCCGGGGGCCGCCCCGCCGCCGGAGTTGCCGACACCGGCGTTAGCCCGCCTAGCGGGTCTCCTTGTGGAGCGTGTGGCGCCGGTCCCACCGGCAGAACTTCTGCATCTCGATGCGCTCGCGGTCGTTGATCTTGTTCTTGGTGGTGATGTAGTTGCGCCGCTTGCACTCCTCGCAGGCCAGGGTGACCTGCACACGCTTCTCGTTCTTGGCCACGACGGCCTCCTTCCCACATCCATTCGGCCGGTCGGCGACCGGTCCGGTCCGGGGTCGCCCGGCCGGTGTAGCCGGGTCCCCGGTGTCCCGAGGTGGTAGCGGCGGCCGGACTCGAACCGGCGACCCCACGATTATGAGCCGTGTGCTCTAACCAACTGAGCTACGCCGCCACGGGCGAGCCCCCTGTCGGAATCGAACCGACGACACCAGCCTTACCATGGCTGTGCTCTGCCGACTGAGCTAAGGGGGCCGGCACCCCTGACGGGGCGCGGACTCGTGAGCATAGCCCCGGCGGTCACCTGCCGGCACGTCGGGAACCGGGCCCGGCCACCGGCGGCCCGCTCGGTACCATCTGTCGATGCACGTCCGAGCAGCCGCGGTCGCCGACGCCGAGGCCATCCGCACCATCTACAACCTGGCGGTCGCCACGTCGACGGCCACGTTCGACCTGGTGCCCCGGTCGGAGGCCGACCAGGCCGCCTGGATGGAGGCCCACCAAGGGGCCTATACCGCCGTGGTGGCGGAAGACGGCGACGGCCGGGTGGCCGGGTACGCCTCCATCTCCCCCTACCGTGACCGTGCCGCCTACCGGACGACCGTGGAGGACTCCGTCTACGTCGACGCCTCGGCCAGGAGGGCGGGCGTGGGGCGGGCGCTGCTCGAGGAGCTCCTGACCCGGGCGACCGCGCACGGGTTCCACTCGGTGATCGCCCGTGTGGGCGAGACGAACGAGCCGTCCATCGGGCTCCACCGCGGCTGCGGCTTCGACGTGGTGGGCGTCGAGCGCGAGGTCGGTCGGAAGTTCGGTCGCTGGCTCGACGTCACCGTGCTCCAGCGGATGCTCTGACCCGCCGGGATCGGGCCCCGCCGGGTCGGGTCAGCTGGCCCCGATCGCCGGCGCCACGGCCACACGGGCCACGTCCGGACGGTTCTCCCACGCCGCGAGGGGCACGGTGAGCACCACCAGCAGCCACAGCATTGCCAGGGCGATGGACAACGGGTCACCGTGGACCAGGTCGCCGAGAAGCTGCGTGGCGCCGGGCAGCTCGAGGAACGCGGTGAAGATCGACAACCCGATCACGAGGGTCCGCAGCCTGCCCACCGCCACCGGAGCCAGCAGGACCAGCCCCCACGACAGGTACCAGGGCTGGTCGACTGGTCCGAGGAGCACGAAGACGAGCAGCGTGATGCCCAGAGCCCGGAGGGTCCCGACGCGGTCACTGTTCCAGAGCAGCCAGGCCCCGATGACCACCGCTCCCAACAGACCGATGGCTCGGGTGCCGGACACCATGGTGTTCATCGAGATGCCGGCGTGGAAGAAGTGGGCCACGTCGGTGCCGATGAACCCGAGCTCGGTGGTCGGCGCCAACCACGACTTCACCGCCCCCGGGGTTCCCAGGTTGAAGACCCATCCCCACCCGAGGCCGCTCTCGATCGAGAAGAAGCCCATCAGCCCGAGGCTCATCAGGCCCGCGGTCACCATGGGCCGGATGCGCTCACGCACCGACGCCTGGGCGCCCAACCACGTCCAGCCCACGTAGACGACGCCCAGCGCGGCCGGGGCCTTGATGGCGGTGGCCAGCGTGCAGAGGAGCACAGCGACGACCGGTCTCCGCTCCTTCGCCATGGTGATGCCGGCCACCAGGAGCCCGAGCATCAGCGCGTCGTTGTGCGCGCCACCGATCAGGTGGAGGATCACCACCGGGTTCAGCACCATGAAGGTGAAGAGCTGGGCGCCGTCCCGGTGGTAGAGGCGGGCCAGCCGGGGCACGCACAGGCCGATCAGGACCACCCCGGCCAACGCCGACAGGCGGAGCAGCACCACGGTGACCAACTCGTTGTGCATGCTGATCTGGGCGAACAGCCCGGCCATCTGCAGGAACAGCGGTCCGTAGGGAGCTGGTGCGTTGCCCCACAGGGGGTCGACCGGCGCCGTGTACGAGTTGTTCCCGAGCTGGAACGGGCCGTTCAGGTAGGGGTTGAGGTGACGGCTGACCATCTCCCCCTGTGCGGCATAGGAATAGACGTCCCTGCTGAACAGCGGAGCCACGACCAACATGGGGAGCGCCCACAAGGCGAACGCCCACCACATCGAGCGCATCGAGGCGCCGGGGCAGCGGGCGTAGAGGCGGACCATGCCCCACCACACCCGCATCAACAGGAGCAGGCCCCCGTAGACGGCGGCCAGCACGAAGTAGACGCCCCAGCTGCTGGCGCCGCCTGACGACGGCGTCCCGAAGAACCACGCGCCGGGCATCTCGAACTTGAACGGCGAGCTGGGGAAGGAGTCGCCGACCACGATGGCGAGGAGAGCTACGAACCCCAACAATGCCGGACGCAGGACGAGTCCGCGAGGGATCGGCTGACCCACGGCCGTGTCAGTCAGCGCCGGCCCGGGAAGGGACCGCTGAGCGAACCGCGACCGGACCAGCGCGAACGCGGCGGCCGCCTGTTCGATCAGGATCCGCGCCGAGTCGGCCAGCCCCCGGGGGCCGTTGGCACGGAGCTCCCGCTCGCGCAGAGCTACGCCGGTGGTCTCGTGATCGTTGCCCGGTGGGTCGACGGTCATCGGGACGACTGATCTCCTCGATCTCGGGGTCCAGATCGCCCGGGTCCCGCCCGCACGATCGACGCAGCTCCGGCGGCCCGCCGACCCGGGTCACGCACACCACACTTCCGTAACGGCATTGTAACGTCGATGGGGGCACGGGTTCCAGCGCCCCCCGTCGGCGGGGCCGGACGAAGCCGTAACGAGGCGGGCGGACGGGCGGGCATCCGGGTCGACGCCTTCATGCGACGAGCCGCCCCTGGGGGTTCAGCACCAGGACTGCGTCGTAGCACGTCGGCCCACAGGACGGACCGTTCGGCTGATTCTTGTGGAGTCGCACCGTGGTCGCATCGGAAGCGACCAGCGATCCGTCGGGACCGACGATCTTGATCGAGACCCGCACCTTCTCGGCACCGGTCGTCGGCGTCATCGCCGTCGCCGCACCCAACGGCGTCGCACCCGGGTGTTCCGTCGAGCAGTGCCTGTCGACGCAGACGGTCACGGCTGTGGACGGCTGAGGGGGGACGGGGAACGCCTCCAGTTCGACCGTCACCCCCGAGAAGCAGCCGGCAAGCGAGCAATCGACTCCACACGCCGTGAGGAGGGTAAGAAGGACGGCGAACACTGCCGCTGCCCTGAGCCTGGCCATGCCGCCCCCTCGCATCCGCGGCCAGCGGCCGTCCGCCGTGGCGCGTGCGACTCACCCTAGTGCCGCCGCTTCACGCCGCCCGGTGAACTGACCGGTGACGGCCGCGGCTACGCCCTCCCGGTAGGGAAATCCGTCCGTGCGC
>JAJZAC010000048.1 GCA_021799615.1 Actinomycetes bacterium
GAGGAGCCCAGGTGTCCGAAGAGGAAATGCGCAAGGAGGCAGTGCGTCGGCGTCAGGCCGGTGAGAGCGCCGAAGAGGTTGCCGCGGCGCTGGGAAGAACGAGCCGGTGGGTCCGCAAGTGGTCGGCTCGGGCCGAGACCGAGACGGGGAACCAGGCATGGGCCGAGAGCCGGCCCCGGGCGCCGCACACCTCGCCCAGCCGCATCCCCGACGTTCTGCGCCAGGCGATCCTGGACGCCCGAGCCCGCCTGGTGCTCAACCCCCGAGCCCAATACGGGCCGTTGGCCGTGGCCTGGGAGCTGCGCCGCATGGGCATCGAGCCGATTCCACCCCGCTGGACGATCGAGCGGGTGATCAGCGGGGCGGGTCTGGGCCGGCCACGGCGCCGTCAGGCCGGCTACGTCTCGAAGGGGGTGCCCTACCCGAACCCGACCGACCCTGAGCCCGGGGAGGTGCACCAGATCGACATGGTGGGCCCCCGTCATCTCGACGGGGCCATCGAGTTCCATGCTGTGAACCTGATCGATGTCGGTTCCCACAGTGCCGGGAGCACGATCATGACCGCCGCTCGTCCCACCTGGGTGGCGGCCGGCATCGCCGACATGTGGGGAACACTCGGGGTCCCTGCCGTCGCCCAGTTCGACAACCATTCGAACTCCCGAGGGGCCATCCCGCCGACGTGGTCGATGTTCGGGCCGGTGGTGGCCACCTGCCTGGACCTGGACGTCGTCCCCCGCTTCATCCCCCTGCGCGAACCCTGGCGGAACGGTGTGGTCGAGCACTTCAACGACGTATGGGACAAGAGCTTCTTCCGCACTGCCCGGTTCAAGAGCATCGACCATCTGGTGGCCGAGAACTCGGCCTTCGTCGCCTTCCACAACGAGCACCATCGGTACTCGGCCCACGGTGGAGCCAGCCCCGACGAGGTCTGGGCCGGCCGGACCTATCAGCCGCTCCTCCCCGGCTACGCCGTGCCCACCAGCCTGCCGGCCAAAGGACGCATCGAGGTCATCCGCTACATACGTTCCAACCGCCGACTCGATCTGTTCGGCAAACGACTGACCGTGGCCGAAGAGCACACGCACCAGTACGTCATTGCCACCATCAAAGTCCGGGCCAAGCAGGTCACCGTCGCCACCATGGATGGTGAGATCGTTCACGACGGTGCCTTCGCCTTGTCCCGAATCCTTCGCTGAACCGGAACGATGTCCTGCTGATCCCAAGATGGCACTTCCGGAACGATGTCCTGCGGCCACTGGAGCTGGAGAATCACCGGAACGATGTCCTGCTGGTCAAGAAGTAGCCTGGCCGCCGGGAACCCCGAGCGGGGTGCACCCGATCGGGCGAAGGGGAGGTGCGGGACCGTGTCGACGCACGCTGGGCAGGGCTCGGACAGGGACAGGGCAGCGCGCGCCGCGGTGGTCCTCGTCACGGACGGACCGCCCGACCACCGGGCGATCGAGGCGTCGCTGGCGCTCGAGGCGGCCGGCTTCCACGTCACGCCGGTCGAGGTGCAGCCCGGTGCCGGCCGGCGAGTGGCGGCCGCCGCCGCACGCAGCGCTGCCCGTGCGAACGGTTCGGTGTCCCTGGTTGCAGGTATCGGCCGGGCCGCCGGCACGGCGGCCGACGTGGCCGGTGCCATCGATGCCGACGGGCTGGTGGTGGTGGACGGCTCAGTGTGGACGCTGTGGTGGCGCCTCCCGTCGCAGCACGGACCGTCGCTCGTGACCTGGTCCTCGGACCGGGGCGTCGCCGGCCGGGCGACCACCCGGCTGGTCGCCGCCCTGACCGGGCGCCGGGTGCGCGCCGCCTCGCCCGGCGACCTGTCCCGCCAGCTGGCGGCTCTGCACCGTGCCGCGCTGGCCGGCTCGTGGCCTGCCGGTTCCCCGCTCGTCCGCCGGGTCGCCGCTCCTGCTGCCGTGGCGCTGCTGGTCGCACCCGGCGCCGCCATGCTGGCCGCCACGCCCGTCGGTGCCGCGCAGCGCTCGGGCGACGTCGCCGTCGGGCACCACGTCCACGTCCGTCGCGTCGGCGTGAAAGGCGCGGACGGCGCCGGCCGTCACCACCGTCGTCCTTCCACTCTGGGCGGGGTGAAGGTGCAGCGTCGTGCCGGCGACCTCGGGGCGGGGACCAGGACCTCCGCCCGCCCGCACGCCGCCACCTCCTCCACCACCACCCCCACGACTACGACCCCCACGACGAACACCGTGGCCCTGGTCGACGGCGCCGGCATGAAGTGGCGGTTCTTCGCGGACAACAATTCGAGCACGTCGTGGGCCAGTGGCGCTCTCGACGGCGGTGCCACCTACGGCGGCAACGTGGTGGCGTCGACGCTCCACGGTGCACTGGCACCCCAGACCATGCGGTCCAGCCCATTCCACGGCTACGGTGCGCTGGCGCTGTCAGTGAACGGCGGCAAGGAGGTGACCTACGACCCGCTGACCGCGCCGGTGAAGGACGCCTCGTGCCCTCCGGCGAACGGGACCCAGCTCGAGCTCGGTACCCAGGCGATCTCGGGGGTCGCCGTCTCGCGCCAACTGTTCGTCCCTGCCAACGACCACTTCGCGCGGATCGCCCAGACCCTGACGAACACCACGGCGTCGCCGGTGACGGTGGTGCTCGACAACCCGTACAACTCCCTGAACACGCGCACGGCTCCCCAGGTCACGACGTCGACGGGCGCGGCACCGTCGCCAGCCGACCTGTGGATCGGCACGTTCGCCGGCTTCGGCACCGGCACGACCAGCAACCAAGCCCGGGTCGGCAACGTCCTCCAGGGTCCGAGGGCGGCCGTCCCCCTGGCGTCGCTCACGGGCTCGGGGCCACGCGGGGCACCGGAGTGGACCTACTCGGTCACGGTGGCGCCCGGCCAGACGAGGATCGTCGCCGATTTCGAAGTGGCTGATCCCACGTTGGCGCAGGCCGGTTTCGACTCCTCCCGCCTGGCCCAGATGGGCACGCACGCCCTCGAGTGCCTGTCGCCGACCCAGATCGGGGAGCTGGCCAACTTCGTGCCCGGGGGACCCGGGTACCGCCTGGTGGCGGCCGACGGTGGGGTGTTCACCTACGGCGCCGCGTCCTATGCCGGCTCGACCGGCAACATCCACCTCAACCAGCCGATCGTCGGGTCGGCGGCCGCCCCCACCGGCAACGGCTACTGGCTGGTGGCGGCCGACGGTGGGGTGTTCGCCTTCGGCGACGCCCACTTCCACGGCTCGACCAGCGGCCACCACCTCAACAAGCCCGTCGTCGGCATGGCCGCCGCCCCCGACGGCAACGGCTACTGGCTGGTGGCGGCGGACGGCGGGGTGTTCGCCTTCGGCGATGCCCGCTTCTACGGCTCGACCGGGGCCAAGCCGCCCGTCTCGCCCGTCGTCGGCATGGCCGCCACCCCCGACGGCAAGGGCTACTGGCTGGTCACCGCGGCCGGCCAGGTGGTCTCCTTCGGCGACGCCGGCACCTACGGGTCCGTCCGGGGCAGCCTCAACCAGCCGATCGTCGGCATGGCCGCCACCCCCGACGGCAACGGCTACTGGCTGGTGGCGGCGGACGGCGGGGTGTTCGCCTTCGGCGATGCCCGCTTCTACGGCTCGGCCGGCGCGCTCCACCTCAACAAGCCGATCGTCGGCATCGCCGCCTCCCCGTCGGGCCTGGGCTACCGGTTGGTGGCCTCGGACGGCGGGGTGTTCGACTACGGCGACGCCGGCTTCTACGGTTCCACCGGTGGTCAGCCACTCAACAGGCCGATCGTGGGCATCGCCAACATCGGCTGATCGGGACGACCCTCCCCAGCGCGGGTGTTTCCCAGCGGGCGCTCAGCTGGTCCACAGCGGGCGCTCATGCGGGCAGGCGAACCTGGTCGGGGAGGTCGTACCGACGTGACTGGTGTGGCGACGGAAACCGGCGCAGCACGGCGCGTCCTGGTGGTCGACGACGAGCCCTCGATCACCGACGCCGTCGCCACCGCGCTCCGCTACGAGGGCTACGACGTGACGGTGGCGGCGAGCGGCTACGCCGCGCTGGCGGCCGTCGACGGCAGCCGGCCCGAGCTGGTCGTCCTCGACGTCATGCTCCCGGACCTCGACGGCGTTGAGGTGACGCGCCGCCTCCGGGCGTCCGGGAACGGCGTCCCCGTGCTCTTCCTCACCGCCAGGGACGCGCTCGAGGACACCGTGGCCGCGCTCGGCGCCGGCGGCGACGACTACGTGACCAAACCGTTCGCGCTCGCCGAGATCGTCGCCCGCGTCGAGGCCATCCTCCGCCGGTCCGGTCCGGCTGTCGGGGCCGGCGACGACGGCGTGCTCCGCGTCGGCGATGTCGAGCTCGACGAGCGGGCCCACGAGGTCAGGCGGGCCGGGCAACCCGTCGCGCTCACGGCCACCGAGTTCCAGCTGCTGGCCTACTTCATGCGCAACCCCGGCATCGTGCTCTCCAAGGCGCAGATCCTCGACAACGTCTGGCACTACGACTTCGCCGGCGAATCGAACGTGGTCGAGACCTACGTCCGCTACCTGCGCAGAAAGCTCGAGGCCACCGGGCCTCCCGTCATCCACACCATCCGCCTCGTGGGCTACGTGCTCCGTCCGCCACCCGTCCGCCTCCCGGCGTAGGCGGCCGTGTCCCTGCGCCTGCGGCTGATCATCGCCACCGGGGCCGTGGCCCTCGCCGGTCTGGTGGTCGCCGACGTCGCCACCTGGTCGGCACTGCGCTCCTTCCTCGTGACCCGGATCGACGACAGCCTGGCGGCGGCACGGGCGCCGCTCGGTCACGCGCCGCCGCCGGCCCTGGTCGGCCAGGGGGGACCGGCCCGAGGGCCGGGCTCGTTGGGAGTGGTGGCCCCGGGCCAGTTCGTCGAGCTCCGCCGGGCGGACGGCACGGTCGTCTTTTCGCAGGCTGCCCACCTCCCCGGGGGGCAGCGGCTGGTCCCCGAGCTCCCCGCCCCGGGCGTCACGGCCGGCTCCACCTACCTGACGGTGCCGTCGACGACGCCGGGCGGTCCTGCGTTCCGCCTCCTCGTCACCACCGGTCCCGGGACGGACGAGCTGATCGTGGGTGCGCCGCTCGGCGACGTCGATGGCACACTGGTGCGGCTGGTGCTGATCGAGGTGATCGTGACGGCGGCCGTCCTGGCCGTGGCCGTGGCGCTGAGTGCCTGGTTGATCAGGGTGGGCCTGCGCCCGCTGCGCGACGTCGAGGCTGTCGCCGAGGAGATCTCCGCCGGTCGCATGGACCGACGCGTCCCCGGCAGCGACCGGTCCACCGAGCTGGGCCGCCTGGCGCGGGCACTGAACGTGATGCTCGAGCGCATCCAGGGCGCGTTCGCCGAACGTGACGCCACCGAGACACGGCTCCGGGCGTCCGAGGAGCGGATGCGGCGGTTCGTGGCCGACGCATCCCACGAGTTGCGCACGCCTCTGGCGGCCGTGTCCGCCTACAGCGAGCTCTACGAGCGGGGGGCGGTTGCGCAGCCCGCCGACCTGGAGCGGGCCATGCGCGGGATCCGCACCGAGAGCGCCCGCATGGCCGACCTGGTCGCAGACCTGCTCCTCCTGGCCCGCCTGGACGAGGGCCGTCCACTGGAGCGGGTGCCGGTGGATGTCACCGCGCTGGTAGCCGACGCCGCCCACGCGGCGACGACCGTCGGTCCCGAGTGGCCCGTCACCCTCGCCGTGCCCGAGGCGGTCACGGTGACGGGTGACCCGGCCCGCCTCCGCCAGGTGGTGGACAACCTGCTCGCCAACGTGCGGGCCCACACCCCGCCGGGCACCCCCGTCACGGTGGAGGTGCGGCGGCTCGGTCCGGTTGCCCGCCTCACCGTCGCCGACAACGGGCCCGGTATGCCTCCAGACGTGGCCGGGCGTGCCTTCGAGCGGTTCTCGAGAGCCGACGCGTCCCGATCGCGGTCGAGCGGCGGTGCCGGGCTCGGGCTGGCCATCGTCCAGGCCATCGTCGTCGCCCTCGGCGGGGCCGTCTCGCTCGAGGTACCCGAGGGCGGTGGGACCCGGGTCGCCGTGGAGCTGCCCGTCGCCGAGGACGGTCCGTGAGCGCAGGCCCCACCTGCGGCCCCCGGCACGGCACGGCACGGCTCGGCTCGGCGGTCCCCCTCAGGTGCTCGCCGTGGGCACCCCGGACCGGTCCGCCGCCGAGACGAGGGCGAGCACGCTCGCCACGGCTCCGCCGAGGTCCGCTTCGGCCTCGAGCGTGACCCGCAGTTCGGGGCCGGTCGGCGGCTCGTACGGGGCGTCGACGCCCGTCAGCCCGGCGAGGGCGCCGGACCGGGCCCGCCGGTAGAGGTCCTTGGGATCGCGGGCCTCGCAGACGGCACGTGACGTGGCCACGTGCACCTCGACGAAGGCGAGGCCGGCGCCGGCGTGGTGCTGCCGCACCCGGTCCCGGTCGGCCCGGTAGGGGCTGACGACCGGCACGAGCGCCACCACTCCGGCGCCGGCGACGAGACGGGCGACCTCGCCGATGCGACGGACGTTCTCCGCCCGGTCCTCGGGCGAGAAGCCGAGATCGCGGTTGAGACCGGCCCGGAGCTCGTCACCGTCCAGCACGACGACGGCCCTGCCGTCCGCCAGGAGCCGGGCGGCACATCCGGCTGCCAGCGTGGACGTGCCGGCTCCGGGTAGCCCGGTGAACCACACCGTGATGCCGGTTCCCGATGGCGTCGTGGCCGCCCTCGCCGACGGTGGCGGTGCCGGTATCACCGCCGCCCCGCCCCTCCCGAGGCGGCGGCCAGCACGCGCTCGGCCAGCTCGGGGCGGCACACCACCAGGTCGGGTAGCCACGGGTCCGGGGCGCCGTAGCGGAGCGGGCGGCCGTCGAGCCTCGACGCGTGGAGGCCGGCGGCCAGCGCGACGGCGACCGGGGCTGCCGAGTCCCATTCGTACTGCCCGCCGGCGTGCACGTAGAGCTCGGCATCGCCGCGGATGACGGCGGCCACCTTGGCGCCCGCCGATCCCATGGCCAGCGGGACGGCCCCGAGGACCTGGGCGATGCGCCGGACGGCCAGTGGCGGATGGGAGCGGCTGACGGCGATCCGCGGCGGGTCCGCCGCCGGTTGGAGGGGGATCGGCGCACCGGTGTCGAGGACGACGTCGAGGGCGGGCACGGCGACGGCGCCGGCCACCGGTGTGCCGCCGTCGGCCAGGGCGACGTGGACGGCCCATTCGGCCGAGCCGGGGATCTCGAACTCGCTGGTGCCGTCGAGCGGGTCGATGATCCACAGGCGCCCGTCGCCCCAGGCGTCGGCGGCGCCCTCCTCCGAGCGGATGGGATCGTCGGGGTAGGCCCGCCGGATCATCCCGACGAGGAGGTCGTTGGCCACGCGGTCGCCCGCCGCACCGATCCACCACCGTCCCCGCCCGCCGCCGTTGGCGCGGAGGTCGAGCAGGGCCCGCCCGGCAGCAGCCGCCGCCACGGCGGCGAAACGATGCTCGGGAGCGCTGGCCGGCGCGAGGGTCACGGCTGTCCCCGTCCCCCCGTTACCATGCCCCGGTGGCCATGCTCGCCGACCCGGCTTCCCCCACCCGCTCTCGATCCCCCGCGCCGGGCCGTGGCCGTGGCGGTCGCCGGGACACGCCCGGAGGTGGTGGAGGTCATCGCAACGAGGACAAAATTCTCGGTGGACGTCGGCCCGTGGTGGGGCATGGGTGGCAGCTCCTGCGGGCCGTGGACCTGGGACTCCGTAGCAGTCTGCCGGATGGGGGACCGGTGTGCCGGCGCGGGCCGGCGCTACCCGCCATACGGGCCGTCCGGCTAGGTTCGGGGTCCCGGCCCCTGAGCGCGGTTCCCGCCACCTGCGCTCGGGGCCGGGACTTCTCCGCCACCGGCGATGCCCTGCACGCCACCGGCGATGCCCTGGCGTGCGTCCGCGGCCCGGGGCCGGGGCGGGCCCGGTGAGCGTCCGTGCCGTCGTCTTCGACGTGGGCGGGGTGCTCACGTCGAGCCCGTTCGACGCCTTCGCCCGCTACGAGCGCGCCCACGGGCTGCCCGACGGGTTCCTGCGGCTGGTCAACGCCACCAACCCGGACACGAACGCCTGGGCCCGGCTGGAGCGGCGCGAGGTCGACCTCGACCGGTTCGCCCTGCTCTTCGAAGAGGAGGCCCGGGCACTGGGCCACGCCGTCGACGGCCACGACGTGCTCGCCCTGCTGGCCGGAGACCTGCGGCCGGCCATGGTCGAGGCCGTCCGGCGGTGTGCCGAGCGGCTGTCCACGGCACTGCTGACCAACAACTTCGTCGTCGACCCCGCCCTCGAGCGTGCCGACCTCGCCGAGGTGCACGGACTGGTCGACGTGGTCCTCGAGTCGTCGAAGCTGGGGGTGCGCAAGCCGGATCCGCGTATCTACCGGCTCGCCTGCGAGGCGCTCGGTGTGGCACCGGACGAGGTGGTGTTCCTGGACGACCTCGGGGTCAACCTGAAGCCGGCCCGCGCCCTCGGCATGCACACCATCAAGGTGGTCGACCCCGCCGACGCGCTGGACGCGCTGGCCCGGGCCGTCGGGTTCCCCGTCACCGGCTGAGGCGGGGGCCCGCGCCGGCGCCCGGCCGGCGTCGCCGGTGGTGTCAGGTGCCCCGGGGGCCGGGCGCGTTGCGGAACCGGAACGGCTCGCTCTCCCGCCCGGGGATGACGAACCAGCACTCGCCAGTCCCGTCGCTGTCCACGATCGACACGAACGCCTCGACGACGTCGGCCACGTCGAGGATGGGGAACTGCATCTCCTCGAGCATCGGCCGGGCCTCGGCGATGATGGCGGTCTCCGCGAACGACGGGCACAGCGCGTTGATCCGGATGCCCGTCGCTGCGTACTCGAGGCCGAGGGATCGGACGAGCCCGACCACCGCGTGCTTGTTGGCCACGTACACCGGGTCGAAGGCGGGAGCGACGATGCCCGCCATGCTGGCGGTGGCCACGATCTGCCCGCCGCCACGGGCGGCGAGCGCGGGCAGGGCGGCGTGGACGCCGAAGACGACGCCGTCCAGGTTCACGCCCATGGCCCGGCGGTAGCGGTCGACGTCGAAGTCGTCGCCCAGGCCGCAGCCGGTGGTGACCCCCGCGTTGAGGTGGGCGAGATCGAGCCCGCCGTAGGTGGACACCGCGTGGTCCACCGCCGCCTCCACCTGGTCGAGGGAGCGGACGTCGCAGTGGACGAACGAGGCGTCCAGACGGGCGGCGAGCGCCTGTCCGGCGTCGTCGTCGACGTCGGCCACCACCACCCGGGCGCCGGCGGCCCGGAGCCGCTCGGCCACCCCGGCGCCGATCCCGTTGCTCCCCCCCGTGACGAGGGCGACCTTGTCCTGCATCGTGTCCAGTGCCATGCCGCACGATGCCAGGTTTCGCGGTGGCGGGGCGAGTCGGGCCGCGCGTCACTCGATGTTCGGTGTTCGTGCCGGCACGTACGGACCGATTGTGTCGCCGATGGCGGACCGGTAGGATGCGTTCGGTGTTCGTGACGCCACATACCCCGGAACACGACGAGCTGGCCGAGGAGCTGGTGGCCGCGCTGGGCGCGCTGGGCATCGCCGCCGGCTACGTCGACGACGCGCTGGTGGCCGACGGGGCCCGGCTGCCGGTGGGCCTGCTCCACCGGGCCCACCCGACCCCGGCCGACTTGGCCCAGCTGGTGGCGGACGGGCCGGCCGGCCTGCCGGTGGTGGTGGTGGCCGACCGCATCAGCGAGCCGGGACGTGCCCTGCTGCGCAAGGCGGGCTGGGGCTGGCTGGACCGCCGGGGGCACGTGCGGGTGTGGGCGCCCGGCCTCCGGATCGACTCGCCGGTGCCGGGCCCCGCCGGGGAGCGCCGCCGAGGCGGGAACCCGTGGACGACGGTGGGCCTCGAGACGGTCCTCGCCGTGCTGACCGAACCCGACCTCCCGGCCACGGCCCGTCGGGTGGCGCCGGTGATCGGCCGGAGCGTGGGCACGGTGCACGAGGTCATCGCCCGGTTGGCTGCCGAGGGCCTGGTGGGCAGGGCGACCCACCGCCCGCTCCTGCCCGAGCTGTTCTGGGAGGTGGCCGCTCACTGGCCGGACGACGGCTGGGTGCCGTTGCCCGCCGACCTGGCCGCGGTGGCGGAGCGAGCCGGGCCCGGATCGGTGGTCCGCGTGGACGAGCGGGCGGCCACGCTCGGCGGCGCCCGGATCGCCGCCGCCGGGAGCTTCCCGGTGCGGGCGTACGTCGTGGGCGACAACGCCTTCCGCAAGGTCCGGGCCCTCGGTGGCGGTGACGGGGCCGCCCGCTGCCTGGTCCGTCAGGCGCCGGTCCACTGGTTCCCGGTGAACGCCGACTATCCGCCCGACGACGAACGTCCGTGGCTCGTCGGGCATCCGATGGTGTGCGCCCTGCGCCTGGCCGCCGATCCGGCACGGGGCCGGGAGATCGTCGAGTCGTGGGGGATCGTCCCGGGGAGCGCCCCGTGATCGTGGTGCTGGCCGGCCGGGCCGGGGGGACCACCCACCGGTCGGTGGCGCTCCTCGCCACCCTGCCGCCCGCCCTGCGCCTGATCGGGGGGATGGCCGTGCTGTGCCGGGTGGGCTCGCCCCACCGGGCCACCGTGGACCTCGACGCCGTCGCCCGTGACCTACCCCGCTACCACGAGGTCCTGGCCCGCTTGGCCGTGACGTCCGAGGGCGGCGGTCAGTACCGGTTCGCCGGCGACTTCGACCTCGACGTGATCGACGTCGCTCCCACGGACAGCGCCGACCTCGTCGCCCACCTCCTGACCTTCGACGAGCCGCCCGGCGACCTCGACCTCAACATGGTCGCCCACACCTGGGCCCACGATACGGCCACGCCCGTCGACCTGGTGGCGGTGGACGAAGGGTCGGGCGCCGTCCTCGCCCGGGCCGCCGGTCGGCTGGTCGCCTCGAGCGCCGGGCTGTTGGCCATGAAGGCCACCACCGTCCCGCTCCGGTCGTCGTCCAAGTCGGAGAAGCGGGCCTCCGACCTCTACGACCTGGGTCGCCTGCTGGTAGCGGGAGACGTGGCCCCGGGAGACGTGGCGGCCATGCCGCCCCTCCTGGGCGACACCGTGCGGTCCCGCCTGGTTGCTTGGTTCGTCGAGCCTGCCGGCCGGGACCGGACCTTCCGTGACGTCCGGCGGTTCGACGAGCCCCCCCTCGACCTGGACGACGCCGCCGATGCGGTCGAACGCCTGGCCGCCTGAGCCGATGGCGACGTCCGGGACCCGTCCGGTGGCACCGCTCGACCGGGAGGGTCGCGTGGTGGTCGGGTCCGACGGCGCCGCCAGCGAAGCCGGGCCGATGGGCACCCGAGCGAGGTGGGACCCGGTGCGCGTGGTGGCACTGGTGGCGGCGGTCGTGCCCGTCGTGGTGACGTGCGCGGCGCAGCTCGCCGCCGGCTGGATCCCGACGGGGGACGACGCGGTGGCCTCGTGGCGGGCGTGGAGCGTGCTGTCGGCGCACCCGACGCTCCTCGGAGCCCCGACCGGCGCACCCGGCGTGGGCCAGCACGCGGTGTACGCCCCCGGTCCCGTCGTCTCGTGGCTCCTGGCCGTTCCCGTCCACCTCGACCCCTGGCACGGCGCCCTGTGGGGATCTGCCCTCCTGATGGCGGCGGCGGCCGTCCTCGCCGTACAGGCCGGGTGGGCGGCGGCCGGCCGGCCGGGTGCGGTGGCCCTCGCTGCCGTCGTCGTTCTCCTGGCGTTCTCGAGGGTGGACATCCTGGTGAACCCGGTATGGACCCCGTGGATGGGAGCGGTGTGGTTGGTGACCACCCTGTCGGCGGCGTGGGCCGCCGCCGCCGGCCGGCACCGGTGGTGGCCGGTGGTGGTAGTGGCGGGATCCATCGCGGCCCAGTGCCACGTCGTCTTCGTGCTGCCCGCTCTGGCCGCGTGTGCGGTGGCCGGGGTGGCACTGTGGGTGGGCCGGAGCGGGAGCCGCCGATGGCCGTGGTTCGTGTCCGGGATCGTCGCGGGGGTCCTGATGTGGCTGCCCACCGTCGTCCAGCAGGCGGCCGATCGACCGGGCAATCTGTCGCTCCTGTTGCACTCGTCAGCGGCATCCGGGCAGACCTTCGGGTACGGCCAGGCACTGCGGGGGCTGGGAGCGGCGTCGGCGCTGTCGCCGGTCTGGCTCCACCGCCTTCCTGCAGCGGGAGCGACCACGTTCTTGCAGGATGTCGGCCCGGTGTTCAGCGCCGGGTGGCAATGGGCGGTCGGCGCCCTCGTCCTCACCGCCGCCACCGCCGTGGTTGCCGCCCGCTTCGGCCGCCGCCACCTGGCTGCTGCCGCCGCCGTCAGCTGTGCCGCCGGGATGGCCACCGTGGCCACCGTGGCCGCTGTCCCCGCATCCGAGGCGCTCCGGATGCCGTACCTCGACGTCGTTTACTGGCCAGTGGGTATGGCGTTGTGGTCGACCCTCGCAGCCGCCGCCGCGACGGTTGGAGTCAGGGGATGGCAGGCGCTGGTCCGGGGGCGGGGGTGGGAACCGGCCCGACGTCGAGCTCGCTCCGGCTGCCTGCGGTGCCGGCTGCCCGGCGCAGCCGCCGTCGTGGCCGGCGTCGTGGCCGCCGTCGTGGCCGGCGGAGCCCTTCTGGTAGCGATCTCCGCGGCGGGCATGGTCCGTTCGCAGCGGTCATTGCCTGACGGGATCGCCACGGTGACCGAGGGCCACCAAGCGCTGGCCCGGTTCGAACGCCTTGCTGGGAGCCGGGTGGCACTGCCCGAAGTGGTCGGGCGGGGGAACTTTGTCGACCTCGACTTCGAACTGTTTATTGCCTACGGCGCCACGGTGTCCGGCCAGAGAGTCGCCCTCGTCGGCACCGAGCCGCCTGCAGTCGCCGCCGGCGCGGCCGAGACGCTCACCTCGTCGACGCCGCGGGTGGTGATCGACATCGGTGCCGGTCCGATGACGGCCCACCTGGTCACGCCGCATGGGGCCCGTCCGGCGTCACCGGCTCGATGACCGCCGGCACCGGGCCCGTGGCCGGGGGGACCGGGCCACGAGCCGAGGTCATCCGGAAGGTCCCGGCGACCGGTGGTCCGACGTGGGCGCCGGGAGGCAGTCCTGGGGCATGCTGGAGACGACGTCCCTGGCCCGTCGAGGTGCCTGCCGCACCGGAGAGGCAGTACCGATGCCCACCTTCGTCCCCCCGGTCGACGACGAACGCGACGCGCTGCTGTCCTACCTGGCCCAGCAGCGGGATGCCCTCCGCCTCGCCGCCTACGGCTTGACCGATGCCCAGGCCATGTCGGCACCGACCCGGAGCCCCCTGTCCATCGCCGGGATCGTGGCCCACCTGACCGCCGTCGAAGGGTTCTGGATCGACCGGGTCCTCGGGGGACGGACGGAGGACGGGGACGGGGACCGGGACCGGTTCCCCGACGGCTCCACCGTCGCCGAGGGCGAGACCCTCGACGTGCTGCTGGCCCGCTATGCCGATCGGGCCGCGGCCACCGAGTCGGCCGTGTCGCGCGTCGCCGACCTGGGCGATCCGGTCCCGGTGCCGCACGAGATCCCCTGGCTACCCCGGAACGTCGACGCCTGGTCGGTCCGCTGGGTCCTGCTCCACCTGATCACCGAGACGGCCCGGCACGCCGGCCACGCCGACCTGGTGCGCGAACAGCTCGACGGCGCACGGGCCAGACCGTTGATGGCGGCGGCCGAGGGGTGGCCCGAGGAGGGCCGTGTCCGCCCGTGGCGGCCCGGGTCGTCCTGATCCCGCGGCCGGCCACCGACCGGTCGGTCATCCTCCGGGCCGGGGCGCGACGGTGCCACCGGCGCCGCCGATCGGGGGATCCGGCATCGCCGGCGGCGCCGACCACGGCGGGGAGGCCCCGGCGCCGTCGCCGACCGGAGCCGCCTGACCCGTTCCGGCGTCGCGGGGGCGCTCCTCGTCGGGCGGGTGACGGCGGAAGAGCAGCCAGAACGTGCTGGCGTTGAGGAATTGGAGGACGGCGGCCAGCTCGAAGGGGAGCGACAGGCTGACCTCGTCCATCAGGTAACCGGTGACGAGTGGGCTCCCGGCCATGGCCAGCTGGCTGGGCAGGTTGGACAAGGCGGCGACCGACGCCCGTTCGTCAGGGTGGGCGAGCCCGACGGCGTAGGACTGGCGGAGGGGCAGGCCGATGCGCTGGACGATCATGCGGAGGAAGTAGACGGCGCCGGCAGCGACGAAGCTGGGGGCGAGCACCATGGGGACGAGCAGCACCGCCTGCAGGACGCGCACGACGGTCACCGTCCGCACCAGGCCCCACCGGCGGGCCAGGCCGGCGGCGGACAGGCTGGAGACCATGGTGGCGGCGTTGATGGCGGCGAAGAGCAGCCCCAGCTGGCCGGATCCGACGTCGAAGCGGCGGAAGAACCAGTAGGTCACGAACGGACCGAACATGCCGACCGCCGCGCCGTTCAGCGTGTTGGTGATCCACAGGCGGTACAGCAGCCACCGGGAGTGGTGGGGGAGGCGGAACCGGCGTGCCCGGTCGCCGCGTCCCCCGGCACCACCCGCCCCGGTGCGACGCGGCGCCAGGCGTCGGGCTTCCACCAGCCACCAGGCCAGGATCCCGGCCACCGCCGACGCGACGGCGATGGCGACGAACCCGTCGCGGAAGGCGGCGGTGGCCGCCGCGCCGTGGGCGTGCACCTTCGGGACGAGCAGCGCCAGCAGGCTGCCCACCAGCGCACCGAAGGAGGACGAGAACGTCACGAAGCCGAACGCGGCGTTCCGGTACTGGGAGGGGAGGTCGTCGGTGACGAAGGCCGACTCGGCCGGCTGGTAGGGACCGACGGCCCCCGCTCCGGCCCCTGCCCCCCGCCCGAAGCTCCCGAGCGCCCCGGCGACGAACAGCAGGGGGTGGGACGCGGTGACGGCGAACGTCGCGGCGGCTGCTGCGGTGACGAGCGGGAGGGCGACGAGGAAGGGCTTCCGGCCCACCTGGTCGGCCAGGGTGCCGATGGCGGTCGACAGCACGGCCGACGCTGCGGCGACCACCACCACGTAGGCGGCCAGCTCCACGGCGCTGAAGCCCTGGAGGGCCAGGTAGATGGGGACGATGACCCCGGCGAGCGCCCGCCCGGCGCTCATCGCCACACGTGCCGCCAGGATCAGCTCGAGGTTCCGGCTCGACCACGCCGGCCGTAGTGTGCGCCGGAGCAGACGGGCCCGGGGCGCGGGAGCGGTCGGGTCAGGCCCGCCGTTGGTGACCCCGTCCTCGCCGCGAACGGCGGCCGAGCCACCCTCTTCGGGCGCGGGTGTTCCGGGCTCTGGTGCGTGGGGGTCCACGTTCTTGACGGTAGCCAGCGCGGGGAGCCCACCCGTGCCGGGATCGCCGGGTGAGCCCGGCACGGTCCGGCATCCGCCGTCTGGCCCTACCCGTCCTGGCCGGGTGGAGGTGGGTTCAGCCCGTCCACCGGATCACGGCACACCCTGGGGGTAGGCGCCCGCTGTCCAGCCGACGAACGCATTGCCGCTCGTTCCCGCGGGCCCATGCGTGACGGAGCAGCCCCGGTTGGGCCCGTGCCCGGTGCCCGCCCCGCCGTAGTAGGTGCCGGGTGCCGCAGGCGTGCCTGGGAACGGCGGCGGCGGGGATGTGGGCCGATGGTCGACCTCGGCGAACCAGCATCGACCGTCGTCGGCCCGGCTGGCGAAGAGGGCGGCCTGGCGATCGGCCGAGAGGGCGACGGCGATGGGCGCGGCAGCGCCGCTGAGGACCGATCGGTCGCTCACCAGGGTGAGATGTTCCTGATCCCGCACCAGAGCAGCCAGGGCCGGCTCGCTGCCCAGGGTCCCGGTTGCCGCGTACTGCCGCTGGACGACTGTCACCACGGAGTTCAGGTTCGCCTGCGCGGCACGGGACGGCGCGGTAGCGAAGAAGCCGTTCGATGCGGAAAGGGCGGTGAACCGTGGCAGGACGGTGAGCCACCCCACGAGGACGATCCCGGCACCCACCACCACCGGTACCCACCACTTCGCCGTACGTCGGATCACGTCGCTCCTTCCGCCTGCAGGTTCGGATCGACCGGATCGGCGATCGGCTTGAGGCACGTGCAGCGGAGTGCGCCCGGCCGTGCGGCCGCACCGACTGGGTAGCGGAGGCACGGAGCGCGCAAGGGGACCTCCTGACGGCCCGGCCGCCCACGGGCTTTGAGGCTCCCGCCGTACGGCGGTCGACCGCACCCGTCGGCACCCTGAGGGGGGTGGCAGGGCCGGACGTGGTCGGGGAGTGTGGACGGAGGTCGCGAGCATCGCATCCTCCCTGGTCCCGGACCCGCTGGTGGCCGTCGTGCTACCTTCGGCCGGTGGCCTCCTCTCGGACGAGTGGGGTCGCAACCGATGCGGTGTGAGCCGACCACGATTGGGCGGAATCAGGTGGAGAATGCCGGTGGGCTGAGCGGCACCACGACCGAAGCGGAGCCGCCCACGGAGCGACCTCGCCGAACCATGATCCTTCGGTCTGGCGGTGCGTCGGACGGTCCGCCGCCGCTACGTGCTCTCTCGCCGGTGAAGCCCGGTGATCCCCGACGGACGAGGGCCCGCCGGTCATGGCTTTCGTGGGCAGCGTGCACGGTCACCTACCTGCCGTTGGCGGTGGTGGCCTACCTGCCGGCGCTCGAACACTGGTCGCTCCAGATGAACGGCTGCAATTGCTGGGACCAGGTGCTCGAAGAGTGGGGTATCGCATGGTGGCCAGCTGCGATCGCACACGGTCACGCACTGTTCACGACGACCTACCTCGATGCACCCGGCGGCGTGAACCTGATGTGGAACACGTCGATGCCCGCACTCGGACTGGCTGCCAGCCCGCTGAGCTTCGCGCTCGGTCCCGTGCACACGTTTCTCGTTCTCCTGGTTCTCAGCGGGCCGGTCTCCGGCGCGGCGATGTTCCTCCTCCTCCGCAGGTGGACTGCTTGGCTGCCGGCCGCGTGGGTCGGAGGGTTGCTCTATGGCTTCTCCTCCTACATGGCGGCACAGTCGACCGTCGGTCGCCTTCACCTGATCTTCGTTCCCATCCCCCCGCTGATCGTCCTGGTGATCGACAAGCTGCTTCGGGACACGCGTCCCCGCCGGGTCAGGCTGGGAACCACCCTGGGAGTCCTGTGCGCGGTCCAGTTCCTGATCTCCGAGGAGATCCTGCTCATGACCGCCCTCCTGGTCGCGGCGGGCCTCCTGGTCCTCGCGCTGCTGTACCGGGATACGGCGGTCCGGCACGCCCTCGCCCTGGGCCGGGCCGCGTCCGCTGCTGTTGCCACGTTCCTGTGCGTCGCCGGATGGTTTCTGGCGGTCCAGTTGTTCGGCGCCGATCGGCTCACCGGGCCGCCGCAACCGCATGCACAACTGAACCTCTTCAGCTCCGACGTGGTGAGCCCGGTCGTTCCCGGGATCATCCAGCTCTTCCATCCGTCGTGGGCACTGGCCGTTTCGTCGCGGTTCGACGCGGCGACGCCGGGGGAAGCGGGCTCCTACATCGGTGCCAGCCTCCTTGCCGCACTCGTCGTCGGCATCGTCGTCTTGCGTAGGCGACGGATCGTCCAGTTCTTCGCCGTCATGGCTCTGGCGTCGTTCGCGCTGTCGTGGAGCCCCCGTCTCATCGTGGCCAACCATCATCTGCCGATCCCCGGCCCGTATGCGGCCCTCGCGCGGCTCCCGCTGATGGGCGACTTCATTCCGGGGCGGTTCGCCCTGGGCATGTGGTTCAGCATCGCCGTCCTGTTCTCCGTGGAGCTCGACGTGCTCCACCGGTCAGTGGCCCGGCACCGGGCGGCGAACCGGCCGGTCCATCGACATCGCCAACCGTGGAGGGCGATGCCAGTCGCGATCACCGCAGCCCTGGTCGGCGCGTGCCTGCTTCCGCTGGTCCCGAACTGGCCCTACCTGCAGCTGCCGGCGCGGGTGCCTCACTTCTTCACCTCGGCGACCGTCGACCGCATCCGTTCTGGGTCGTTGATGGTGACCTACCCGTACCCGCGCACGGGGCTGGACGAGGCCATGGTGTGGCAGGCCGAGACAGCAATGCGGTTCCGCCTCCTCGGCGGCTACTACATCGCCCCGGATCGGCATGGTGCGGGGACGCTCTTCGGGGACCCCAACCAGCTCTCGGTGTGTCTGGAAGGCATCAGCCGGCGCGAGGCCGCCACGAAGGCGATGTGCGATCGGACCGCGCTCCGGCAGGCACTCATACGGCTCGGCGTGACGAGTATCGCCGTCGACCGATCGGCGGCGGGGGCCGACGCTGCGCGCCGGGTGTTGGCCTCCGCAGCCGGAGCCGAGCCGACCGTGATCGGGGGAGTCGACCTGTGGCAGTGCGAACCCGGCCCGATGCCGACTCGTTGTCGCTGGAGTTGACGTTCCCCGATGTGACGTCACGCCCAATGCCGTCCGGTAGCTGAACCCCATGCCCCTCGCGACGGATCAGGGCCCGGCTCTCATCTGGGTGGCCCACTCCCGGGGGACCAGGTCGGGCCGGACCGACCTCAGACCTACATCGGCGAGTAAGCCCACGCGAACGCCTGTTCGGTACGCGACAAAGTGCCTTTCACCTGGGAGAATGGTGGTTGCTGAAACCCCATAACCCCAAGTGGAAGGCACCTGTCTGGTGACGAGACTAGCGAAGAAGAAGCGCAAGGTGGTGTTGGGCGCGCCTGACGGGAGGATCACCCCCCGGGCCGGCCTCCACCTGGTGGCCAAGCTCGACAAGCTGCTCGGTATCAAGGAGGCCATCGACGCTTCCGGGTCCACGTTCAAACGGCGCCGCCGAGGCCTGCTGCTCGGTGGTGTGATGGTCGCATTGGCCGAGATGATGCTCGCCGGCGGTGACTTCCTGTGCGATCTCGACCACCAGCGCGCGGATGCTGCAGGACGTGAGCTGCGTGCCGTGTCGGACATTCCTGCGTCCACAACGGTGATCGGCCTGGGCAAGCGCTTCGACGCGTCGGCACGTACCCATGTGGAACGGGCCAACGCGGCACTCATCGCCGAGGTTTTCGCCTTGCTGTCCGACAAGCACCGAGCCGAGCTCGCCGCCCAGCGCCCGACCATCGACCTCGACCCGACCGACACCGAGGTCTACGGACGCTCCAAGGAGGGCTCGGCATACAACTACCAAGGCCAGCGCGTCTACCGCCCGCATCCCGCGGTGTGG
>JAJZAC010000049.1 GCA_021799615.1 Actinomycetes bacterium
TGGCAGCTTCGACAGCAGCCAGTTCAGGAGGGTCCGTGCCTCATCTGGTGGATATCGGTGGGACGTGAGGCGACGCCCATCTCCACCTGCGCGCTGGTGGCGCTCAGACCCCGAGTCTCATCAGGCCGACGTGGCCGGAATCAACCGGATTGGGTGGCCGGTTTCGGCCGGATTGGGTGGCCGGTTTGAACCGGATTGGGTGGCCGGTTTCGGCCGGATTGCTCAGGCGGAGGCCTCGGCAGTGGTCGTCGAGGAGGCGCTCGTCGTGGACCGGCTTCCGGACCGCCCCCGTCGTGCACGCCGCCGCCAGGAGTCCTGCCGCCGCGATGACAACGACGGTCCCTGCCCGCCTGTGCCAGGTCGCCGTCGACGGTTCTCTCGCCCAAGGCGTCCCGCCCCGCGGACGTACTGCTCATGTGCGTTCGTCGCGCCCATGGCGGTGCCGACGGCAGCCGCGACGCCGGGACGGCACCTGCCTCTAACGCGGGTCGCAACCGTCGGCGGACGTGCCTCCGGCACATCTAACCTTGGGCCTGGTCGGCCCGGCCCAGGGGTGTCGGGACCCGCCGGCGTCGGAGCCACCCGTCCGACGCGTCCGGGCGGGGAGAACCAGGGTGCGGGGGAGGGGAGGATCCGGTGGACGAGGCCACGGTTGCCGCAGCCGGTCCTGACCGCCGGGCAATGGATCGGAGCTCACGGGCCCGGGCGGTCATGCCCACGGTCGTCTTCGACATCGTCGGCCCCCTCGTCGTCTACTACGGGCTGAAGGGCGCCGGGCTCTCGAACGTCACCGCCCTCGTCATCAGCGGCGTGCTGCCCGCGTTCCGGGTGGTCGGAGGCCTGGTGTCCCACCACCGGATCGACGCCATCGGCGTGCTGGTGCTGGCGGGGATCGTGGTGGGGTCGGCCGTCGGCGTGGTCAGCCACAGCGCCCGGCTCGTCCTCCTCGAGGGGGTCGTCCCCACCGCGGTGTTCGCCGTGGTGTGCCTGGGGTCGCTGGCCACGTCGAGGCCGATGATGTATCGCATCGCGCTGGGCTTCCTCGGTCCGGAATCGACCAGAGGCCAGGAGTTCGTGGACCTCTGGCGTCACGAGAGGTTCCGGCACGTCTTCCGTGTCATCACCGTGGTGTGGGGGCTGGCGTACCTGCTGGAGGCAGCTGCGAAGGCGGTGATCGTCTCGTCGATGAGCATCTCGTCGGCAAAGGCGGTCACCCAGGTCCTCCCCTACGGTGTGGGTGGGGCGGTCGCGCTCTGGAACGTCTGGTACGCCAAGCGGCGCCGGGCGGAAGGGGAACGGATCCGGGCCGCGGCGCTGCAGGTCGGGTCCACCTCCGACGCTCCGGCCGGCCTCGGCGTAGGCGTACTGGAGGGGGGCCGGGACCCGGTGTGACGGCGTTGTTCCGCTGCCCCCGGCGGGTGCCCGTGGGACGTGTGCCGTCCGCCCGGACGGGCGGCGACGAGGAAGGTGAGCCATGACCCAAGCGATCCGGATCGAGGACGACGGTGCCGTCCGCCACCTCGTGCTCTGCAGGGGCGGCCAGTACAACACGATCACACCCCAGCTCCGGGACGAGCTCGGCGCCGCCCTCGACGCGGCGGACGGTGACGACGGGGTGCGCGTCGTCCTGCTCCGGGCCGAGGGCCCGGCGTTCTGCGCCGGATTCGGACTGGACTGGTCGACGGCCGGCCAGGCGGTGGTCGACCAGTCGCCGGAACGGGCCTGGGACACGGTGGCCGACGTACGGATGATCTCCACGTTCGGCTCCACCTTCGCCAGGCTGCACACCCTGTCGAAGCCGACGGTGGCCGCCGTGCAGGGCTGGTGCGTCGCCGGGGGAACCGACATGGTGCTGAACGCCGACATCATCATCGCCGGCCGGTCGGCCGTCTTCGGGTACCCCCCGGCTCGCGTCTGGGGTATCCCCGAGGCACCCTGGGTGTGGGTGGCCCGCCTCGGCCTGGAGCGGGCCAAGCGGTACCTGTTCACCGGGGACGAGATCCCCGGACCGGTGGCCGCCGAACTGGGGATGGTCCTCGAGTGCGTGCCCGACGACGAGCTCCAGGGGCGGGCGCGGGAGCTCGCCGGGCGCATGGCCCTGCTCCCCCTGAACCAGCTGCAGATGGTCAAGTGGTCACTGAACGAGGTGGCTCGTCACCAGTACGAGCCCGACGCCAGCCGGCTCCTCGGGTTCATCTTCGACGGCGTCGCCCGCCATACCCAGGAGGGGCTGGACTTCGTGGCGCGGGCCGCCGAGGTCGGGTGGCGTGAGGCCGTCCGTGAACGTGACCACCCCTTCGGTGACTACGGCGAGCGGCGGTGACCGGTCACCAGCGTTTCGCCGAGTGCCAGGGCCAGATCCTGGTGCCGGCCGGGATCTGATCGCCCGGGTGTCGCTCCTGCTGTGCGGCGTGTGGCGTATCGCAATCACCGGCGTATGGTTCGGGGAGCACGGCTGCATATGACGACCGTCCCGTGTTGTCGTGTTGCGCCTGTAACCCGTACGCTGGGGGCGGAACAACATCGCGCAAAGTCCCGCCCGTGTGACCTGCGATCCGGCCATGTCACCGGATGAAGACACCCTCCCGATCGACCGCCTCTCGTGGGAGGTAGCCGAGCCCATCGGGGGAGGTTTGCTGGTTGCGGCTTTGGCCTCGACCACCGTCAGCATTGCATCGGGAGTCGCATTCGCGTTCGCGGCAATTCCGGACGACATGTCGACGATCGGGCCGAGCATCGCCGAGATCACCCAGCGTTTGACGGAGTGGGCGACGCCGGTCGGTGCCCTCATCGCGCTCGCCGCCGTTGGTGTCTCTCTGCTCTGTCGGCGTACAACTGCGTAGCGCACGGACGGATTTCCCTACCGGGAGGGCGTAGCCGCGGCCGTCACCGGTCAGTTCACCGGGCGGCGTGAAGCGGCGGCACTAGGAGAGTCCTGAAGTAGAGGTGGTCCAGCGGCCAGCCGGGCCGCCGGATGGCTTGGAACACGCCCGCAGGGGTCGTCGGCAGTTGCCCTGGGGGTCGATCCACCGCTTGCACGCCCCGGCACCCGGTTCCCCCGGTGTCTTTTGGGGGGTTCCCGGGCGTTCGAGGGTCACGGAGTGGCGAAGAGAGGATGGGGTGGTGGCGAGGTCGATCGACGCTCACGGTGGCGCTGCGGCCCACTTGCCCCCGGCTCTCGTGACCCCGAGGGTCGAGAGGCGGCTCCAGTTGATCGCCGCAGCACGGGTGTCGGCGTCGGTCGCTATGCGGACGATGCCGCGGACCCGGGCTCGTCGTCCTCCCCATGCCCGGCGCACGAAGTGGGCGATCTTGCGCTCCACCTTGGGCCGGGTGCCGGTGTAGGCCTCCTGCCATTGGGGGTCGCTCTGTGCGGCCTTGTGGGACTGGAGGAGGTCCTCACGGGCGTGGATCGTGACGGTGCGCCCCGACGACGAAGTGGTGCACGACGCCCGCAACGGGCAGCCAGTGCACTGCGAAGCGAAGTCGGCGAGCCCCGAGCCGTCCGTGCGGCGTCGGATCGCCGCCGCCTTGCCAGCGGGACAGGTGACCGCTTCGGCGTCGAGGTCGACGCTGAAGTCGTCCTTGCCGAAGCGACCCTCTCGCCCGGTTGCGGGGGCGACCTTCGCCTTGACGTCCTCGTAGCCGGCGTCTTCGAGCCGGGCGAGGGTCTCTGCGGTCCCATAGGCGCAGTCGCCCATCACGGTCGGCTTCACCTCGTCGGTGGCGTGTCCTTTGAGCAGGTCCTCGACAGGCGTCGCATCGTGGGTGTTGGCCGGCGTGACGATCACCTCGCAGACGAGCTCGGCGTCGGGGTCGACCGACAGGTGCGCCTTGTAGCCGTCGAAGCGGCGGTTGTGGGACTTGTGGCCGTGTCGGGCCTCGACATCGACCGTCGAGATGATCCGGTCCTTGGCGACACGCCGGGCGATCCGGAAGATCCCGTCGTCACCTTGCTCTACGTCCTGGCCCGCCACGATCGCCACGAGCTGCGCGGCGTCGGCGACGACGCCGTGGAGCTCCTCTCCGTTGAGGCCGCCGAGCACGGCGAGGCAGTCTCGGACGAGCGCATCGACGAGCGCCTCGCGGGCTGCGTCGTCGTCCCAGTCACAGCTCGGCTTGCCCGGTCCCGCGTAGTTGTCGTCGCGGGTGAGCACCGAGCGGACCTTCGCCGCCAGGAGAGGGTTGTCCTGATCGAGAGCACGGAGGAGCTTTCGGATCGCAGAGCGCAGTTGGGTGATCGTGTCCTGGGTCGCGACGGCGTCGTAGATCGGCGTCGAGTCGAGCACCCGCACCCGGTTGCCGAGCACGCCGGCCTCGGCTGCCGCCTGTTTGGTGTCCTCGAACAGCCGGCGAGGACGCGCAGAGCGCCGCAGGCGGTTGCGCAGGCCGACGAGGGTCGTCGGATGGAACGACTGTGCACCCGCATCCACCCCAGCGGCTGCCTGCCAGCGCAAATCGCACTCGAGGCGGTCGCAGGCCTCCTGGTCGGAAAGGCCCTCGTGGGACTGGAGGAGCATCACCGTGGCGAGCACCCTGGCGGGGATCGTCGGGCGCCCGAGCCTCGAGGACTTGTACAGATCAGCGAAGTAGTCGTCGGCGAACATCGCCCCGCCGTGCTCGGCCAAAAGCAGGTAGATCCCCCGGAGCCGGTCACCGAGCAGGCTTCGGGGATCCTCGAAGCGGGGCTGGACATTCGAACGACCGATCGCCATGGCCAATTCTCGTCCACCCGCCAGCAGATCGCGAATCGAGCGGCGACTACTTCAGGACTCTCCTAGAGACACGCCGGGTGATGTTCGCTACCCCAGGGAAGGACGCAGAGACGGTCAAGGCCTTCGCCGAGGACCTCACTGCCCACGGTGGAGCGCCAAAGATCCAGGTAGAAGAGGTGTGCTGTGACATGAGCCCAGCCTTCATCAGCGGCATCACCAAGTATCTCGCCGAGCAACCTGCAGAAGCAGAGGCACAGGTGACAGACACCACTGCCGAGGCAGTCGAGGTGACCACGAGTGCAGCGGTTGCCACGGCCGACCCAACGGGTCAGGGAACAGGCGAGAGGGACGAGACCGAGGTCGAACTTCATTGTCCCCAGATCATCTTCGACCGCTACCACGTGGTGGCCAAGGCCAACGAAGCAGTCGACGAAGTGCGGCGTGCCGAGTCGAAGACCCGTCCCGAACTCAAGCGGTCTCGCTACGTCTGGTTGAAGAACGAAGCCAACCTCACCGTCAGACAACGGGAGAAGCTCGCCTGGCTCACCCGCCCCTCCATGCAACTGAAGACCACCCGTGCTGCCCGTTGGCGCGACGACTTCAACGAGTTCTACAACAAGACGGATCCTGAAGAGGCCGAGGCGTACCTGAAGCGCTGGTGCTACGGAGCCAAACGCTCACGCCTCGAGCCCATCAAGGAGTTCGTCGCCACGGTCGAGTCCCACTGGGATGGCATCATCGCCTGGCAGCAGAGCCGGCTCTCCAACGGGCTGCTGGAGGGAACGAACTCGCTCGTCCAGGCGGCCAAACGGAGGGCTCGTGGCTACCGTTCCAAGGCCAAGATGATCACCATCATCTACCTCATCGCCGGAAAGCTGCCGCTACCCCAAATCCACACGATCTAGCGAGGAGCCCGAATTGGCCTTCCTGGTGACCGTGCCGGCCGACGGTCCGTCACGCCTGCCCCTCCGCCCCTCCGCCCCGCCCCGTCTACGGCACGGGGATGGGGGCGAGGGAGTTGCCCGGTGCGATGGAGCCGCGCAGTACTCGCGGGCGAGGGAGCGGACGTCGCCGGCGATCATCACGCCGTCCCCCGGTCCGATGCCGGGCTGGGCGTTCGGGGTCCCGTCCAGGGTGCCGTTCGCTCCCTGGTCGATGAGCAGCGGCGCCGTCGGGGTGCCCCCGGTGCCCATGATGAGCTGGTTGGCCAGCCGGTCGTAGACGGGGATGCTCTCCGGCACCTGGTACTGGGGCTTGGTCAGCTGGGCGAAGGTCAGGCCCGAGTAGCCCCCGAACAGCCCCTGGACGATGGAGGCGTTCTGCAGGTTGTCGAACACCTGCTGGCCGTAGGCGCTGAGATAGGGCGTCAGGTCGAGGGCGTCGGTGCCATCGCGACCTGACGCGGTGGATGGCTCCGCCGATCGACGGGTGTTCAGGAACGTGGCGCTCGTGACCTTTCGAGCGTGGTTGAGATGGCCTAACCGCCCGCCGTCCACGGCGCACTGCCGCTTCCTTCCCGGCCCTTCTGGTCGCGATGACGGAGATCGACGAGCGGGACAGCGTGCGCGTCAGGAGCGCACTGAGTGGGCTGTTGGGGCTGGACCATGCGGTGGTGCGCTGCGGCTGGGAGCCAGTCACCCCCGCCCGGCGTCACCACCGCTCTGGTCGGCGGCTCCCAACTGGATGAGTCGGGTGAGACCGGGCAGCGCCGCCGCCAGCGCATCGCGCTCGGCGTCGGTGAGCCCGTCGAGGTAGCGGTCGAGCACGGCGGCCCGGGCCCGGGTGATCCCGTCGAGCACCTCCCGGCCCCGGTCGGTCAGCTCGACCAGGACGGCCCGCCGGTCGGACAGGTCGACGGTGCGGGCCACCCAGCCTTCGGCCTCCATGGTGTTGACCAGGACGGTGCAGGTGGGCTGCCGCACCCCTTCGATCCCGGCCAGGTCGGTGACCCGCTGGGCCCCCCGCTCGCGCAGGGTGTGGAGGACGAGCGCCTGAGTGAGGCTCATCTGGTCGGGGAGGATCGTCCGCCGCAAGAAGCCGTGCAGCCTGGCCAACACCTCGCCGAATTCCTCCGCCAGCGCCGAATGCGCCGGGCGGGGCGCACGCGTCGCCGCTGCCGAATGCATAGGAAGACTATATAGTGCAGGGATGATCCCGCTCCGCCGACCCGTCCGCCGACCCGTCCACGGAGCGCGATGACGACCACCGACCCCGCATCCGACGCCGCCATGCCCCGGGGCCGTGCCCACCCCGACCGCTACAAGTGGATCGCGCTGTCGAACACGACGCTCGGGATCGCCATGGTCACCATCAACCAGTCGATCCTCCTCATCTCGCTGCCCGACATCTTCCGGGGCATCCGCCTGCAGCCGTTGGCCCCGGGCAACACCTCCTACTTCCTGTGGATCTTCATGGGGTTCATGCTCGTCACCGCCGTGCTGGTGGTGAGCCTCGGGCGGGTGGGCGACATGTACGGGCGCGTCCGCATGTACAACCTCGGGTTCGCCATCTTCACCGTCTTCTCCATCCTGCTGTCGGTGACGTGGATGTCGGGGGCGGGGGCCGCGCTGTGGATCATCCTGATGCGGGTCGGTCAGGGCGTCGGCGGTGCGTTCCTGTTCGCCAACTCGAGCGCCATCCTGACCGACGCCTTCCCGCCCGAAGAGCGGGGGAAGGCCATGGGCATCAACGGCATCGCCATGGTGACCGGCTCGTTCCTCGGCCTCATCCTCGGCGGCGTGCTCGCGCCGGTCGAATGGCATCTGGTGTTCCTCGTCTCCGTGCCCTTCGGGCTGTTCGGGACGGTGTGGGCCTACCTCAAGCTGGAGGACTCCGGGGTGCGCAACCACACCCCCATCGACTGGTGGGGCAACGCCACCTTCGCCATCGGGCTGACCGCCGTCCTCCTCGGCATCGTCTACGGGCTCCTCCCGTACGGGGGGCACACCATGGGGTGGACCAGCCCCTTCGTGCTCGGCACGGTGATCGGCGGACTGGCCGTGCTCGGCGGGTTCGTCGCCATCGAGCTGCGGACGGCCCATCCCATGTTCAACCTCGAGCTCTTCCGGATCCGGGCCTTCGCCGCCGGGATCCTGGCGTCGCTGCTGGCGGCCGTCGGCCGGGGCGGCCTCCAGTTCATGCTCATCATCTGGCTCCAGGGAATCTGGCTGCCCCAACACGGCTACAGCTTCTCGGCCACCCCTCTGTGGGCCGGCATCGCCATGATCCCCCTGACCGTCGGCTTCCTGGTGGCCGGTCCGATCTCCGGCATCCTGGCGGACCGGCACGGAGCCCGGGGGATCGCCACCATCGGGTTGGCCGGCTCGATCGCCTGCTTCCTCCTCCTCGAGGCGTTGCCGATGAACTTCGCCTACGTCGACTTCGCCCTCATCGTCTTCTTCTTCGCCGTGTTCTCCGGCATGTTCTTCACCCCGAACCAGACGGCGGTGATGAACAGCCTCCCGCCCGACCAACGCGGTGCCGGCGCGGGCATGAACGGCACGTTCATGAACTCCGCCCAGGTCCTCTCCATCGGCGTCTTCTTCTCCGTCGTCACCCTCGGGCTCGCTTCGTCCCTGCCGGGCCACATGTCTGCAGGACTCATCGCCCAGGGCGTCCCGCAGGCCGCCGCGGAGAAGATCGCCCACCTGCCGCCCATCGGCTCGCTGTTCGCCGCCTTCCTGGGCTTCAACCCCATCCAGACCGAGGTGCCCCACCACGTGCTCGCCGCCCTGCCGCCGGGCCGAGCCGCGTACCTCACGGGCCGCAGCTTCTTCCCCAAGCTCATCTCGTCGTCGTTCCAGGTGGGGCTCCGGCTGGCGTTCGACTTCGCCGCCGTGCTCACGCTCATCGCGGTGATCGCGTCCTGGTTGCGGGGAGGCAAGTACATCCACGCCGAGCGACCGCACGGAGAGGAGGCCGGTACCGGCATGTACGGCGTGGGGGAGCTGGCGTCGTCAGAGGTGGGCGCCGGTTACCCGGACTGACCTGGCGGCACGGTGGCCGTGGGCCCTGGCGGGGTGGGGCCGTCCGGGTGGTGTCAGGTCTCGACGACGACGGGGACGATCATCGGGCGCCGGCGGGTGCGCTGGTCGACGAACTGGCCGGTGGCCCGTCGGATCGTCCGCTGGAGGGTGTCGGCGGTCACGGTGTCGTCGGTGTGGAGCACGGCGTCGATGGCCTGCCCGACGTGGGCGGCGCACTCGGTGAGGAGCGGCTCGGCCTCGGGGGCGTAGACCCAGCCCCGGGTGATGACCTGGGGATCGCGGAGCTGCTCGTGGCGTTCGGCGTCGATGGCGGCGAGGACGACCACGACGCCTTCGTCGGCCAGGGTCCGCCGGTCGCGCAACAGAGCAGCACCGACGTCGCCGAGGATGCCGTCGACGTAGAGGTGCCCGGCGGGGACGGTGCCGCTGCGGCGCAGGCCGGCGTCGTCGAGGGTGATCTGGTCGCCGTCCTCGCAGACCAGGGTGCGGGCGGGCGGTACGCCCATGGCGTGCGCCAGCCGGGCGTGGGCGGCCAGGTGGCGGCACTCGCCGTGGACGGGAACGAACCAGTCCGGGTGGAGCACGTCGAGGAGGGTCTTCAGCTCTTCCTGCTTGGCGTGACCGGTTGCGTGCACGTCGTAGAGGCCCGAGTGGACGACCTCGGCGCCCAGCTTGACCAGGCCGTTCAGGACCCGGGACACGTCGTTCTCGTTGCCGGGGATCGGGTGCGAGCTCAGGATCACGGTGTCGGTGGGGCCGATGGCGAGCCACTTGCTCGACTCCGACGCCATGAGCGCCAGTGCCGAGCGGGGCTCGCCCTGGCTGCCGGTGGAGATGATGCAGATCTCGCCGGGCTCGTAGCGGTCGATCTCGGCGATGTCGACGAGGGAGGCGTCGGGGATGCGCAGCACACCGAGGGACCGGGCCAGGGCGACGTTGTTGTTCATGGAGCGCCCCAGGGTGGCGATGTGCCGTCCGTGGGCGACGGCGGTGTCGGCGATCTGCTGCACCCGGTGGATGTGGCTGGCGAAGCAGGTCGTGATGATCCGCCGGCCGTGGTGGGCGCGGAACAGATTGTCGAGAACGGGGCCGACGCTCGACTCGCTGCGGGAGTGGCCCGGCTCGTCGGCGTTCGTCGAGTCCCCGAGGTAGAGGCGGATGCCCTCGGTGGAGGCGATGGCCCCCATGCGGGCCAGGCCGGTGCGGCGCCCGTCGATCGGGTCGAGGTCGAGTTTCAGGTCGCCCGAGTGCAGCACCACACCCTGGGGGGTGCGCACGACGGTGGCGAACCCGTGGGGCACGGAGTGGGTGACGGGGATGAACTCCACGTCGAAGGGGCCGATCTGCCGGCGTTCGCCGTCGGCCACGGTGACGAGCTCGGTGCGGTCGAGCACGCCGGCCTCGCTGATTCGGTTGCGGGCGAGGCCCAGGGTGAGCTCGGAGCCGTAGATGGGGAACGACAGGTCGCGGAGCAGGAAGCCCAGGCCGCCGACGTGGTCCTCGTGGCCGTGGGTGGCGATGCACCCGACGACCTGGTCGGCGTGGTCGCGCAGGTAGGTGAAGTCGGGCAGTACCAGGTCGACGCCGGGCATCTCGGCGTCGGGGAAGAGGATGCCGCAGTCCAAGATGAGCAGCTTGCCGTCGGCCTCGAGGACGGCGCAGTTGCGGCCGATCTCGCCGAGGCCGCCGAGGAACGTGATGCGGAACGGTGCAGGCATGGTCGCTTTCGATGGTCGTGGGCGGCGCGCCCCGCGGATGCCGTGTCGTCGGGCCCGGCCGGTCCACCGGGAGATGCCGGAGTAGGCCTTACCGTACTCTCACGTAACGGTCATGTGGAACGGGCGGTGCCCTCGCTCATCGTGGGTCTCCGGCGCTCAGCACGGGTTCGAGGCACCAGTCCGGGTGGTCGCGTTCGAGGCGCTGGAGCTGGTACGGGCTGTCGAAGAGGGCGAGAAGGGTGCCGTCGGCCCGGACGAACACCCTGGCCGCCCGGACCTGGCGCAGCCGTTCGGCGGTGTCCCGGTCGGTGCGCCGCGCCGCCTTGTAGGGGGCGGGGGTGAGGTCGGTCACGGCGCCGAATTCGTCGGCCAGGCGGTGGGCGAACACCTCGAACTGCATGGCGCCCACCGCGGCGAGCACGGGGATCGGGTCACCATCGGGGTCGCGCAGCACCTGGACGACGCCCTCGCGCTCGAGCTGGGTGAGGCCGCGGTGGAACTGCTTGTGGCGACCGGCATCGCGGGGCCGGGCGGAGGCGAACAGCTCAGGCGCGAACGTGGCCACCGGCGGGAAGGTCACGGGCTCGGTCGCGTAGAGGGTGTCGCCGATCTGCAGACCGCTGGCGTTCACGAGCCCGATGACGTCGCCGGGGTAGGCGACGTCGATGGTGTCGCGTTCGGAACCGAACACCGATGCCGCGTACTTGGTCGAGAACGGCCGACCACTCGGCCCGTGCACCAGGGTCATCCCCCGGGTGAAGCGCCCGGAGCACACGCGCATGAACGCCACGTGATCGCGGTGAGCCGGGTCCATGTTGGCCTGGATCTTGAACACGAAGCCGGCACAGGGTGCGTCGATCCGGCGGGCCCGGCCCTGGGCGTCCAGGCGCGGCGCCGCCGGCGGAGCAAGGTCCACGACGGCGTCGAGGAGGTGGCGCACGCCGAAGTTGGTGAGCGCCGAGCCGACGAACAGCGGGCTCGACTCGCCGGCGAGGAACGAGGCCACGTCCAACGTGGCGCCGACCTCGTCGAGCAGGGCGGTGGCCTCGCGGGCCTGGTGCCAGGCGTCGCCCTCCTCGGCGGCGGCCCGGTCGGCATCGACGCCTTCCTCCGGTGCGGCGGTGGCGCCCCGGGCGGTGCGGTGGTAGCGGACGAACCCGCCGTCCCGGCGGTCGATCACGCCGCGGAAGTCGCCGGGGATCCCGACCGGCCAGGTGACCGGGGTGGGTCGCAGGCCGATCTGGGCCTCGATCTGGTCCAGCAGCTCCAGCGGGTCGCGGCCGGGACGGTCGTACTTGTTCAGGAACGTGAGCACCGGGAGCGACCGGGCCCGGCACACCTCGAACAGCTTCAGGGTCTGGGGCTCGATGCCCTTGGCCACGTCGAGGACCATGATGGCGGCGTCGGCCGCGGCCAGCACCCGGTAGGTGTCCTCGGAGAAGTCCCGGTGCCCCGGCGTGTCGAGCAGGTTCACCACGTGGTCGCGGTAGGTGAACTGCAGCACCGTAGAGGTGATCGAGATGCCCCGCTGCTGCTCGAGGGCCATCCAGTCGGAGGTCACCCGCCGCCGCCCCCCTCGGGCCTTGACCGCGCCGGCTTCCACTACCGCCCCCGCGTAGAGGAGGAACTTCTCGGTCAGGGTGGTCTTGCCGGCGTCGGGGTGGCTGATGATGGCGAACGTCCGGCGCCGGACCGCCTCGGCGCTGACGTCGACGTCCGGTGTGACGGCCAGGCTCACCGCCGGAGCGCCGGGCGGTGCCGGCGAACCTCGAGGCGGAGGGTGTGGGCCATCGCCTGTGCCGCGTCGAGCTGGTCGCGCAGTGCGTCGCAGCGCTGCTCCGCTGCCGCCGAGAACAGCTCCAGGCGTTCGACCAGTGCCGTCCGCTGCCGCCCGTCGGCGCCGGCGGCCAGGCGGTCCCGGAGCTCCAGCAGCTCCCGCATCTGGTCGAGGGTGAAGTCGAGGGGCTTCATCTGCCGGACCAGGCGGAGGCGCTCCATGTCCTCGTCGGTGTAGAGCCGGAACCCCCCGGCGCTGCGCCCCGACGGGGGCACCAGCCCGACCTCCTCGTAGTGGCGGATGGTCCGCAGCGACAGCCCGACGGCGTCGGCGACCTCGCCGATCTGGTGCATTCCCTCGATCACCGCCGCATCCTACCGCCCAGACCGTACTCTCACGTAACAGGAGGGTGGTGGGACCGGTGGCGACCCGTCACGGCGCCGGGGGGACCGGCACCCCGAGCTCGTCCAAGAGGTGGCGGACGCGCCGGTCGATGTCGTCGACGATCCGCTGGACGGTCGGGCGGTCCTGACCGGCCGGGTCCTCGACCTCCCAGTCGAGGTAGCGCTTGCCGGGGAACACCGGGCAGGTCTCGCCGCAGCCCATGGTGACCACCACGTCGGCGTCTGCCACCACGTCCCGGGTGAGCAGGGTCGGCACCTCGGCGTCGGTCGACAGGCCGCGTTCGGCGAGCACCGCCGCCACCGCGGGGTTCACCGAGGACCCCGGCTCGGAACCGGCGGACCGGACCTCGACACGACCGCCGGCATAGTGCTCGGTCAGCACCCGTGCGGCGACCGAGCGGCCGGCATTGTGGACGCAGGCATAGAGGACGACGGGGATGTCTGGCGTCGGTGCCGCCGGATCGGTGTGATGGTCGGGACGGGTCACGGGTGCTCCTCCTCGGGATACGGGATGCGGGCCGACGGCCGACGGCCGACGGGCTGGGACCCCGTCGGCACGGCGGTGGGTCAGTGGACGAGCGTCACCCACCCGGCCAGGGCCAGCAGGGTGACGGTGAGGACGGGGACGGTGAGGATGATGCCCTGGCGGAAGTACTGCCCCCAGCTGATAGTGATGCCCTTGGTCTGGAGGACGTGGAGCCACAGCAGGGTGGCGAGCGAGCCGATGGGGGTGAACTTGGGCCCGAGGTCGGCGCCGACGACGTTGCCGTAGACCGCCGTCGTCTGGGTGAGGCCCCCCAGGTGCGCACCGTGGATCGACAGCGCGCCGACCAGCGCGGCCGGCATGTTGTTCATCACCGCCGAGAGCCCGGCCGCACCGAACCCGGAGACCAGCGCGGCCGGCACCACCCCGGCGTGACCGGCGCCCCGCAGGGCATCGGAGAGATAGGCGGTCAGCCCGGCGTTGCGCAGCCCGAAGACGACGAGGTACATGCCGAGCGAGAACACGACGATCTTCCAGGGCGCCTCCCGCAGGACCCTCGCGCTCGACAGGACGTCGGAGCGCGCCGCCAGACCCAGGAACGCGGCCGCCGCGAACGCCGCCGGGATCGACACGGGGAAGTGCAGCGGCTCGGACAGGAGGTACCCGGCCAGCAGCACGCCGAGGACCACCCACCCGGCCCGGAACAACCGGTGGTCGCGGATGGCGTCGGCCGGAACGGGGAGGGCGTCGAGGTCGTAGCGGGCGGGGAGCGATCGCCGGTAGAAGACGACGAGCACGCCGACGCTGGCGGCGAACGCGACGAGGTCCACCGGGGCCATGGTGGCGGCGTAGCTGCTGAAGCCGATGTGGAAGAAGTTGGCGCTCACGATGTTGACCAGGTTCGAGACCACCAGCGGAAGGCTGGTCGTGTCGGCGATGAACCCGGCCGCCATCACGAACGGTAGGGCCTGGCCGCGCGCGAAGCCGACGGCGCGCATCTGCTCGTAGACGATCGGGGTGAGGATCAGCGCCGCTCCGTCGTTGGCGAACAGCGCAGCGACCGCGGCGCCGAGCACCATCATGTAGAGGAAGGCACGGATCGTGCTGCCCCCGGCGGCACGCAGCATGTGCACCGCCGCCCACTCGAAGAACCCGATGCGGTCCAGCACGAGCGAGATCACGATGACCGCCACGAAGGTCGCCGTCGCGTTCCAGACGATGTCCCACACGGTGGCCACGTTGGCCAGGTGGACGACGCCGAGCGCCAGGGCGACGACGGCGCCGCCGCCGGCCGACCAACCGATCGACAGCCCCTTGGGCTGGACGATCACCAGGGTCAGGGTGGCGACGAAGATGGCGACCGCGGTGACGGTCAGACCGGCGCCGCCGAGGCTCAGCACGCCCGCCCCGCCCGCGTCGTCGGCACCGCCCGCGCCACCAGGTGTCGATCCCCGGCCGGCTCCGGCGGGTGCTCGTCGTCGGGCGTGCCCACTCCACCGCCCACCGCCGGGGCGGTGCGTCGGGCAGCTCGGCTCGGCGATACTGCTGGGCGGGACATCGCGGCGCTCCCTGCTCGGTCTGCTGGGTCATCGATCGTCGGTCGTCGATCAATGATAGCCCTGTCGTATTCACTGACGTCAATACGAAGGCGGACGCCGGTGCACCCGTGCACGGCGAGGCGACCCCGGGCGCCGGTGGGCGGGGTGGCGACCGACCACCGCCACCGGCCAGCCGGGGCGCACGGCCCGGAATGTCAGGCCCGTGGACCGGTACGATCGTGGGTGCATGGCTCCGACCACTCTCAAGGCGACGGCCACGGCCGGGGACCAGCCGGCCATGGCGTGCTGCCTCCCTGGCGCCGATCCGGCGGTGACCGCCCCGGTGGTGGACGACGACGTCCTGGCCATGATGACCAAGGCCCTCGGGCACCCGGCACGCGTGCGGATCGTCCGCCTCCTGGCCGAGCGCCAGGCGTGCATGACCGGTGACCTGGTCGCCGAATTGCCGTTGGCCCAGTCGACCATCTCCGAGCATCTCCGGATCCTGCGGGCGGCCGGACTGGTCCAGGGGGAGATCGAAGGCCCCCGTACGTCGTACTGCCTCAACCGGGCAGGGCTGGCCGCGCTGCAGGGCGCCATTTCCTCCTTGGCCGGGCCTCCGTCCTGACGCCTGGCCAGGGCCGTCGGACCGCCCTGTGCCCGACCCGGCGTCGCCGCCTGGTCCAGGCACCGGTTGCACCGGCCGGGGGATCTGCTAGTCTGATCGTTGATCGACGATGATCGATGGTCTAGAGGAGGTCCAGATGGTGCAGGTCGAGGTATTCGATCCCCCGATGTGTTGCTCGACGGGTGTGTGCGGCCCCAGCGTCGACCCGGCGCTGGCCACGTTCGCCGCCGATCTCGGCTGGCTGGGCGAGCAGGGAGTGCCGGTCGAGCGTCACAACCTTTCCCAGGAGCCGGGGGCGTTCGCCGAGAACGACCTGGTCCGCGACCTCCTCGCCGAACGCGGCGAGGAGGCCCTGCCGGCGGTGCTGGTACGCGGTGTGCTGCGTTCGTCGGGCCGGTACCCGTCGCGAGCAGAGCTCGAGGCGTGGGCCACAGGCCGGGCCACCGGCGGCCTCGACGAGCCGACAGCCGAGCTGGTGGCGATCGGTGCTGCGGTGGGTGCCAACTGCGAGCCATGCTTCAAACACCACTACGACCGGGCCCGCCGGCTCGGCGTCACCCCGGCCGCCATGGCCGACGCCGTTCGCCTCGCCCACGCCGTCAAGGACACGCCGGCCCGCGCCATGCTGGAGCTCGCCGCGAAGCTGCTCGGCACCGAGACGAACGTGCTGCGTGGCGACACCCCAATTGCCGCTTCGGAGCCGGCGGCCGCTGGCGGCAGCGCCGAAACGTCCGGTGGGTGCTGTGGCGGCCCCGCCGCCACAGCCGAGGCCGAGGAGCCGGCAGCGCCCACGTCGGGGTGCTGCGGAGGCGGGGCCGCGGACACCGAGGTCACCCTGGTCGGGGTCACCGCCGGAGGCGGGGCGCCATCGGGTTGCTGTGGTTGAGATGGCCGGTCTGACGGAGCTCGAAGATGGCGAGGAGCGTCCGACCGGAACGCCACCTGCCGGCGCCGGTCGCCAGGCGACCGAGCCGGTGCTCGGTGGCCTGCTGGCCAGCGCGCCGCGCTTCGTGTTCTTCACCGGGAAGGGCGGCGTGGGGAAGACGTCGACGTCGTCGGCGGTCGCGTTGGCCCTTGCCGATGCCGGCCGCCGTGTCCTGCTCGTGTCGACCGACCCGGCGTCGAACCTGGACGAGGTGCTCGGCGTCGCGCTCGGCTCGTCGCCCACGCCGGTGCCGGGTGCGGTCGGGCTCGATGCGCTGAACGTCGACCCGCTGGCCGCCGCCGCCGCCTACCGTGAACGCGTGGTGGGCCCCTACCGCGGTGTGCTGCCCGACTCGGCGGTGGCCAGCGTCGAGGAGCAGCTGTCGGGAGCCTGCACGGTGGAGATCGCCGCCTTCGACGAGTTCACCGCGCTCCTGGCCGACCCGGCCGCCACCGACGCCTACGACCACGTGGTCTTCGACACGGCTCCCACGGGGCACACCTTGCGCCTGTTGTCGTTGCCGGCGGCGTGGAGCACCTTCATCGACACCAACACCCTCGGCACGTCGTGCATCGGTCCGCTGTCGGGCCTCTCGGGCCAGCACGACCGTTACCGGGCCGCCGTCGCCACCCTGGCCGACGCCGACCGCACGGTGCTCGTCCTGGTGTCGCGCCCGGACCAATTGGCCCTGGCCGAGGCGGCGCGAGCCGCGGCCGAGCTCGGAGCGCTCGGTGTCGCCAACCAGCGCCTGGTCGTGAACGGCGTGCTCCCGTCCGGCGGTTCGGACGACGCGCTGGCCGCGGCGATCGCCTCCCGTGCCGCGGGCGCGCTCGACGCGATGCCTGCCGAATTGGCCGCCCTCCCCCGGGACGACGTGCCGCTCGTGGCCTACAGCCCGGTGGGCGTTCCGGCACTGCGGGCCCTGCGGTCGGGCGCCGGGTCGGCGGACGGTGCGCCGGCCGAGCCCCTGCCCGACGCCGAGTCGCTGCGCGCACTCGTGGCTGAACTGGCCGGACGCGGGCGCGGGCTCATCCTGACGATGGGGAAGGGCGGCGTCGGCAAGACCACGTTGGCCGCGGCCGTCGCCCTGGAGCTGGCGCGATCCGGCCACGAGGTGGAGCTGTCCACCACCGACCCGGCCGCCCACCTCGCGGCGGTGCTCGCCACCGGCGTCGACGGCGCGGGAAGCGTCGTCGTGAGCCGGATCGATCCCGAGCGCGAGACCGCCTCCTATACGGCCGAGGTGCTCGGCGAGGCCGGTGTCGGCCTCGACGACGCCGGTCGCGCCGTGCTCGAAGAGGACCTGCGCTCGCCGTGCACGGCCGAGATCGCCGTCTTCCGTGCGTTCGCTCGCACGGTGGCCGGCGCCTCGGAACGGTTCGTGGTGCTGGACACGGCTCCCACCGGGCACACGCTGCTCCTCCTCGACGCCGCCCGTGCCTACCACCGCGAGGTCGGCCGCCAGGGAGGTGCCGTACCCCCCGAGGTCGAGGCGTTGCTGGATCGGCTCACCGATCCCGAGCTGACCTCGGTGCTCGTCGTCACCGTGCCCGAAGCCACCCCGATCCACGAGGCCGCCGCCCTGCAGGAGGACCTGCGCCGAGCGGGGATCGAGCCGTTCGCCTGGATCGCCAACCAGTCTCTGGCCGTCACGGCCACCACCGACCCGCTGCTGGCAGCGCGGGCAGCAGCGGAGACCCATCGCCTGCGGGAGGTGAGCACCCGCTTCGCCTCGCGGCTGGCGCTGGTGCCCATGCTGGCCGAGGCGCCCACCGGCACCGAGGCACTGTCCCGCCTGGTGTCCGCGCCGGACCCGGTCCCGGCATGACGGGGGTCGGACCGGCGGTCCGGTGTCCCGGACCCGACCCTGCCGCCGACGTCGATCGCAGCACCAACCAAGGAGAGAGACGATGCCCAAGGTCGTGATCCACCTCTTCCATGCCGACGAGGACTCGCTGTCGGCCGGTTCCCACGTCGCCGAGCGGGTCCGTCAGGTTGCGGGCGACGCCGGCGTCGATCTCGAGGTCTACTGCTTCGGCCCGGCTCAGGGCGCGCTGAGCGACACGTCGGCGGACCCGACCCGCACGGAGTACAACCGCCAGATCGACGAGCTGGTGGCGGCCGGGGTCCCCGTGGGGGCGTGCCTGAACGCAGCCCGTGCCGCGGGGAGCGAACAGGCGCTGTCCGATCGCGGCATCGCATTGCAGTACGCCCGCGACGCCTACGTCCGCTTCGCGCTCGAGGGCGCGACCGTCCTCAATTTCTGACCCGATGGCCGGCGATCGGCCCGCCGACGCGGGAACGGGCCCGAGCCGGGCGTCCCGGGCCCGATGGGATGTGCCGGCGTGGCTCGACGTCCCCGGGCTCCCGCGCTTCGAGGTGATCGACACCCGCTCGGCCCAGGGGCGCCTCGACCGCCGCTCGAAGACGGTGACCGTCGCCGACCTCGTCCTGTTCCACGGGCATGCCTGTGACGGGCTGGTCCGGGGTGTGTGGGCCATGCGCGCACTGGCCGACGTCGCCTTCGGCGACGCGCCGCTCGATCGGAGCGACCTGCTGGTGGTGTCGAAGAACTCCCCGTGCCTGGGTGACGTCGCCGCCTACCTGACCGGCGGCCGTGCCCGTTACGGCACCCACCGCCTCGACGACACCCTCGGCGTCGGCTTCGAGGTGCAGGTGCGTTCGACGGGCGCGTGCTTCGAGGTGCGCGAGGAGCCGGGGTTCTTCCCCGAGCGGATCGCAGCATGGGAGGCGGCGCTGCTCGGTGACCTGGACGAGGCGGAGAAGCGTGAGCTGCTCGCCGTGCACGAGACCGCCCAGTGGGACTGGGTGCGCCAGGAGCTGCTCCCCAGTGCGCCGGGCGA
>JAJZAC010000159.1 GCA_021799615.1 Actinomycetes bacterium
CCGTGGTGTTGCGCCTCGTCGAGCAGGCGCTCGACGAGGGGCGCATAGCTGGCGAGGTGGAGATGGTGGAGACTGGGGCACGTTCGGTAGTGGGGGACGCAGGCGAACTGGTGGCTTTCGTGAACAGCCAACGTCGCCTGGGGCCAGGTTGGAGGGTGCCTACTGCACCTCAGGGAAAACCGGGTACCTCACCATGAGGCTCGCAACGGCCCCGGCAACGACAACAGGCACGCCGAACGCCAAATAGGACACGCTGTAGATCGCGCGGCTGGGCCCTGACCCCACGGCGGCCCCTGGGAGGCACCACTGCCGGCAGGTCCCCCGTTATATGCGGCACCGAACCCAATTGGTACCTGGGGCACCGAACCCAATTGGGCGGGGACAAGGGAGCATCAGGCCGTTTGCCGTCGGAAGAGGGCGGCGGCCAGGGTGACGGCCATGGCGAGGAGGCCCACGCACCAGAAGGTGGCGGTGAGGGGTGCGTGCCCGGTGGGGGTGTGCAGGAGCAGCCCGCGGAAGGTGTCGATGATGGGGGTGATCGGTTGGTGGAGGGCGAAGCCTCTGATCCAAGTGGGCATGGTGTCGACGGGGACGAAGGCGCTGCTCGGGTAGGGGAGGAAGATCATGGCGAAGACGACGTTGCCGGCTCCTTCGGGGGACTTGGCGAGCAGCCCGACGGCGGCGGCGAGCCAGGTGAAGGCGAAGATGAACAGGAGCACGATCCCGGTGGCGGCCGCCCAGTCGAGGGGGCTGGCATGGGTGCGGAAGCCAAGGGCGAAGCTGACGGCGAGGGCCAGGACGAGTGAGGCGAGGTTGCGGAGCATGCCGGTGACGACGTGGCCGGCAAGGACGGCGGTGCCGCTGATGTCCATGGACTTGAGCCGGTCGATCATGCCACCGGTCATGTCCTGGTTGACCGTCACCGCGGTCTGGGCGGAGACGAACCCGGCGGTCAGGAGGAGCACGCCGGGGACGACGTAGTCGACGTAGGCGAGCCCGGTGTGGATGGCTCCGCCGAGGATCTCTACGAAGAGCGCCACCAAGATGACCGGGAGTGCGAGGCCGGTGTATAGGGCGTCGGTGTTGCGCCGGGCAAGCCTGAACCCGCGCCCCACGAGGGTGAGGGTGTCCCGTGCGGCGGAGCGAGGCCGGCGCTGACCGACGGCGCCGGTGGTGGTGGTGCTCATGGGCACCCCGGTCCCGGGCCGTTCCCGGTGTAGGAGAGGAAGACGTCGTCCAACGTGGGCCGGCGCAACTCGAAGCGGACGACCTTGTGGCGGTCGGGATCGATGGTGTCGAGGAGGGCTCTGGCGCCCGCCGCCGTGCCGTCGGTGTCGACCTCGATGCTGCGATGGGCGGCGTCGACGATGGGGTGCTGGGCCTGGAGGAGGCGGAGGCTCTCGTCGCAGTCGGCGGGGTCGGCGAAAGTGACTCGGAGGCGTTCGGTGCCGACCCGGGCCTTGAGCTCATCGGGGGTTCCTTGCGCGACGACAGTTCCTTGGTGGAGCACGGCGACGCGGTCGGCGAGCGAGTCGGCCTCCTCGAGGTACTGGGTGGTGAGGAAGACGGTGGTGCCTCGCCGAGCCTGGTTTTCGATGATGGCCCACATGGTCTGGCGGCTGGGAAGGTCGAGGCCGGTGGTGGGCTCGTCGAGGAAGATGACGGCCGGTTCGGCAACCAGACTGGCGGCGAGGTCAAGGCGTCGGCGCATGCCGCCCGAGTAGGTGCCGACCCGCCGGTTGGCGGCGTCGGCGATCCCGAAGCGTTCAAGCAGCTGATCGGCGCGGCGCCGGGCTCGTTTCCGGGACAGTCCCCAGAGCCGTCCCATCATGTAGAGGGTCTCTTGGCCGGTCTGCAACTCGTCGATCGCCACGGACTGGCCGGTCAAGCTGATCGCCCGGCGCAGGTCATGCCTCTGGGAGCTGATGTCGAAACCGGCGACACTGGCGGTGCCGGCGTCGGGTCTAGACAGGGCGGTGAGGATCCGCACGATCGTGGTTTTGCCGGCGCCGTTGGGGCCTAGGAGCGCGAACACGGTCCCGGCCGGGACGTCGAGGTCGACGCTTCGCAGCACCGCGAGCGGGCCGAAGGACTTGGTGAGCCCGCTCGCGGTGATGGCGGAGGTGGCGCCCATCCGTCCTGCTCCTCTCTGCCTCCTATACTGTAGGCTCTACAGTATAGGATCTACTCCGTACGTTGCACAGAGTAAAAGGTTACGGTCGGTGACCCAGGGTGACCGTGTCGAGCGCCTCCCGGCGGGGATCGAGCGGGCCTGGGGCCGCTGGCTGCCTCCCCGGAAAGGGCCGAAGCCCGGCCTGGACCTGCAGGCCGTGGTGGCGGCCGGGGTGGACCTGGCCCAGTCCGAGGGCCTCGGGGCCGTCTCGATGAGCAAGGTAGCCGCCGCGCTTGGTGTGTCGACGATGGCCCTCTACGGCTACGTCGAATCAAAAGAAGAGTTGTTGGCGCTCATGGTGGACCGTGTCTGCGGTCCTCCACCCGAGCCGCCACGCGCTGGTGGCGGCTGGCGGGAGGGGCTCGCCCAGTGGGCCTCGACGCTCTTTGACGCGTACCGGCGCCACCTGTGGGCGGTTCGCATCCCGATCAGCGGTGTGCCTCCCACTCCCAACCAGGTCGCTTGGCTGGAAGCCGGGCTGCGCTGCATACGCGACACCGCCTTGAGCGCGCAGCAGCGCCTGTCGACGGTGCTGCTGTTGAGCGTTTTCGTGCGGAGCGAGGCCAGCTTGGCGCTCGACCTCGCCGACGCCCGCAAGCAGATGGCCGGCGCGCCGGGCCCCCACGACTATGGCCGCATGATCCGCGAGCTGATCGACCCTGATCAGTTCCCCATGGTGTCGGCCGCCGTCACTACCGGGGCCTTCGAGGACGACGCCGGCGTCGAGGGGGAGTTCCGCTTTGGTCTTGACCGCATCCTCGACGGGCTGGAGGCCCTCCTGCGGTCAGAGGCCCCACCGCGTCGAGCCAACCGATAGCTGTCGGCCTCGAGCAGGTCTTCTTCGGTCGGCGCGAGTCGCCCGCCTGACCAGGTGCTCGGGCCAGGCGAGGTACCGCTGCCGGGTCGCACCTTCGAAGCGTTCGCCGGCGGCGGGACGGTCTGGGTGGGGTCTACGGGCAGTGCTGCGGTCTAGACGAGCCAGTGCGACGGGCCGAGCCGATGATGGGAGCCACCGGCTACGACCTCATCTCGAACAACTGCGACCACCTGTGGTCCGGGTTCCTGGGGACGGGACGGAACATTTCTCCAAGACACCGGCGCTGGTCATAACCGCCGAGCTCGACCCTCTGCGAGACGAAGGGGAGGCCCTCCGGAACAACAGGTGGGTCGGCGGGGTAGACGCCCTACCATCACGTCCGGGTGGCCGGCGAGGCCAGCCTGGCACCGGGCGAGGTCGTCGACGGTGGCCTGGTAGTGCCGGACTGGGTGAGGTCACGAGCTCTTCCCCCTGCGAGGTTGCGGGGTGGGGGTGCCGGCTCTCTTGGTCGCCCGAGCCTGCGGCGGCTCGGGAGCAGGCAGGAGCACCGTGTAGAGGCTGCGCCGGCGCCGTCCCCTGCCCGGCGGGTTGGCAAGGCGCGGGAGGAAGACCCGCTGGAGGTCCTGGGCGAGGTCGGAAAGCTCGGCGTCGCTGAGCCACATCGCTGCCACCCGGGCGCTGGCACCGTCACGGACCGGGTCGGGGGCGCCGGTCATGAGGTAGCGCTCGGCGTCGGTGAGCATGCCGGCGACATAGGCGATGAACGCCTGGAGGTGCTGCTCGGGGGTCATGGCTGCCGCCTCGTCGGGCTGGATCTGGGCCGCTGCGGCTCGCAGCATGTAGGTGCGCTCGACGACGGCCCGGACGCGGCGCTCGGCGACCACCTGGAGCACCCCGGCCCTCGTGAGCATCGCCACGTGGCGGTAAAGGCTGCCGGCCGGCACGTCACCAAGCTCGGCGGCGAGCTGGGCTGTGGTGAGCGCCCGGTCACCGAGGAACGCCTGGACGATGCGCAGCCGCACCGGGTGCAGGAGTAGGTCGGCGCTCGCCACCGGTCCATGGTAGGGATCATGTACCGCACCGGCCACCTCTGTCGCCGCGTCGTCCCACCGCCTGGAGGACCGGTTCCCGGGGCGGTTCTACCTCGGCATCGGAGCAGGGCACCCCGAGAACGAGGCGTGCTACTCCAAGCCCTACGAGACCCTCGTCGAGCGCGGCATCGAACTGAGCGACGTCGACGACATGGGC
>JAJZAC010000160.1 GCA_021799615.1 Actinomycetes bacterium
GGCGGAGAACGCCTCGGTGCCGTCAGGCTGGACCACGACGAAGTACAGCCAGTCCCCCGGCGGCGGCTGCAGCGCCGCCTGGAGCGCCTGCGGCGACACCAGCCCGATCGGCGTCGGGGTCAGCCCTGTGTTGAGGTAGGTGTTGTAGGGCGTCGGAGTGGCCAGGTCGGCCTGCGTGACGGTGCCGCCGTCACGGTGGAGTGCGTAGAGCACGGTGGAGTCCATCTGCAGGGGCATGCCCCGGGCCAGGCGGTTGTAGATCACTCGCGAGACCGGACCCAGGTTCTTCTGGTACACGCCCTCCTTCTGGACGATCGACGCCACGGTGACGACCTCGTAGGGCGACCTCCCCAGCGCCGACGAACCCGCCACCAGGCCGTCCGACGCCGCGGTGGCGTCGAACCGGTCGACCATGCGGGTCAGTAGTCGGCGGTCCAGGGTGACCTGGTCCACGTGGGTGGCCGGCGGCAGGATCCGGTAGGTCCCCGTGCCGAGGAGGCCGTCCAGGTTGGTGGACCCCGCCGGTTGGAACGGTGAGCGCACGCTGCCGTCGGTGGCCACCGACTCGAACGTCGGCCCGTCGTAGCCGGGGAGTTGGCCCACCCGCTGTGCCACCTCGGCGACGGTGAAGCCGGCGGGCAGCTGGAGGTCGAAGACGTTGGGCCCGCCGGCCAGGACGGCGGTGGCCGTGCCGAAGCCGGCGCCCCGGTCCAACGCGTAACTGCCCGGGCGCACCACCGGCGCCGTGTGGAACTGGAGCCAGATCCGGTAGGCCAGGGCGTCGGAGATCACGCCGTGCGACGCCAGTTGCGACGCCACCGAAGCCAGCGAATCCCCGGGACGGACGTCGACGACCACCTGGGCACCCGGGTGGGCCGCCGGGCCCGCCTCCGACTCCACCCAGGCCACGAGCCCACCGACCAGGACGACGAGGGCCGCCACCGTCACCGCCAGCCAACGCCACCCGGCGTTCCGCGGACCGGACCCCAGCGGGGCGGCTGCGTGCTCGGGGGGTGCCACCCCGGTCGGCTCGACCTCGTCCACGACTCTGAGACGCTAGCGCCCGGGGCCGGCGGTGGTGGCGCGGCGCCGGCCGGCCAGCCATGCCTCGAGCAGGACGCAGGCGGCTGCGCTGTCGACCCGGGAACGTCGCTCCCGGCTGTCCCGGCCGGCGGCCGCGAGCTGGTTGGCGGCGCTCACCGTGGTCAGCCGCTCGTCGAACAGCTCCACCGGGGGTGCGCCCTCCCCCGCCACCGCGGCCAGCGATCGGGCCAGCGACGCCGCCTCGTCGGCCGCGGCCCGGGCCGCCGGTCCCCGGGAGCCGTCCAGCGAGAGCGGCAGGCCCACGACGACGACGGTGGCACCGGTGTCGACGACCAGTGCGGCCAGCCGCTCGAGGTCCCCGTCCCGGTCGCCGCTGCGGACGAACGCGTCACGGGCCAGGGCCACCGACCGGGCGGTGTCGGTGACCGCCACACCGACCCGGCGCGTGCCGAGGTCGAGGGCGACCACCCGGCCCGTGGCCGGCACCGTCATCCGGGACCGAGCAACCGGCGAACGTCGTCCAGGGCGGCATCCAGCCCGGCGGGGTCCTTCCCGCCGGCGACGGCCAGGGTGGGCGAGCCGCCACCGCCGCCGCCGAGGCGGGCCGCCACCGCCTTCACCACGGCGCCGGCATCCAACCCCGATCCGGGATCCACGGCCACGGCGATCGACGCCTTGGACCCGTCGGGCGAGCCACCGACCGCCACGGCCCGCAGCCGCCCGGCCCGGAGCACGCCCTGCGCCAGCTCGCGCATGGCGTCGGGCGACCGGCCGTCGCGACGGGCGACCACCGCGCCGGCGTCCGCCTCGCCGGCCAGCTCGGTCACCTCTGCCTGGAGCTGGCGGGACCGGAGGGCGTCGAGCTCCCGCTCGGTGGTGCGCAACCGGTCGGTGAGCCGGTCGAGCGCCTCGAGCAGGTTGCCCGGCTCCGTCCGGAGCCGGGCGGCGGCCTCGTCGAGGATGTCGTCGCGCTCGGCCACCCGGTCCAACGAGCCGGTGCCGGTCACCGCCTCGATCCGTCGGGTGTTCGACCCGATCGACGTCTCGGTCACCACGCTGATCAGCCCGATCTGCCCCAGGGCGTCGACGTGGGTGCCACCGCACAGCTCGACCGAGTGCGGCCCGGCCCGCACCACCCGGACCACGTCGCCGTACTTGTCGCCGAAGAACGCCAGCGCTCCCATGGCCTCGGCCTCGCGCTTCGAGGTCTCCTCCGTCGTCACCCGGACGTCGGTCAGCACGTCGCCGTTGGCCATCGCCACCACGGCCCGGAGCTCCTCCGGGGCCACGCCGCCGTGGTGGGAGAAGTCGAAGCGGAGCCGGTCGGGTGCCACCAGCGAGCCCTGCTGGCGTACGTGGTCACCCAGCACCGACCGCAGCGCACCGTGGAGCAGGTGGGTACCGGTGTGGTTGCGGCGCAGCGCCTCGCGACGGGCGCCGTCGATGGTGGCCAGCGCGTCCTGACCGGGGAACAGGTCGCCCACCAGGCGGGCCCGATGGGCGCTCAGCCCCGCCACCGCGGTGACCGTGTCGTAGACGGCGGCGGTCCCCGTCTCGGTGACGATGGTTCCCGTGTCGCCCATCTGCCCACCGCTCTCGGCGTAGAAGGGGGTCCGGTCGAGGAAGATCTCCGCCTGGTCGGGCTGGTCGGGATCGGCCAGCACCGCCACCACCCGGGCCGGCACGGCATAGGACCCCGGGTCGCGCCCGACGAACAGGGTCGACCCGTGGGCGTCGAGGACCTGGCGGTAGGCCGTCTCGCCCGCCGGGGTGCGCGACGCCTTCGCCCGCTGGCGGGCCTGGCGCCGCTGCTCGTCCATGGCCGCCTCGAACCCGGCCAGGTCGACCCCGACCCCGGCCTCCTCGGCGATCTCGACCGTCAGCTCCACCGGGAACCCGTAGGTGTCGTGGAGGCGGAAGGCGACGTCGCCGGGCACCGTCGCCGCCCCGGTGGCCAGTTGTTCCTCCAGAATGGCCGACCCGGTTGCCAGGGTGCGCAAGAACCCCTCCTCCTCCCGGTTGACGACGTCGCGTACCAACCGGTGGCCGGCGGCCAGCTCGGGGTACGCGGTGCCGAGCACACCGACGGCCGCGTCAACCAGCGACTCGACCACCGGTCCCTCGACCCCCAGCTGCCGGGCACGCCGGACGGCACGCCGGATGATCCGGCGGAGCACGTAGCCCCGGCCCTCGTTGGACGGCAGGACGCCGTCGGCGGCCAGCATGGCCATGCCCCGCCCGTGGTCGGCCATGATCCGCAGGCCGACGTCGACCGCCTCGTCGCGCCCGTAGACCTTGCCGGTCAGCGACTGGGCGGCGTCGAGCATGGGCACGAACAGGTCGGTGGCGTAGATGGAGTCGACGCCCTGGAGGACGGGCAGGATCCGCTCGAGCCCGGCACCGGTGTCGATGCTCGGCCGGGGCAGCGGCTCCACCGAACCGTCCGCGCGCTGGTTGTACTGCATGAACACCAGGTTCCAGATCTCGACGAACCGCTCGGCCCCGCCGTGGGCGGGCCCACCGGGAGGGCCGTAGGCCTCGCCCTTGTCGACGTAGAGCTCCGAGCACGGGCCGTTGGGCCCGGTCGGGCCCATCCGCCAGTAATTGTCCTCGCCCAGGGCCTGGATCCGCTGGCGCGGCACGCCGACGGCGTCGTGCCAGATGTCGGCGGCCTCGGCATCGGAGTCGTGGACGGTGATCCAGATGCGGTCCCCGTCGATGCCGAGGACCTCGGTCACCAGTTCCCAGGCGAAGGGGATCGCCTCGGCCTTGAAGTAGTCCCCGAAGCTGAAATTGCCGAGCATCTCGAAGAACGTGCAGTGCCGGTGGGTGGTGCCGACGATGTCGATGTCGACGGTGCGGAAGCACTTCTGGACCGAGGTGGCCCGGGGCCACGGGGCCGGCTCCTCCCCCAGGAAGAACGGCTTGAAGGGCACCATGCCGGCGATGGTGAAGAGCACCGAGGGGTCGTGGGGGATCAGGCTGGCCGACGGCACCGGATGGTGGCCCCGCTCGGCGAAGAAACGGGTGAACGCGCTGCGGAGCCCGTCCGCATCGGTGGCGGGGGCCTGGGCGCTGGCCGTCGGTGTCGTCACGACGGGAGAGCCTACCCGGCGGTCCGACTCACCTGGC
>JAJZAC010000050.1 GCA_021799615.1 Actinomycetes bacterium
GGGCAGCGGCGCGGAACTCCTGGAGCTGGTGGGTCATGGCCGGTGGGCTCGGCGTGGGGACGTACCTGACGGGGGAGCGCTACGGCCTGCTGTTCGTCGCCGGCCTGGTCGTCTGGGTGTTCGTGGTGCGTCGCGTGAGGGCGGCCGTGGCCTTCACCGCCGCTGCCGGTGGCGGGCTGCTGGTGGGGCTGGCCATCCAATCGCTGGTGCGTCTGGGAACCTCCGTCGCGTTTCGCACGGTCACGTCCGAGGGGACCAGCGGGGCCTTCGGGCCTCGGATGAGGATCTGGACCGCCAGCCTGCACGCTGTCGCCGCCCACCCGGTGTTCGGGTCGGGGCCCGGTCAGTCCGAATCCGCGACCATGCCCTATCGGTCGCTCACGACGATCGTGCACGACGGCGTGTTCCCCGATGCCCACAACATCCTGGTCGAGATCGCCGTCACGACGGGGCTCCTCGGCCTGGCGTTGTTCGTGGCCTGGCTGGTACCCGCGTTCCGCCGAGCCCGGGGAGCGCTCCTCCTCTATGCGATCGCGCTGTTCGCCGGAGGGCTCATCGAGCCGCTCGACCTCACGGCGACGGGTCTCGCCTTCCTCGCGCTGGGCGCGGCAGCGGTCGGCGCGTTCGAACGTGACCGACCGACCGCCTCCAGGTCATCGCCGGGTGCCACCGACCGGACCTCCACCGTGAGGATCGGTGCTCAGGTGCTCCTCGTGATCGTGGCGCTCTTCGGGGGCATCACGGTCATGATGGGGAACACCCAGCTCCATTCGGGTATCACCCACTACGACCTGGTGACACTGGCGTCGGCCAACAGCCGGCTCCCCATGTGGAACGACGCAGCCAACGCGCTGTCCGACTTCCTCGACGTCGAAGCTGCGAAGGACCCCAGGTACTACCCACTGGCGCTCCACTGGGACCACGTTGCCGTGTCGCGGGACCCGAGCGACGCCACCGCCTGGCGGCGGCTCGGGTTCAACCAGGCGGCACTCGGCGACCTCTCGGCCGGGTACGCCTCGCTGGTCCGGTCGGTCACGTTGGATCCCACCATCCAGCTCACCTACACGAACCTGGTGGAGACGGCTCTGGCCCGCCACGATCCGAAGGGCGCCCTTCACTGGGCGGAGCGGGCACGGGGACTGTTCCGGACCGCCCGGTTCTCGTCGCTCGTCTCGTGTCTGCACCTGCACGACTCGAAGAGCGAATCGCCGACCCAGGTCGTCAACGCCTGCCTCGGCCATGCCACGTCGGCCTCCCACACCTGAGCGGTCGTACCGCGGGCACGCAGGCGCCGTCCGTGGCGTGGATCGACGAGCCCAAGGAGGCGCTGATACACAACGTTTGAACGACTGCCGTCTCATTGGCGTTGACAGCTTCCGGAGCGACTCGGCGAGAGCCTGCCAGAGGTGCCTGACGGCCCGTATGCGAAGGTCGGCCAGGTCGAGCGCGGACGCATGGAAGGGGATCGGACCGAAGCGGGACGGGTCGCCCCTCGGCATGTCCGAGGTCGTCCATGTGCCCTCCGGGTCGAACGATGCCGACATCGGTGTGGCCAGGCGGGCAAGGTAATCGAAATAGCGGTGCTCGAACGGGTAGGTCCGGTCGAAGGCGATCTCCGGAACATCGAGGAGCTTCATCATCAACGTGGTCCCCGAGCGCCCCTAGATCGGGTTGATGAAGAGAGGCCGTATGGCACCGGCGTCACATGGGAGCCCGCGGGAACGCCGCGCCGCCGCCCGCCTGCGCCCCCAGTCGTAAGCGATGCGATTGGGTACGTCGCGGAGGTGTCGATAGGCCACACGCACGAACTCGGGGGACCGGGTGGGCCGCACCAGCCGGGGACTTTACAACACTCTCGTGGCCGATCACGGGCTTCCGGGGAGGTCGTCATGACGCCGCGGTGACCCGCCATCGTCGCCTCCTATCGCTCTCGGCTTCCGACACCCGACCGGCGGCCGGCCAGTCCCGGTGGTCACCGCATGCCTGCGGTGGCCGTGGGGTTCCGAGGGCTCGTCCCCGGCCGGCACGTGCCCCCAGCCTGCTCGGGGCGTCGTCCGGACGACACCGACTCGAACCGTTCGACCGGCGCTATGTTCTTGGGCCTGGGCGCTGACGACCCACGTGTCCGGCCTCGGGGCGGAGCGACGTGGGAAGGAGCCGGGGGATGCGTGTGGGAGATGGGAACGACGAGCTGGTCTCTCCTCCGGTCGGCGCGGTCGCGCCCCGCCGGCTGACCCACCTGCAGCGCCTCGAGGCCGAGAGCATCCACATCTTCCGGGAGGCGGTCGCCGAGAGCGAGAACCCGGTGATGCTGTACTCCATCGGCAAGGACAGCTCGGTGATGCTCCACCTGGCCCGGAAGGCCTTCCACCCTTCGATCCCGCCCTTTCCCCTCCTCCACGTGGACACCACCTGGAAGTTCCGGGCCATGTACGAGTTCCGGGACAAGGTGGCGACCGAACTGGGCATGCAGCTCCTGGTCCATCAGAACCCGGAGTGCCTCGAGCAGCGGATCAACCCCTTCACCCACGGTTCCGCCGTCCATACCCACATGTGGAAGACGGAGGGTTTGAAGCAGGCCCTCGACCTCCACCGATTCGACGTCGCGTTCGGTGGCGCCCGCCGCGACGAGGAGAAGTCGAGGTCCAAGGAACGGATCTTCTCCCTGCGGTCGGCGGGGCACCGTTGGAACCCGAAGCTGCAGCGTCCCGAGTTGTGGCGCCTCTACAACGTCCGCCGGAGCCAGGGGGAGACCATCCGGGTCTTCCCGCTGTCGAACTGGACCGAACTGGGTGTCTGGCAGTACATCTACCTCGAGGAGATCCCGGTCGTCCCGCTGTACTTCGCAGAGGAGCGGCCGGTGGTGGAGCGCAACGGCACGCTCATCATGGTCGACGACGAGCGGATGCCACTCGAGCCGGGGGAGCGACCGGTCGAGCGGCGGATCCGCTTCCGCACGCTGGGCTGCTACCCCCTCACGGGCGCCATCGAGAGCGAAGCCGACACCGTGCAGAAGATCGTCCAGGAGATGCTGCTGGCCACGACGTCCGAACGGCAGGGGCGGGTGATCGACTTCGACTCGTCGGGCTCCATGGAGAAGAAGAAGCAGGAGGGGTACTTCTGATGACGCTCGCCCGGGACGAGCGAATCGCCAGCGACATCGGTGCCTACCTGGACGCCCGCGAGCGCACGTCGCTCCTCCGCTTCATCACCTGCGGAAGCGTCGACGACGGGAAGAGCACCTTGATCGGCCGCCTCCTGTACGAATCCCAGCTGGTGTTCGAGGACCACCTGGCCGCCCTCGAGGCGGACTCCAAACGGATCGGGACCCAGGGGGGCGACCTCGATTTCGCCCTCCTCGTCGACGGGTTGGCCGCCGAGCGGGAGCAGGGGATCACCATCGACGTCGCCCACCGGTTCTTCACCACCGAGAAGCGGAAGTTCATCGTGGCCGACACGCCCGGGCACGAGCAGTACACGCGCAACATGGTCACGGGGGCGTCGACGGCCGACCTGGCGGTCATCCTGGTCGACGCCCGCAAGGGGGTGCTGACCCAGACCCGGCGGCACAGCTACCTGGTCTCCCTCCTCGGGATCCGCAAGGTGGTGGTGGCCGTCAACAAGCTGGACCTGGTCGGCTACTCGGAAGACGTGTTCAAACGGATCGAGTCGGAGTACCGGGCGTTCGCCGCGGAGATCAGGCTCACGGACATCGTGTGCATCCCGGTGTCGGCCCTCCGCGGCGACAACATCGTCGCGGCCAGCTCCGAGACTCCCTGGTACCGCGGACCGACCCTGCTCGGTCACCTCGAGGCCGTCGAGGTCGAGGGCGAGGCCCGCGACCGCCCGTTCCGCATGCCGGTGCAGTGGGTCAACCGGCCCGACCACGACTTCAGGGGCTACTGCGGCACCATCGTCGGGGGGACCGTCCGGACCGGGCAGCCCGTCCAGGTGCTCCCCTCGGGGCACCACAGCCGGATCGCCCGGATCACGACCTACGACGGCGACCTGGACGAGGCCGTCGTCGACCAGTCCGTCACCCTCGTCCTCGAGGACGAGCTCGACGTCAGTCGCGGGGACGTCCTCTGCGACGTGGACCGGGCCTCGCAGGTGGCCGACCAGTTCGAGGCCCGTGTCATCTGGATGCACGAGCGGGAGATGCTCCCCGGGCGCCCCTACCTCATGAAGATCGGCCCGATGACCGTCGGTGCGACCCTGAGCCGGCCGAAGTACAAGGTGAACGTCAACACCCTGGAGCATCTGGCGGCGACCACCCTCGAGCTCAACGAGATCGGGGTCTGCTCGCTCCGCCTGGACCAGGCGGTTCCCTTCGACCCGTACGACGAGAACCGCGACATGGGCGGGTTCATCATCATCGACAGGTTCACGAACGCCACGTTGGGTGCGGGACTGCTGAATTTCGCGTTGCGCCGGGCGGACAGCGTGCAGCGGCAGTCGATGGACGTCGACAAGGGGGCCCGGGCCGTGCTGAACGGCCACAGGCCGTGTGCCATCTGGTTCACCGGCCTCTCGGGTGCGGGCAAGTCCACGATCTCCAACCTGGTCGAGAAGCGACTCCATGCGCTCGGCGCGCACACCTATCTCCTCGACGGCGACAATGTCCGGCTGGGGCTCAACAGCGATCTCGGGTTCACCGCCGCCGACCGGGTCGAGAACATCCGACGGGTGGCCGAGGTGACCAAGCTGATGGTCGACGCCGGGCTGATCGTCCTGGTGTCGTTCATCTCACCGTTCGCCGCCGAGCGCCGCTTCGCCCGCGAGCTGCTGGAGGTGGGTGAGTTCTGCGAGGTGTTCGTGGACGCGCCGCTCGACGTCGTCGAGGCCCGTGACCCGAAGGGTCTCTACCGGAAGAGGCGACGAGGGGAGCTGGTCAACCTGACCGGGGTCGATTCGCCGTACGAGGTCCCGGAGCACCCGGAGATCCGGATCGACACGGTCAACGTCGACCCCTCCGTCGCTGCCGAGATGGTGGTGGACCAATTGCGGGTCATGGACGTCCTGCCATAGCGCATCCGGACGGTGCTCCCTCCCGCATCACCTCGGGGGGCCGACAGTCGGGCGGCAGCACGCACTCCGTCGTCCGTAGATCCGCGACCCGAGCCGGTGCCCGCCGAGCGGTCGTCGCCTGGATCCGCCGCTACAACGCCGCCAGGCTTTCTCGTGGGGTCATCTGCCTGTCGTGTGACGTGGCGCAGAGGCCAATCGGCTGGCGCATCCCGGAGGTTCTCCAAGGGGTGTTGTGCACGCCGGGGGGCGCGACTGTCGTCGTGATGAGCGATTCCGTCACCGCTGCTCCGGGAGCCGCCCGTGCCGCGTCACCTTGGTGCGCGCCTCTGGGACTCACGTTCGACGATCGAATACTCCCGCCGTCCGAGCCGTCCGAGCCGTCCGGTCAGTCCGTCGAACACTCCGACGGTCGCGATGGCCATGCATGCCGGGACCGAGCGTCGGCCGTGCGCGACGACGTACGTGCGGCACTACGAGACCGACGTAACCACGTAGACCACCGGGGGAACGATGCCCCGGAGTACCAGATGGGTCGAGTTGCGCAGGATGTAGTAGAGCCGCCGGGCATTCTCGTAGCTGCGCGTGGACCCCCGATGCTCCAGTGCCGACCCGATGCGATGGTGCATGAGAACGGCGTCCGTCTCTGCGACGAGCCAGCCGCTCCTGCGGGCGTCGACACAGAAGGCGATATCGACCTGGTCGATGAAGAGCTCGCCGCGGAAACGGACCGACTCCAGGACCTCGCGCCTGATGAGGCTCCCCGACGAGATGGTCCAGCCACGGAGACGCAACTCCCCCACATGCCCGAGGTCACAGGCGGCCTCCACCCGGCCCCAGAGGAACTGGGCCAAGGTGCGGTCCCCGGCCAATTCGCTCGGCGGAGTGGCGTCCGCCCATCGCGCACCGACGATGCCGATGCGCCGCCTCGTCCCGTCGTCAAGGTCGTCGAGGGAACGGAGCGCAGCTTCCACGGCACCGGCATCCAGAAGGGAGTCCTGGTCCATCGTGAGCACCCAGTCGGGGAGCCCCCCATCGGCAGCGAGGTGGTCGACGGCGATATTGAACCCGGTGGCGATCCCCTCGTTCTGATCGAGGCGCACCAGTTCGACCGTCGGGTAGTCCCGGACCAGAGCCCGAAGCTCCTCGATGTTCGAGGATCCGTTGTCCACCACTAGGACCCGATCGGTTTGGGAGGCAAGGTGTTCGAGCGAGGCACCGAGACGTTCGATGCCGGGCTCGTAGGTGACGACCGCTGCGGCAACCCGGGCGCCTATGACCGCCACCTTGTTGCACTCCACTGGTCCACTGTTCATCCCCCCCTCCCCCTGCAACAGCCGAGTCCCGTCACGTGGTGAGGATCCCAGATCGCGACCCCCGGTACCGGCCCGCCGTTCGGAGCTCCTCGGAGCCCGCCGGCGATCGCCCCCGCATCATCGCGCTCGGGATCGAACTGGGCCATCGACCCCTCCGCGACGTACCGGCGTTCGGCGGCCGGCCACTCCTCGTGGGTGTCGTGGAGGACGGCGCCAGCGAGGCGCACGAGGGTGGTCTCGGTCGGGAAGATCCCGACCGCCGGGCACCGGCACTGCACCCGGCACCGGCACTGGAGACGGTCCGTCGCCGACCGGGGGAGCATGCTCGTCCGCGCCCCGTGACGGTCGCCACTGCGATCGGCGGCAAGCCGTCACCCATTGGGAACCTTCTTGAGGAACGGGCCGCAGGCGTCGGCGACCTGCACCTTCGTGAATTGCGGACCGTCGTGCTGCTTCAGGCAGGAGATGACGGGGACCAACTGCTTGTACCCGAAGAGCGTGAGGGTCTTCTGCGCCCACTGGATCGCCGCAGGCGTGTCTCCCCGCTGCAGCGCCAACGAGATCTGGTCGGCGTAGACGGGCTCGAAGTCGGGACCGTAGACGAGCGCGCGGTTGAGAGCCGTTCTGGCTGCCGAAAGGTTGCCGAGGAGGCTCTGGTCGAGCGCGAGCCGGTACAGGGTCTGGGCGTCCTGGGGATCGCGGGACAGGGCGATGTCGTCCCAATGGACGGCGATCCTGATGTACGTGGCGTTGTGCTGGCGGGTGCCCAGGAAGGTCAGGGCGTCCGCCACCGCGCCGGGTGCGTCCGACCACATCGGCAGGTGGCCGCTCGCCGCTGCCAGGGTGACCGGGTTGACGGTGTCCAGCCCGGACTTGAGCTCGGTGTTGCCGACCATGAGGTTGATGCCGGCGAAGAGGGCCACGACCACGAGAACACCGCTGGCGATGGTGGAAGCGATGGTGGACCAGTCGGGCAGCCGGTTCATCGCGGATGCCTGATCCGACCGGACTGCGCGGACGACTCCCACGGTCGCCGCTCCCAGTGCCAGGAAGGCCACGCTGGAGGCCGTGATGTCGAAGGGCTCGATGAGCCCACCGGCCAGCAGGATGACGGCATAGAGCAGGAGCGGTCCCCTGGATGCGCGGAGGGCCGGCACGAGCCACGCCAGGAACAGGGCGAGCCCCAGCAGCCCGGTGGTGACGGCGATCTCGACGACGAAATTGTGGACGTCGTTGAACAGGCCGTCCCGGATCACCGTGATGGCCGACCGGTACGGCAGCGTTGCGGGAGCCGCTTGGCTCGGGCCGCTGCCGAGGATGGGGTGTGCCCCGATGGCGTGGAGGCTGGCTGTCCAGATCCGGATCCTCGGCCCGAGGAGCCCGTTGCCGCCTTCGGCGGCGATCGATCGGAAGTGGCTCGTCGACCCGAGCTTGACCAGCTGCTCGAAGACCACCCCGGCCACGGTTCCACCGATGCCGGCGACGGCGAACGCGATCGCTGGGCGTACCTTTCGCACCACGAGGACCCATCCCAGGAGTGCGACGAGGACGAGGAGGCCGAACCGCTCGCCCGACAGGTACAGGCCGGCCCCGGTCAGGGCGGTCATGGCCCACCACGTCCACGGGTTGTGTCGCTCGGCCCTCCATGCCAGGAGCGCGAGGGCGCCCATCATCACCTGGGCGCCGAACACTGGGTTGTCGGCGAAGCCCGTCGGCTGCCCCTGCCCGAACAGCATCCCCGGGATGTGGTTGACCAACGTGCCCAGCGGCGACCAGCCCTGGCCCCCGACCTCGAGGACTACCGCCCCCGCATTGAGCAACCCGAGGACGATCAAGCCGCGCCCGAGGAGCGCAGCTCCTGATTCGTTCAGGCTGGAACCGAGGGCCCAGAGAGCAGCCAGGCACAGGAGGAACACCCACCCGGTCCCGTACTCCTCGAGGCCGAAGAACCCGACCCACGGGACGGGCGACAGGGCGGCGGACAGCGCCGCCACTGCCAGGAACGCGATTGCTGCCCGCGCCGGCCACGCCAGCGTCGAGCGCCAGGCGCGCAGCACCAGCGTCGGTAGGCCCAGTGCCGCGAGCACGAGCACGACCGCAGCGCGCGGCCCGAAAAACCACGTCTTCTCGTTGGTGAGTGCGATCGTCCCCACCAGGACGGCGCCGACCGTGACGACCCATGCCAGGGGACCCGGGCTGACCGGAATGAGCGGGCGGCCGCCCTTGCCGCTCGGAGGTGCGGGACGCGCCTGGCGGGGGCGTTCCGCGACGGAGGTGGCGGTGGGGCCCCGTCTCGAGGTGCGGGATCGCCCCGAGGCCGTGGTGCCGGCCGTCGCCTGCCGCGGGGGGTTCTTCTTGGCTGTTGCGCCGGCCGTCGCCTGTTGCGCCAGGTTCTTCTCGGCGGTGGCGGCGCGTTCGGCCTGCCTCGGTGCTGCCTTCTTGGCGGGCCCTCGTTTCCGGGAACCGGACTTTGCCATCGCTGCGTCTCCTACCCCTCGCACCATGCGGCGACCGCTCCCCCCGCAGACAGCGAAGCTTAGAGGCACCGTCGGCGAGCGGATGGCCAACGTTCTGTCAGGGGCTGTGTCGCACCCGGTGCCCGTCTTTTCGGGCGTGCGAGGTCGGCCATCGACCCCAGGTCGACTCGGCCGGATCGAGCCCACGTGGCCAGATGCCCGAGGCTGCCACCGGAGTCCGTCACCAGCTCGCCTGGGTCCTGTGCAGGGCCGTGCGGGAGAATGCCCCCTCGTCCGGCCGGAAGGTCGGGACGGCAGGTCGCGGTCAGGCGACCGGCTGGCGGTCCCGCAGCTCGTCGAGGACGCGGTCGGGGACCCGCAGGTCGCCAGCGCCGGTCCCCACCGTCAGGTCGGGCTTGAACGTGCCGTGGTGGTCGGACCCGCCCGTCGCCACCAGGCCGTGACGGCGAGCCAGCGCGGTGAGCGTCCGCCGCTCCTCGGGGGTGTAGCGGGAGTAGATGGCCTCGAGACCGCCGAACCCGGCCCGTGCCAGGTCGGCGATGGTGGCGTCGAGCGCAGCGGGTCCGAGCCCGAGGCTGAGCGGGTGGGCGAGCACCGCCACGCCTCCCGACGCATTTGCCAGGTCGGCCACCCGGCTCGCCTCGACGCGGGCCTTGGGCACATAGGCGGGGGCACCGCTGCCGAGTAGGCGGTCGAACGCCTCCTGGATGGAGGCGACCGCACCGGAGGCCACCAGCACCCGGGCGAAGTGGGGACGGCCGACGCCCGCCTCGGAGCCGGCGGCGGCCACCACGTCCTGATAGGCGATGGGGAATCCGAGGTCGGCCAGGCGGATCACGAGGGCCCGGTTGCGCCGTGCCCGGTCGTCGCGCAGCCGGTCGAGCTCTGCCCCCAACGGGCTCATCGGGTCGTCGACGAAGTAGACGAGGACGTGCATCCCCCCGGTGGCGGGAGGCTTCACCGAGACCTCGCACCCCGCCACCAGCTCGATGCCCAGCTCTCCGGCCCGCGCCGAGGCGGCGGCCAGGCCGGCCAGGGAGTCGTGGTCGGTGAGGGCGACGGCACGGCAGCCGGCCTCGGCGGCAAGCTCCATCACCCGGGCGGGTGAGTCGCTGCCGTCGGACACGGTGGAGTGGGTGTGGAGGTCGATCACCGCCACGAACCTATCCGTTTGGTGCCCTGCTGCGCTGGGCAAATGGGCGGCTGGTGGCCCGACGGTGCCAGGGGAACGGCTCCCCTGCCGGGAAGCTAGGCTGGTCCCGGGCGATGGCAGAGGGTCACGAGGGGAGCGCCAGGTTCGGCGCGCCCCGGGTGCATCGGCGATCTCCCAGGCAACGTTCGTCCGACGACCCTCGGTAGACACGGTGACCAACCGATGATGGAGGCCAAGGAAGCGTGCGGAGTCTTCGGGGTGTACGCCCCGGGGCGGGACGTCGCACACCTCACGTTCGACGGCCTCTACGCCCTCCAGCACCGCGGCCAGGAGTCGGCCGGCATGGCGGTGAGCGACGGCGAGAACCTGACGGTCATGAAGGACATGGGCCTGGTGACCACCGTCTTCGACGAGCGCAAGCTCTCCGGCCTGGGCGGCGACCTGGCCATCGGCCACACCCGGTACTCCACCGCCGGCTCCAGCTCGTGGAGCAATGCCCAGCCCGTCTACCGGGGCGCCGGCCGATCGGGGTTCGGCATGGCCCACAACGGCAACCTGACCAACACGGCCGAGCTGGCCGAGCGTGCCGGCATGCTCCCGGGGCTGGTGGCCTCGGACAGCGACCTGGTGGCCGACCTGCTGGCCGCGGCCCACGCCGGAGGTGACGGACCGGCGAGCGAGCTCGAAGCGGCCCTGCGGCTGGTCCTCCCCGACCTCCAGGGCGCGTTCTCCTTCGTGTTCCTCGACGCCGAACGCGTGGTCGGCGTCCGCGACCCCAACGGGTTCCGTCCCCTGTGCCTGGGACGCCTGGAGCCGGCGGCCGGCGCGCCCGAAGGGTGGGTCCTGGCCTCGGAGTCGCCGGCCCTCGACGTGGTGGGGGCCACGTTCGTGCGGGAGCTGGAACCGGGCGAGATGGTCGTGATCGACGGAACCGGGGTGCGCTCCGAGCGCCCGTTCCCCGCCGATCGGATCGACCCCCGGCTGTGCATCTTCGAGTTCGTGTACTTCGCCCGCCCCGACACCCGCCTCTACGGCAACGAGGTCCACGGCGCCCGGCGCCGGATGGGCGAGCTGCTGGCCACCCAGGCCCCGGTGGACGCCGACATGGTCATGGGCGTGCCCGACTCGGGCGTGCCCGCCGCCGAGGGCTACGCCCGCGCCAGCGGCATCCCCTACGGCCAGGGTCTGGTGAAGAACCGCTACATCGGCCGGACGTTCATCGCTCCCACGCAGACGGAGCGGGCGAACGGCGTCCGCCGGAAGCTGAACCCCCTCCGGGAGAACATCGCCGGCAAGCGCCTGGTGGTGGTGGACGACTCCATCGTCCGCGGCACCACCACCCGAGCCATGGTGCGGATGCTGCGCGAGGCCGGCGCGCTCGAGGTGCACCTGCGTATCTCCTCCCCGCCCTTCCGGTGGCCGTGCTTCTACGGGATCGACACGCCCGACCGCGACGAGCTGCTGGCCGCCACCCGGACCGTCGACGAGATCGTCACGTTCCTCGGTGTGGACTCGCTCGAGTACCTGACGCTCGACCACCTGGTGACGGCCATCGACGCACCGGGAGCCGGCTTCTGCTCGGCCTGCCTGACCGGCACCTACCCGGTGCCCGTCGCCATGCCGGCACGCGTGGGCACGGTGGCGGTGCTGGCCGGCGCGACCTCGACCACCGCCGGCTGACCGCGTCCATGCCGCCTGCGCAGCAGCAGCCGGTGACGCCCGGCGTCACCCCGAGCGCCACGTATGCGGGATCGGGTGTCGACATCGAGGCCGGTGAGCGGGCCGTCGACCGGATCCGGACCGTGGTGGAGTCCACCCGGCGCCCCGAGGTCCTGGGTGGGATCGGCGACTTCGGCGGCCTGTTCGCACTCGAGCCAGGTCGCTACCGGGAGCCGGTCCTGGTGGCGGCGACCGACGGGGTCGGCACCAAGGTGGTGGTGGCCCGCGAGACCGGGCGCTTCTCGACGGTCGGGATCGACCTGGTGGCCATGTGCGTCGACGACCTGGTGTGCCAGGGAGCGGAGCCGCTGTTCTTCCTCGACTACGTGGCCACCGGGTCGGTCGACCCCGGCCACATGGCGGCGCTGGTGGGCGGCGTGGCCGACGGCTGCCGGCAGGTGGGCGCCGCCCTGCTCGGTGGCGAGATGGCCGAGCACGCCGGCGTGATGGAGCCCGACGAGTTCGACGTCGCCGGGTTCGCGGTGGGGGTGGTCGAGCGGGACCGGATCCTCGGCTCCCACCGGGTCGAGCCGGGTGACGTGCTGGTCGGGCTGGCCTCGCCGGGTCTGCGCAGCAACGGCTACACGCTTGCCCGCCACGTGCTCCTCGGCAGGGCCGGTCTCGCCTACGACGCACCGGCGTGGGAGGGGGCGGCCGTCACGGTGGCCGACGAGCTCCTGCGCCCCTCGGTCCTCTACACGCCAGCCGTGCTGGCCGCCCTGTCCTCGCCCGGGGTGGAGGTCCACGCCGCCGCCCACGTGACCGGTGGGGGCCTGCCGGGCAACTTGGCGCGGGTGCTGCCGGCGACCGCCGGCGCCGTGGTCGACGCCGGCGCCTGGCCGGTGCCGCCCATCTTCGGCGAGATCCGGCGACGGGGACCGGTCGACGACACCGAGATGGTGCGGGTGTTCAACCTGGGCATCGGGATGGTCGTCGTCGTCGCCGCCGGATCGGTGGAGGCGGCACTGGGCTCGTTCGCACGATCGGGCATGCCGGCCACGGTCATCGGCAGGGTGGAGCAGGGGACGGGGGGGGTCGCCCTCGAGGGTGCGTTCCGCTGGGGGGCGCCGTGAGCGGCCGGCCCGAGGGCGCCGGCCCCGCCGGGAGCGAGCCCGGTCTGGGCGCCCTGCCCGGTCTGGGCGCCCTGCGGGACCACCTGCTCGCCCACTCGATCCGTCGCGGCGACTTCGTGCTGAAGTCCGGCCGTCGCAGCAGCTGGTTCATCGACGCCAAGCAGACCGTGTGCCGCCCGGACGGCATGCTGCTGGTGGCCGAGGCCGTCCTCGCCGCCCTGCCCGCCGACGCCACCGCCATCGGCGGCCTGACCATGGGCGCGGACCCTGTGGCGTTCATCGCCGCCGGCGTGGCCGCCGCCCGGGGCCGGTCCCTGAAGGCGTTCAGTGTCCGCAAAGAGGCGAAGGACCACGGTCCCGGCGGCCGGATCGCCGGTGCCCTGGACCCGGGCGACCGGGTCGTCGTCACCGAGGACGCGGTGACGCGGGGCACGTCGCTGCTCGAGGCGGCCCGGGTCGTGCGCGACGAGGGGGCGGAGCCGGTGCTGCTCCTGGCCGTGGTCGACCGGGGCGGGACGTGCGCGGCGATGGCGGCGGCCGACGGCCTGGCCTTCCGGGCCCTGCTCAGCGCGCCCGATCTCGGGTTCGACTACGAGGGGGCCTGAGGGCCGGCACCGGTGTGCGATGGTCCACCGGCGGCTGTCTCGCCCCTGTCAGCGGACGACCTTGCCCGCCGGCGTGATCACCCACCACAGCCCGCCCGAGTTGGTGATGCCCTGGCCGGTCGCCTGGCCCGGCTCGACGTCGCCCGCCCACCGGTACAGGGGCCAGCCGGCGTAGGTCACCTGGAGGGTGCCGTCGGTGCGGCGGGTGGTGCCGAGGAGGCCGGCCCGTACCCCGGGGCCGGCCTGGGGGGTGGTCGTGCCGGGTGCGAGCACCATCGGGGGCCACTGCACGGCGCAGATGTCGTAGCAGATGGACGTGCCACGGTCCTGGTCGGGCGCGTACACGTAGAGGGTGAGGCCCTGGCCGGTGGTGAGCACCGTCCCGAGCCCGTGGACCTGGCCGGTGGTCACCTCGTGGGGGGAGCCGGCCAGCAGGGGCCGGGTCGGCCCACCGAAGTTGGGTGGCGGTGTACCGCCGGTCGGGGTCCGTGAGCAGGCGGCGGCCGTGCTCGCCAGGGCCAGGACGGCAACGAAGGGCACGACCGTGAGGACACGACTGCGCATGGTGGCCGGGGGTGCGCTCGTCCACATGCCTGAGAGTCTGCCGTGCCGGCGGGCCGGTCCGGACGCCGGGCCGGACCGGCGGTCTCGACTGCCGGCCCGCCGGCGTGCCGGTCAGGGGTCGAGCGGAGGAAGAACGAGGCCGCGGGCCCGGGCCCGGTCCCGCCACTCGTCGGGGAACAGCGAGAGGAGGTGGGGGTGGGGGACGGCCCGGTTGAGAGCCCAGAGGGCGAAGGCCAGCTCGGCCCACGCCGAGGTGACGAGCCAGTGCACCTCGTCGCCCAGGTCGGACACCCCGATGAAGCGGAACCGGCTGCGGGCGGTCATGCAGGCGGCCTCGATGCCCCCGAAGCTCCACTCACGCACCGCGGACCAGCTCTCGAAGTAGAGGGAGCGGGTGGAGACGTAGAAGGTGCCTTCGTCGAGCGGCAGCCACCGGTGCGCCGTCTCGTCGCGCGCCACCCGGCGTTGCCGGGAGTTCGACAGTGCCTTTGCGCTCATGGCGAGAAGGGTGTCGCGGTGGTGGTAGGCGTGGGCCAGGTAGGTCCCGTCACCGGCGGGGCCGAAGTAGTCGCGCCGGTAGGGGCCGCTGGCCACCATGAACTCGTCGGGGTCGTCCAGGGGGAACGTGTGGAGCGCCGGCTCGAGGGCGGCGCCACGCTTGCGGCTGTCGAGGACGACGGCCGTGTAGTGGAGCGCCTCGTCCTCGTAGGTCCAGGGGATCTCCGCAGGGGATCCCCGTCCCTCCGGTTCGGCACCGCTGCCGGGCCACAGGATCTGCATCGGTTCCCAGGGTACGACGACGGTGTGACGCTGTCGTGCGCCGCCCGCATGCGTAGGGCGCCCTCGGGGAGGGCTGCCTCAGTCCCCGGTGGCCCCGGCGATGCGCCCGGCGACGATGCTGCGGCGCCCGTCGGCGGCGCCCAGCGCGTCCAGGGCGGCCTCGTGGACGGCGACGTCGTGGGCGCAGCGGCCGCTCAGCTCCCAGAGCAGCTCCGGCTCGCCCGACCGCAGTACGGCGTCGCGGATGGCCACGTCCACATGGTGGCGCCAGGCGACGACGTCGGGGCTCTCGGACGCCGGCAGCATCGGACCCCGGTAGAGCTGGACGGCGGTGGCCAGGTCGCCGGCGGCGACGGCGTCGAGGACGAGGTGGTGGTCGGCGTGGACCGGTCCCACCAGCCGGTAGGGGCGGGACCCGATGCGCCCGCCGAGCTGGTGGCGCAGGTGGGACAGCTCGGCCTTCACCGTCGTCGGGCGTACGTCCCGGTCGCCGTACACCCGGCCGGCCAACTCGTCGAGGGTGAGGCCGGCCGGGTGCAGGGAGAGGACGGCCAGGAGCTCCAGCTGGCGGGGGCTGGCCGGGACCAGCTGACCGTCGACGCACACCCCGGCAGCGCCCAGGGTCCGCAGGAGCACCCCGTCCACCACCGGTGGGTCCCACGCCGCGCCGTCCGCCGGCGGGCCGAGGAGGGGCACGGCCGGCACGGCTGGTGCCGATGCGGTCAGCTCGTACTCGACGCACCGGGCGAGTGCGCCGACCGTGGTCAGCAGGGTGGGGTGGGCCTGGTGCCACATGGTGGACAGGTCGATCACGCCGAGGAACCGTCCGGTGGACGGGTCCAGGATGGGGGCCGAGTAGCACACCCAGTCGTGGACCATGGAGGCGTAGTGCTCGGCCGAGAAGACGGAGGCCGCCCGCCTGGTGCGCTCGGCGACGGCCAGGGCGTTGGTGCCCACCGCGTCCTCGGACCACCGACCCCCCACGGTGAAGTGGACACGCTCGGCCAGCCGGCTCATCGTGCGCCCCCCGGCCAGCCAGGCGATGGTGACGTCCTCGTCGGTGATCGCCGCCATCATGTCGCCGCCCGAGGCCAGGTCGGTCAGGTCGTCGAGGATGACCCTGCTGGCCCGGCCCAGCCGGGACTGTGCCCACCGGCGGGCGATCTCCCCGGGGGGTGCCACCGGTGCGGCGGCGAGCCCGGGAGCGACGGTCCGGGCCGACCGTTGCCACGAGTCGGCCACGACCGGCCGGGCACCCGAGCCGGCGTGCTCGACGACGCCGGCGTGCCAGGCGATCTCGAGCTCCCCCCGCCGACTGCGCAGTTCGTCGTCCATTCCCCTCCCCGTTCCCCGGGGCCGACCGGCACCTGCCCGAGCACCCGGGGCCGACGCTGGGCCTGGGTGACGGGCCCCGACCATCCGGGATCCCGGCGGTGGCCGGGTGCACCGCTCGGCTCAGGGTATCCCTGGCGCGCCCGTGATGACAGGCCGGCCGGCGGCCGGCGTCTCCCATCCCCGTCGCCTCCGGACGGGTGACCAACCTTTTCCCAACCTCTCCGGGCGCACGATGCCGTGGGCGGCACCTCCGGTCCCCGGACCGGGCCCGCCTTCATGACACCGCCACCGCACGACAAGGGGGAGCCCACCATGCGCTACACACCACCCGGGCAGCCGGGAAGCCTGGTCACCGTCGAGGACCGCTACGACAACTTCATCGGGGGGAAGTGGGTCCCACCGGTCGACGGCCGGTACTTCGAGAACATCGCCCCGAGCACCGGGAAGGCCTTCACCGAGGTGGCCCGGTCGGGCGCCGCCGACGTCGAGCTCGCCCTCGACGCCGCCCACGCCGCCGCCGAGGCATGGGGCGCCACCAGCGTCACCGAGCGCTCCCGGATCCTGCTCATGATCGCCGATCGCATGGAGGCGCACCTGGAGGAGCTGGCTGTCGCCGAGTGCTGGGAGAACGGCAAGCCCGTGCGCGAGACGCTGGCCGCCGACCTGCCGCTGGCCGTCGACCACTTCCGGTACTTCGCCGGTGTCGTGCGGGCACAGGAGGGCACCATCGGCGAGCTCGACGCCGACACCGTCGCCTACCACTTCCACGAGCCGCTCGGCGTGGTCGGGCAGATCATCCCGTGGAACTTCCCCATCCTCATGGCCACGTGGAAGTTGGCACCGGCGTTGGCCGCCGGGAACTGCGTCATCCTGAAGCCGGCTGAGCAGACGCCCTGGTCGATCCTGAAGGTGGTCGAGCTGATCGCCGACCTGCTGCCCGACGGTGTCCTGAACGTGGTCAACGGGTTCGGGGTCGAGGCGGGCAAGCCGCTGGCATCGAGCAAGCGCATCGCCAAGATCGCCTTCACCGGCGAGACGACCACCGGCCGTCTCATCATGCAGTACGCGTCGGAGAACGTGATCCCCGTCACGCTGGAGCTGGGCGGCAAGAGCCCCAACATCTTCTTCCCCGACGTCATGGCGGCCGACGACGACTTCCTGGACAAGGCCATCGAGGGCCTCGTGCTCTTCGCCCTCAACCAGGGTGAGGTGTGCACGTGCCCGTCCCGGGCGCTGGTGCACGCGTCGATCTACGACGACCTGATGGCGCGGGCGCTGGAGCGGACCCGTGCCATCGTGCTCGGCGACCCCCTCGACACCGAGACCATGGTCGGCGCCCAGGCATCCAACGACCAACTGGAGAAGATCCTCTCCTACATCGAGATCGGCCGGGCCGAGGGAGCCGAGGTCCTGATCGGCGGGGAGCAGTGGCAGGTGGAGGGATGCGAGGGCGGCTACTACGTCCAGCCCACCATCTTCAAGGGCGACAACAGCATGCGGATCTTCCAGGAGGAGATCTTCGGACCCGTGCTGTCGGTGACCACCTTCGACCACGAGGCGGAGGCCGTCCGCATCGCCAACGACACCCTCTACGGTCTCGGCGCCGGGGTGTGGACGCGCGACGCCGGCACCGCCTACCGCGTGGGCCGGGCCATCAAGGCCGGCCGCGTGTGGACGAACTGCTACCACCTGTACCCGGCGCACGCCGCCTTCGGCGGGTACAAGGGGTCGGGCATCGGCCGCGAGACCCACGCCATGATGCTCGACCACTACCAGCAGACGAAGAACCTGCTGGTGAGCTACAGCCCGAAGCGGCTCGGGTTCTTCTGAGCCGGTGGCGACGGTCCATCGCGTCGACATCACCCCCGACGCGGCCGCCCTCCTGGCACGACTGGTGGAACAGCACGGGCCCCTGCTGTTCCACCAGTCCGGAGGGTGCTGCGACGGTTCGAGCCCCATGTGCTTCCCGCTCGGCGAGCTCAGGATCGGCCAGGACGACGTCTTGTTGGGCGAGGTGGGGGGCGTGCCCTTCTACATGGGCGGCGACCAGTTCCGCTACTGGTCCCACACCCACCTGACGGTCGACGTGGTGCCGGGCCGGGGGAGCGGGTTCTCGGTCGAAGCTCCCGAGGGGGTCCGGTTCCTCATCCGGTCCCGCCTGTTCACCGATGCCGAGGTGGCCGACCTGCCGCCGGTCGAGCGGGGCGGCAGGGCCTGAGGCCCGGTAACCGGCGGGGGCCGTCATCCCGGCCGCCACCCCGGTCGGCACCAGCCGCCGGTCGGGCCCTGGCCGGTGCCGTCCGGCCTCAGTCGCGGTGGACGGTCGACCGCTGCGGCTCCAGGAGCATCATCATCGTG
>JAJZAC010000161.1 GCA_021799615.1 Actinomycetes bacterium
CGCCGGATCTCTCCGACGGACCGGGGTCTGCTACTGGGCTCTCCGGCGATTACCCAGACGGGACTTGCACCCGCAGGCTTGGTCCAGTTTTCAGGACGCAACATGCCGTCGAGCCTATCGGCTCTCGCCACCCCGTCCCTGCTGGGCGCCGGGCCCGGACGACCGCCCCTGGCGGGAACGTCCCGGAGCCCCGGAACGGCCACCGCGGCGGGAGCGGGCGACCGGTCCGAGCGACTCGAGCCGGTCGGGCACGTCGTAGGCGTCCGGCTCGACGGCGTCGATCCGGGCGAAGAGCTCGCGAGCGCGGGACAGCTCCCCAGACCGTTCCATCAGGTCCCCCAACACGTACCACTGACGCAGGTGCCGCTCGGCGGGATTGCGCACCAGCCGGCCGGCGCCGGCCCGGACGAGGAGGTCGATGGCGCCGGCCATGTCCCCGCCGTCGGCCAGGGTGCCGGCCAGGACCAACCGGCCCTCGGCGAGGACTTCGGGCTCGGGCGACCCGGTCCGCAGCTCGTCCCACAAGGCCTCGACCCGACGGCGCCTGCCCAGCGCCCGTTCGCAGTCCATACGCACCGGGTGCTGGTCGACCGAGCCGGTCAGCGCAGCGAACGCCTCGAGGTTGGTGAGGGCTGCCCGCCAGTAGCCCTGCCGGTACTGGCACAGGCCAGCCAGCTCCCGGACCGACGGGGCGTTGGGAAGCAGGTCGACGACCACCTTGAAGATCCTGCCGGCGTCGCGATAGCGCTCGCGCTCGTAGGCACCGATGGCGGCAGCCAGGCGCTCGGTGACCCGCTCCTTCAGGACGCCCCAGTCCGGGCCGGCGGCCGTGGCCAGCTCGGTGGCGATGTGGGGCGGCAGGTCCGGAGGCTGGTCGGGCCGAGCACCTGGTCCCACGTGCCGCTGCGGTCGGGGGCGCTCCACCTCGCCGGCCACGGACCTCCGCTTCGGAGCGGGCTCGTCGACACGCTCGAACCGCTCCGGGACGAACTCGTCGCTCCGGGCCCTGCGCTGCCGTTCGGCATCGGGGCCACCGTCGGCCGGCCCCCGGGCACCCTCTCGGCGCACCGCGGCAGCACCGCGGCGGGTGAGGCTCCCCCACCCGGCGCGGTCGATACCGGGCTCTGGCTCCCGCTGCCACCTGGGTCCCGGCGCTCCACGACCCGGTGTACGCCGGTCCGGCGCTCCGCGACCCGGTGTACGTCGGTCCGGCGTGCGCCGATCGGGTCGTTCCCCGCCGGTGAACTGCCGCGCGCTACCGCCGGCTCGGCTGCCTCGGTCGCCTCGGTCGCCCGGCCGACCCCTCACGCCACCGTAGGGACGGCCACCATCCCGGTCGCCGAGCGGGACAGGGCGACCGTCGCCGCGGGTTCCCGCACGGCCCACCCGGCCCTTCGGGCCACCGTGGCGATCCTCGCGACCGGTCGATGCGGCTCGCGGCCGCTCCCCACCAGCCCGTGCGGCACCACCCCTGCCGCCCGGGCTCCACTCGCCGGATCCCCGACGCTGCCCCGTGGTCCTCTGCTCTCCGGAGCCACCCCACCTGCCGCGCCGCTCGTCGGATGCCTGCGGACCAGCCCCGCCTGCCCCGCCTGCCCTGCGTGGCCCCCGTCCACTGCCACCCTCGTCCCGGCGTGCACCCGGTCCGGCGGCGCGGCGTGAAGCAGGCGGGCGGCCAGCACCAGCCGCTGAACCACCTGAACCACCTGAACCACCTGAACCACCGGACCCCGGCCGACGGACCGGGCCACCCTCGCCCCGGTTCACCCGCCGGCCACCAGGCTCGGAACCGCTCCAGTCACGCCCCCGCGACGGTCGGTCGTTCCAACTTCCGCCCCGCGCACGGTCGGCTCGATCGCCTCGGGGCCCGGACGGCGCACCACGCCTGCTCGCATCGCCCGCCCCGGTACCGCCCCGAGGCCCACGTGGTCCTACCTGCCTGCCGGGTGCGCGGGGCGCAGGCCTGCCGGCTCGGGACGCGCCGGAGGCGTCGTCGTCATCCGGGCGCGCTGGCCCTCCGGAGTGGGAAGGGGTCATCACTGGAGTGTACCGATCGCGAGGCGCTGGCCCGCCCGCCCTCCTGGCCCGATTCCCGCTGACCGGGGCCGGCGCACCCGAACAACAGGAGACGTGCCGGCGGCGGCGCCGAAGCGGGACGGCGCCTCGAGGCCGGCCAACGAGTCCGTCAGGAGAGTGAATAGGTGGCCGTCGCCCGATTGGACCCGGAGTCGACGATGATGGTGCCCGTCGCTCGGACCGGACCGATGGTCACGTCGAAGTGGAGGGGCGGTTCGGCCGAGCCTGCGTCGCCAGAGAGCGTCCCCTTGATCGCGAACTTCCCGTACCTTCCGCTCACATCGAACGTCAGCACGGTGCCTGGCGGTGGCGTGCCTGAACCGGCCACACCCAGCTTGTTCAATTCCGCCTTCGGAACGTCCACGTCGACCGAGAATTGCGTGCTGCCCAACGTTCCCGAAGCTGTGAAGAAGGTGATGTCCGCGGGAGCATTGTCCGTGCCCCCGAACAACACGCCGAACAGCTCTGCCGAAATGCCACCAGTACCCCTCACCGTCTTCCCGGCGATCACGCCCGTGAACGCCGAATGCGGGAGGATCCCGGTCGTGAAGCTTGGCATCTGCGGAGGCGTGCCACTCGGCCAATTGATCACGGCACTGCCCGATCCGAGCGGTAGGCCGATCGACGCAGGCGTCAGCACACCGGTGCCGAACAGTGCGCCGACCACGGCGATCACCACCGTCACTGCGCCAACCCCGAGCACGAGCGGCCGTGGGCGCCGGGACCGCCGACCACCTGCCAGCGGTCCGCCGCCGGGCACACTGAACCCCTGGTAGTCGAACCCCTGCCCATAACCCAGCGGGGCATAACCGGGATGCACAGAGGCCTGGCCCGGTATCCCCGGCTGGGCGTCGGGCTGAGCGGGTGCCTGAGGACCCCCCCATCCGGGCACCGCTCCGGGACCGGGAATTCCGAACCCGGCACCCTCCGGCCCGGCCACCGCCATCGGAGGCATCCCCCCGAACGGCGGTAACCCGCCCGACGAAGCACCGATCCCTGCGGCAGTCCACTGCTGGGCCGGCTGGGCCTGCTGGGGAACAGCGCTTCCTGACGTCGGAGAACCGGAGGCTGCCACGCCTGCCGCCCGAGCCGTCGTCCTTGCGTCCGGGTGCAGCTCCGGCGGGTACCACTTGCCATCCGAGGCCATCCACCAGCCCGCCCCGCCCGACACATCGCTCATCGCCGCCTCCCGCCTCAGGGCCGACGTTCCGTCGACGTTGGGGTCACACAGTACAGGTCCCCCAGACCCGCCGGCATGCCTACCTACCTCCGGCGTCGCCTACCTCTGGATCGGCCGTGCCACGCTGTTCCGCCCGGGGCCGACGTCACCTGCGCACCGTCCGCGCCGCAGGCAACCGCTGGCCGTCGAGTCGTACCTACGCCAGGACGCGACGAAGCCCCCGCCAGAGGCGGGGGCTTCGTCCAGAGAAATCCCGGCGGCGTCCTACTCTCCCAGGGGGTCACCCCCCAAGTACCATCGGCGCTGGCGGGCTTAACTGCCGTGTTCGGAATGGGAACGGGTGTATCCCCGCCGCCATGGCCACCGGAAATCGTGCGCTGTAGCGCCTCCATCTCCATCGGAGAACGGGGCGCCGGAATGGCCGAAGCCATCCCTGAGCGTTCCATAGCGAGCACGAGCAAGTTCCCAAGCCCTCGGCCGATTAGTACCGGTCAGCTGAATGCGTTGCCGCACGTACACTTCCGGCCTATCAACGTGGTCGTCTGGCCACGGGCCTTACCAGGTTAACCCTGTGGGAGATCTCATCTAGGAACGAGCTTCGCGCTTAGATGCTTTCAGCGCTTATCCCACCCGCAGGTCGCAAATCAGCCGTGCCCTTGGCAGGACAACTGACACACGAGAGCTGCGTCCGTCCCGGTCCTCTCGTACTAGGGACAGCCTTCCTCAAATCTCCTACGGCTGCATCGGATAGGGACCGAACTGTCTCACGACGTTCTAAACCCAGCTCGCGTACCGCTTT